>CALUJN010000055.1 GCA_944320985.1 uncultured Alistipes sp. | reverse complement strand
TAGACGTTTAACCTTAAAAAAACGGTTCAAAATGGGTTTTTTGTTTACATCGGAGTCTGTCTCGGAGGGACACCCCGATAAGGTTTCGGATCAGATTTCCGATGCCATTCTCGACGAATTTCTTCGTCACGATCCCAATTCGAAGGTCGCCTGCGAAACGCTCTGCACCACGGGGCTTGTCGTCGTGGCGGGCGAGGTGCGCTCGGAGGCCTATGTCGACGTGCAGGGCGTTGCCCGCCGCGTGATCGAGCGTATCGGCTATACGAAGAGCGAATACCAGTTCGACTGCAACTCGTGCGGCATTCTTTCGGCCATCCACGAACAGTCGTCGGATATCAACCAGGGCGTCGTCCGCGAAGCGGAGGAGGAACAGGGTGCCGGCGACCAGGGAATCATGTTCGGCTACGCCTGCAACGAGACGCGTGAGATGATGCCGGCGACGCTGATTCTCTCGCACGTCATTCTGAAGGAGCTGGCCGTCATCCGCCGCGAAGGAGAGGTGATGACCTACCTGCGTCCCGATTCGAAGTCGCAGGTGACGATCGAATACGACGAGCAGACGAACAAACCGCTGCGCGTGCATACGATCGTCGTCTCGACGCAGCACGACGAGTTCATCCGCCCGGGCAACGGTCTGAGCGAAAAGGAGGCCGAGCGTCAGATGCAGGACCGCATCCGCGAGGATGTGCGCACGATCCTCATTCCGCGTGTGAAGGCGCGTCTGGAGCGTGCCGGTGACAAACTGGCCGATCTGATCGGCGACGACTACATCCTGCATGTGAATCCCACGGGCAAGTTCGTTATCGGCGGGCCTCACGGGGATACGGGCCTCACGGGCCGCAAGATCATCGTCGATACCTACGGCGGCCGCGGGGCTCACGGTGGCGGCGCCTTCTCGGGCAAGGACTCCTCGAAGGTGGACCGCTCGGCAGCCTATGCCGCGCGTTACATTGCGAAGAATCTCGTGGCTGCGGGCGTTGCCGACCAGATGCTCGTGGAGCTGAGCTATGCCATCGGTATCGCCGAGCCGCTGTCGATCTACGTCGATACGTACGGATCGCCGCGCCCGAAGGCCCTCGAGGGGATGACCGACGGGGAGATCGCACGCCGTATCGGCAAGCTTTTCGACCTGCGCCCGGCGTCCATCGTGAAGCGTTTCGGACTGAAGAATCCGATCTTCGAGGCCACGGCCTCCTATGGACATTTCGGAAACCGTCCCTATCATAAGACGGTGAAGGTTTGGGAGAACGGTCACGAGGTGGAGCGCGAGATCGAATTTTTCGGCTGGGAGAAGCTCGATGCCGTGGATGCCGTCCGCCGGGAGTTCGGCCTTTAATGCACGGAATTTGCGACAATCGGGACATCCGTAGCGGGTGTCCCGATTTTTTTGTACGAATCGGACATACTAACCGGACAATTCCGTTCGTTTGTCCCACAAAAGAAATTTTGAACATTGCCTATGTGAGAAAAATTGCCTCCGATTGATAAACACTAAACACTTGATTGGTATGAAAAAGGCATTTTTGATTTTGGGACTTGTTGCCGTATCGGCCGTAGCCGGCGGAGTGACGGCATGGGCTGTAGGTGGAGACCGCAAGGCCTCCGTGGCATACGTCGAGCGGGAGGTGGAACGCACCCCGGCGCTGGGCAACCATTTTACGTCTTATCAGAATGAAAAATATCCCGATCTGACCTATGCCGCGGAGAATGCGGTGAAGGCCGTAGTGAACATCGAGTCGATCCAGCAGGTGGAGATGCCGCGTCGGGGTTACGATCCCTTCCTGGAGTTCTTCGGCATTCCGCAGGATTACGGTTATGGCGACGGACGTCCTCAGTATCGTGAGCAGCGGGCCGGCGGTTCGGGCGTGATCATCTCGGAGGACGGCTACGTCGTGACGAACAACCACGTGGTGGACGGCGCCTCGAAACTGCGCGTGAAACTCTACGACGGCCGTACGTTTGACGGCAAACTCATCGGTACGGATTCCGCGACGGATCTTGCACTCGTGAAGATCGACGCGGAGGATCTCCCGACGCTGCCCTTCGGATCGTCCGATGCGCTGCGTCTGGGCGAATGGGTCCTGGCGATCGGCTCTCCGTTCGATCTGCAGTCGACCATCACGGCGGGCATCGTGAGTGCCAAGGCCCGTCAGTTGGGAGCCATTCCCAACGACTTCCGCATCGAGTCGTTCATCCAGACCGACGCGGCGGTGAATCCCGGCAACTCGGGCGGTGCACTGGTCAACACCCACGGAGAACTGGTGGGTATCAACACGCTCATCAAGTCGCAGACGGGCAGCTATGTGGGTTATTCGTTCGCCATTCCGGAGTCGATCGTCCGCAAGGTGGTTGTCGATCTGAAGGAGTACGGCGTTGTGCAGCGTGCCATGCTGGGCATCCAGTTCCGCGTGGTGGATCAGGACTTCCTCGATACGGAGGGTAAGGAGCTCGGTATCAAGGATCTTGGTGGAGCCTATGTAGCGAGTGTCTCGGAGGGAGGATCCGCTTCGGAGGCCGGGATCCGCAAGGGTGACATCATTCTGGATGTCGACGGCGTGAAGATCACCGAGCCCTCGACGCTCCAGGAGCAGATCGCCAAGCGCCGACCCAACGATAAGGTCAAATTGTCGGTAAAAAGGGACGGACAGGTGAAACAAATTGAGGTTACTTTGCGTAATAAAGCTGGCAAAACGGAATTGATGACCAAAGAGGACGTCGATGTGGTCGAGGCCCTTGGCGGAAAGTTCGCCGATGCGGGGACGAAACTGTGCCAGCAGCTCGATATCAAGGGCGGCGTGCAGGTCGTCGGCATCAAGGCGGAGGGGATTCTGGCCCGCGCCCGCGTCAAGCAGGGATTTGTGATTACCCACATCAACGATCAGCCGGTCTATTCGCTCAGTGACATGCGGCGCATGACCGAGAAGATCCGTTCGATCGACGGGATCTATCCCAACGGCCGTTCGGCAAGCTACATGCTCGTTGAATAGCCGGATGATCCGGAGGCGGGTTTCGTGTCGTAAGGAACTATTTTAGGAAGTAAGGAAAAGATATGCGTCAACTCAAGATTACCAAGTCCATCACCAACCGTGAGAGTGCCTCGCTGGACAAGTACCTGCAGGAGATCGGCAAGGAGGAGCTCATCACGGTGGAAGAGGAGGTGGAACTCGCACAACGGATCAAAAAGGGCGATCAGGAGGCTCTCGAGAAACTCACCAAAGCGAATCTTCGTTTCGTGGTGTCGGTCGCCAAACAATACCAGAGACAGGGTCTGAGTCTTCCGGACCTGATCAACGAGGGCAACCTCGGATTGATCAAGGCTGCGGAGAAGTTCGATGAAACACGAGGTTTCAAGTTCATCTCCTACGCCGTATGGTGGATCCGGCAGTCGATTCTCCAGGCATTGGCCGAGCAGTCGCGTATTGTCCGTCTGCCGTTGAATCAGGTGGGGTCGCTCAACAAGATCAACAAGGCCTTCGCCCGCTTCGAACAGGAGCACGAACGTACGCCGTCGCCCGAGGAGTTGGCCACCGAACTGGAGCTCCCGAAGGAGAAAGTGACCGATACGCTGCGTGTTGCAGGGCGTCATGTCTCGGTGGACGCACCGTTTGCCGATGGCGAGGACAACTCGTTGCTGGACGTGCTGGTGAACCCCGATTCGCCGAATGCCGACCGTGGACTGATCAACGAGTCGCTGTCGACGGAGGTTGAACGGGCTCTGGAGACGCTGACCGAACGGGAACGCGATATCATCAAGTACTTCTTCGGCATCGGTTGCTCGGAGATGACGCTCGAGGAGATCGGCGAGAAGTTCGACCTGACGCGCGAACGTGTCCGTCAGATCAAGGAGAAGGCGATTCGCCGCCTGCGCCATTCGTCGCGCTCGAAACTCTTGAAATCCTACCTGGGATAACCCCCCCCCTCCCTCCCGTCGGCAGAAGCGGGGAGGGCAAAGGAGAGAAGGGAAGAAGGTGCGAAGGAAAGAAGAAGAATATGAAAAACCGGAGGTTGAGGCCTCCGGTTTTTTTGTATCGGTGTCGGACGTGACTTCCTGCTGTCGGACGATTGCGAGACACTTCGGCCGTGATGGCTGCCGTACGGACTACCAGACGATCGGCTCCTTGCCCTGGCTGACGAGATACTCGTTGGCGCGTGAGAAGTGGTGACAGCCGAAAAATCCCCGGTAGACCGAGAGCGGCGAAGGGTGCACGGCCTTCAGTACGAGGTTCCGCTGCGGGTCGGCAATGGCCCCCTTGCGCTGGGCATAGCTACCCCAGAGCATGTAGACGATTCCCTGTTTCCGTTCGGCAATGGCGCGTACGACGGCATCGGTGAAGGTTTCCCAGCCGTGTCCGGCATGCGAGGCGGCCTCGTGGGCACGGACCGTGAGCACGGCATTCAGCAACAGTACGCCCTGTTCGGCCCAGCGGTCGAGATTCCCGCTCGCGGGGATCGGACACCCGGTGTCGTCGGCCACCTCCTTGAAGATATTCTGCAGCGAAGGGGGAAAGGGGATCCCGTCGGCGACCGAAAAGCAGAGCCCGTTTGCCTGCCCGGGGCCGTGATAGGGATCCTGCCCGATGATGACCACCTTCAGCCGCTCGAAGGGACACTTGTCGAAGGCCCGGAAGATGTTGCTGCCGCGCGGATAGATGCGGTGCGAAGCGTATTCCTGACGTACAAAGTCGGTGAGTTGTGCGAAGTAGGGCTTTTCAAACTCCGGGGCGAGGATCTCCTTCCAGTCCGGGGCGATCTTTACATCCATGTTACATGTGGGTTAAAGTGGTGTAAATGTAGTGAAAAGTTCTATAAAAGGAGTTATTTTCGCATCGAAATCGATCGGGAATCATGAAAAAGAGATTGTTGTGTCTGGCAGTGTTGCTTGTTGGGACCATGTCAGCTCCGGCTGCCGAGGACGGGAAGGTCCGTAACTTGATTTTTCTGATCGGAGACGGAATGGGTTTGACCCAAGTCTCGCTGCTACAGCTTGAAAAGGGCGATACACTGACGGCCTTCGATCGGGCTGAAGGAGTCGCGCTGGTTCGTACCCGTTCGGCCAACAGCCGTGTGACGGATTCGGCCGCAGCGGCTACGGCCCTCGCCTCGGGGACGAAGACCGCGAACGGCATGGTCGGCATTGATCCCGAGGGGCGACCTCTGCAGTCGATGATGGCGCGGGCCCGTCAGGCTGGGATGGCTGTGGGTATTGCCGTGACGTGCGGGTTGCAGCATGCCACACCGGCGGCCTTTTACGCCCATGTGCCGGATCGGAACGATACGTTATCCATAACCCGTGATTTGTTGGCGAGTGGTGTCGATGTGCTGTTCGGGGGTGGCCGCAAGAGCCTTGCGGAGGAGTGCCCCGAGGGCGGCAACTATCTGGACACCTTTCGCCGGCGCGGGTATTTTGTCGCCGATTCGTTCGCGGGGGTGGATACGATGACCTGCGGGCGTGTGTTGTGCAGCGTGACGGACGGACCTCTTCCGGCGGCTCCCGGGCGGGGTGATTTCCTGCCCCGGGCCACCCGCTGCGCCCTGCGGATCCTCTCGGGTGAGGCCGCCCGCCGTGATCGGGGCTTTCTGCTGATGGTCGAGGGGTCGCAGATCGATTGGGCCGGACATGCGAACGATGCCGCATGGATGCAGGCCGAGTTGCGGGACTTCGACCGGACGGTAGCCACAGCGATGGAGTATGCCGACCGTATGCCCGGAACGCTGGTTGTCGTGACGGCCGATCACGAAACCGGAGGGCTTTCGATCCCGAGTTGCGAGAAGGACTTCACCCGTCCTGACGGCGGCGTCGATTACCGCTTTTCGACCGGCAACCACTCGGCTGCGATGGTCCCCGTTTACCTGTATGGCACCGGAGCCGACCGCATTACCGGTGTAATGGACAATACGGAACTTGCCCGGCGCATCATGGCGCTGCTCGAACTGGAGTAGTTTGATGGCGGATTCGGGGCTGCCTGTTTCGGACAGATCCGGAAGATTAAGGAAAGACCGGACTCAAAGTCCGGTCTTTCTCGCTTCTTCGTCATCCTTTTCGAGCTTTTCGTCCTCCTCCCAGTCGAACCAGGGGAAGTCGCGTTGTCCGTCAAGCCGGAAACGGGTGTAGGAGATCGGGAGCCCCATTCCGAGGAAGCGCTGCTCGTAGGCTGTCTTCACCGAGAGTATCTCGTCGGCATATCCCGAACCGTAGATGTCGGCTTCGGAGACCTCGCACGGCAACCCGAAGTGTCGGATCACCTCGTTCGTGTAGGCGTAGAGGTGTTTTGAGTCGGTCTTGAGGTTGATGGCGCCGTCCGGGCGCAACATTCGGGCATAGTATTCGAGGAAGAGCGGCGAGGTGAGGCGTTTCTTGGCCCGGCGGGTCTTGAGCTGCGGGTCGGGGAAGGTGATCCAGAGTTCGGCGACCTCGCCTTCGGCGAAGAGTCCGTTGATGAACTCGATCCGCGTGCGGAGGAATCCGACGTTTTTCATGCCGCGCTCCGTGGCGGTCTTGGCGCCGCGCCACATCCGTGCCCCCTTGATGTCGATGCCGATGTAGTTGCGGTCGGGGTCGCGCTCGGCCAGCGCAACGGTATATTCACCCTTTCCGCAGCCGAGTTCGAGAACGATGGGTCGGTCGTTGTGGAAGAACTCCGCGTTCCAATGCCCTTTCAACGGATGGTCGTTGCGAAACACCTCCTCGAATGCGGGCTGTACGAAGCAGGGGAAGGTGAGGTTTTCGCGGAAGCGGCGTAATTTGTCTTTTCCCATGAAGATCTGTTGTTTGGCGTTGTTTTTATGCCGGGCGCTGTGGCACGGCGATTTCGTGGGGTCAGTTGCTTTTCGAGAGTCGGATTCCGACAGCCTCCACACCGCATACCGGGCGGACAGGAGTGACGATAAACCGATATTCACCGATGCGATCGGGTCTGATCCGCCGGCGATAGGGGATGAGGAATTCGCGCATCATGGCAGCCGGGGCCTCCGTCCGGGAGATGGCCAGCAGAAACGGCTCCTCGAAGCGGAGCGAATCGGGCGACAGGGTGGCGATGCGGACCGTGAGCGTATCTTCCGCGAAGCGGTCGTTGCAGCGCAGGAAGAGTGCGGCGTCACGCAGCGTCAGGGTGTCGGCATTCTCCAAGCGGATTTCGGTGGCCTCGCTCCAACGCCTTGCCGGGACATCCGTTGCCGCGGTCTGGTCCGGAGCGGAGCAACCGCCACACCCCAGCCCCCCGGCGAGAAGCATGCCGCACAGTAGGATCCGTCGCATTCCGAACTTCTCCGTTATTCGTTTCTGGGCGTACTGCCGTTTCCGGGGTTCGGACCACCCTGCGAACCCGGGGTATTGCCTCCGTTGCCGCTGTTTCCTCCGTTGTCGGGGCGGTTGCCGTTCTGGCCGCCTCGGCGATGGTTCCGACGGTTCCTGTTGCGGTTCCCCTCGCGGTTGCCGCCTTCGTTGTTCGCGGTATTGCCGTTGCCTCCGTTGTTGGCAGAGACTTCGCGGTTGCCGTTGCCGGCATTCTCACGCGGCTCCCGGGGCGTACCGTTCTCTCGGGCTTCGCGATTGCCGCCGTTCCCGCCGTTGTTGGGGCGATTGCCGTTCTGATTCCCTTTGGGGCCTCCGTTGTTGCGGTTCCGCGGGTTGCGGCGTTGCGGATTCTCCGCGGAATTCTCCCGTACGGATTGTCCCTCTCCCTGCGGGTCGTTTGCGGGCTGTTGTCCTTGCGTACTCTGCGAACCGTTCGGGTTGTTCTGCGAGCCGTTCTGCGCGTTCCGGTTTTTGTTCTTTCCACCCCGTTTGCGGCGCTTGGCCTGGTCGAACCGCGTGATGCTGTCCTCCTCCGAGCGGTAGGTAGGCTCCTCGACCGTCGGACGAATATCGTCGGCATGCCGGAGCTGTTCGACCTTCTTTCCCTGCTTGTTGAGCGCCAGAATCTCCTTGACGCGACTTACGGACAGCGTGGTGACATTCGACAGGGTCTCCTTCGATGACGAGAAGGTCATTGTCCCGGCGAGCACGTCGCTCTTCACAAGGAACCATTCACCCTCTTCGGTCTGCAGGGGCTCGCGCAGCCGCGGGAAATCCTTCCGGGCGTCGACATAGGCGTCGTACTCATACATCATGCAGCATTTGAGCTTCGAGCACTGCCCGGCCAGCTTCTGGGGATTGAGCGAGATGTCCTGTACGCGGGCGGCACCGGTCGTTACGCTCGAGAAACTCGACATCCACGAAGCGCAGCACAACTCGCGTCCGCAGGCTCCCAGACCGCCGATGCGTCCGGCCTCCTGCCGGGCTCCGATCTGCGTCATCTCGATGCGGATGTGGAAGCGTTCGGCAAAGACCTTGATCAGTTCGCGGAAGTCGACCCGTTCGTCGGCGATGTAATAGAAGATGGCCTTGATCTTGTCGCCCTGATATTCGACGTCGCCGATCTTCATGTTGAGGCCCATGTCGGCGGCGATCTGCCGCGAGGCGATCATTGTTTCGTGTTCGAGTGCGATGGCCTCCTGCCAGCGTTCGATATCGTAGGGTTTAGCCTTGCGGTAGATCTTCTTGAACTCGCCGTTGTAGGGGTTGAATCCCGTGCGCCGCATCTGCCGGGCCACGAGATCCCCGGTAAGCGAGACGATGCCGATATCGTGCCCGGGCGAGGCCTCTACGGCTACGATGTCGCCGCGTTTGAGGTCGAGGTGGTTGACGTTCTGGTAGAAGGAACGACGGGTATTCTTGAATCGCACCTCGACAATCTCCGAGGGTACGTTGCCGGGGTATTCGTCGAGCCAGGGTGTTTCGTGCAGTTTGAAACAACCGTCGCAGAGCACGGCCTCGGGTTCGGCTCCGTCGTTGCAGAAGGCGCATCCGCGGCCCACTTCGGGTTTGCAGGCGCCGTTATGATGTTTTTCGATCTCCATTTCGGGTATAATTTGCGTAAAGATACGAAAAATTTTTTATTCCGCCGCGTATTCTTTCGCGGCATGGAGCCGCCGCACGCTGCGTCGGATGCGCAGGATCATGAGTACCGCGGCCATCGAGAGCCCGAATGAGAAACCGACGTAGAGTCCCGAAGGCCCCATCCCGAGAGAAAATCCCAGCAGATAGCCGACCGGGAGGTTCAGCAGCCAGTAGGATACCAGGGCGATGGGCATGATGATCTTCACGTCCTGAATGCCCCGGAGAATGCCCACCGAGACGTTCTGAACACCGTCCGAGAGCTGGTACAGCGCCGCGAAGGCCAGGAGTTGCGAGGCGATGGCGATCACCTCGGCGTTGGTGGTGAAGAGCGTGGGGATGAAGTGTCGCAGGCTGATGAAAACCAGTGCGGCAAAGGCATTCCAGGCCAGCACGAGGTGGTATGAGGCTTTGGCGGCAAGGGAGAGTTCGCCGATGTTGCGGGCACCGTAGCAGTGCGAGACGCGGATCGTGGTGGCGGCGCCGATCGACATGACGATCATGAAGGCGCAGTTGCCGATGGTCATGGCGATCTGGTTGGCGCTGATCGTCGTCTTGGCACCGGCTCCGAACCAGCCCATCATGATGCTGGTTCCGACGAAGGCCGAGGCTTCGAGGAACATCTGCAGCGAGATCGGCCCTCCCATGTGGAAGAGCTGCCCGATGGTCCGCAGCGAGAAGTTGCGGCGGGAGAACCACCCGAAGTAGCTCCGATAGCGGCTTCGAGAGCAGAAGTAGCCGATGATCAGGAGCATGGCCATCACGCGGGCGAGGAGTGTTCCCAGACCGGCGCCCCGGGCTCCCATCTCGGGCATTCCCCAGTGTCCGTAGATGAAGAACCAGTTGAAGATGACGTTGGCCACGTTGGCGATGATCGTGGCATACATCTCGGCGTGGGTGTTTCCGACCCCTTCGAGGAACTGCTTGAAGGCGAAGAAGAGCATCACGGCCGGCATGCTCCAGATGAGCATCTTGTAGTAGGGGATGGCGGCGTCGACCACCTCGACGGGTTGTCCGAGGTGGTACATGAACGGGATGAGTGCATATTGCACGGCCGCCATGGCCACCCCGAGCAGGCCGTAGAAGAGGATTCCGTTCTGCAGCAGAATGGCGGACTTTTCGCGTTTTTTCTGTGCGTAGAGCTCTCCGACGAGGGGAGTCATGCCGAGGGCGATACCGATCGATGCGATGAAGAGGATGAAGAAGACCGTGCCTCCGAACGATACGGCAGCCAGGGGCAGGGGGTCGTCACCGCCGTAGCGGCCGACCATCAGATTGTCGGCGAACTGCGTGAGAATCTGTCCCAATTGCGTCAGCACGACGGGGAGGGCCAGCCGCAGGTTTTGTCTGTATTGCTCTTTGTAGGATGAAAAACGGTACATCTGCGATGATGTTTTTGGCTCGCAAAGGTACGAAATTCTTTCCGAAAAGATGCAATGGCCGATCTCCGGAGGGCTTTCCCATCCCGAAAGGGAGGAAAGCCCTCCGATTCCATGCCGGAACATCGGGTCGTTCAAGCCCTTTCCCGGGCGTTATCGCCGGTTCCGGCAGGAGGTCGTTCCGGACAATCGTTCTCACCATATCGGAGTCCGGAACGGATCGGCCTTGGGGCTGCGTTATGGTTAATTCGCGTAGTTTCCGGAGGCATCGGGTTGTCTCTCCACGGGGAGGGTCTCTTCGTCCTCGAAACTTCGTTCGGGCATCCAGCGCTCCTGGAGCCATTGGAAGACCATGAACAGCGGCGGGACGATAAATAGCAGCGCGACGGTTCCGATCAGCATGCCGCCGACGGTTCCCACGCCGATGGAGGCATTTCCGTTGGCGCCGACTCCCGAGGCGAACATCAGCGGCAACATGCCGAAGATCATCGTCAGCGAGGTCATCAGAATCGGGCGCAGACGGACCTTTGCGGCCGAGATGGCGGCCTGGGCGATGCTCATGCCGTGTCGGCGTCGCTCGGCGGCATACTCGGTCAGGAGGATGGCGGTCTTCGCCAGCAGGCCGATCAGCATGATAAGACCCGTCTGGAGGTAGATGTTGTTCTCGAGTCCGAACATCTTGGCGAAGAGGAAACTGCCCGCGAGTCCGAACGGTACGGAGAGGATCACGGCCAACGGAATGAAGAGACTCTCGTACAGTGCGCAGAGGATCAGATAGATGAACACGACGCAGATGACGAATACCAGGGTCGTGGTGTTCCCCGTCGAGGACTCCTCGCGCGACATGCCGCCGAATTCGAAGCCATATCCGGTCGGGAGCGTTGCGGCGGCCACTTCACGTACGGCCTCGATGGCCTGCCCGGAGCTGTACCCTGCGGCCGGGGTGCCGTTGACCTGAATGGCCGAGAAGAGGTTGAAACGTGTCAGGACCTCCGAGCCGTAGACACGCGTCAGGGTCAGATACTGGTTGATGGGCGACATCTCGCCCGCGTCGTTGCGCACGAAGATGTTGTGCAGCGATTCGGTGTCGAGCCGATATTCGGGCGGAGCCTGGACCATCACGCGGTAGAGCTTCGAGAAGCGGTTCATGTTCGAGGCGTAGCTGCCGCCGATATAGCCCGAAAGGGTGCTCAACACGTCGGCCGGCGAAACGCCGTTGCGTTTGCAGCGCGCAGCGTCGACCTCGACCAGATACTGCGGGAACTTGGTGTCGAACGACGTGGTGGCGCGGCCGATTTCGGGCCGTTGGTTCAAGGCCTCGAGGAATTGTCGGGTGTATTTCAGCAGATCCTCGGTCGAGCCTCCCTTCTGGTCCTGGACATAGACTTCGAAACCGCTGCTTACGCCGTAACCGGGAATCATCGGGCGGGTGAAGGGCATGATGTCGGCACTCGAAATGAAGGCCGTGCGGCGGCGGATCTCCGCCATTACGGCTTCGATGGCATCCTCCTTGCGGGTTCGTTCGTCCCAGTCCTTGAGGCGGATGGTGAACATGCCGTTGCAGGCACCCTGGCCGCTGAGCATCGAGTTTCCGGTGATGTTGGAGTAGATCTCGATCTGGGGAATCCCTCTCAGACAACTGTCGATCTGCTCCATGACGATGCGGGTCTGTTGGGTGCTGTTGCCGGGCGAGGTGCGCACGTCGATGAAGACGGTTCCCATGTCCTCGTTGGGGACCAGACCGGTCTTGGTCGTGATCATCAGTAGGGTGAATCCTGCGCATGCCACGACGAGCAGTACGCCGGCCAGCCACTTGCGGCGCAGCATGAACTGTACGCCGAACTTGTATCGCGCCACCAGCCGGTGGAATGCCGCATCAAAGGCGATATGGAAACGCGATGAAAAACTCAGCCGGTGGCCCTCACCTGCGCTTTGATGCGGGGTCATGATGAGTGCGCAGAGGGCCGGGCTGAGTGTCAGGGCGTTAAGGAGCGAGATGGCTACGGCGGCGGCCATTGTCAGTCCGAACTGGGTGTAGAACGTTCCGGTCGTCCCGCCGATGAAACTTACGGGGATGAAGACGGCCATGAAGACGAAGGTCGTGGTAACGAGCGCCGAGGTGATTCCGTCCATGGCGTCGACCGTTGCGCGGTATGCCGATCGGTACCCCTCGTCGAACTTGGCCTGCACGGCCTCCACGACGACGATGGCATCGTCGACGACCGTGCCGATGACCAGCACCAGCGCAAAGAGCGTCAGCATGTTCAGACTGAATCCCGCGGCATAGAGGAAGGCGAATGTCCCGACGAGCGAGACGATGATCGACAGCGCGGGGATGAAGGTCGAGCGGAGGCTCTGCAGAAAGACGTAGACCACCAGCACGACCAGGATGATGGCTTCGATAAGGGTCTTGATGACACTGCGGATCGAGGCGTCGAGGAAGTCCTTCGTGCTCATCAGGTCGACAATCTGAATCCCCTTGGGAAGGGTTTTCGAGATCTCGGCGATCTCGCGGTCGATCTCCTTGATGATCTCGTTTGCGTTCGATCCGGATGTCTGCGAGATCATGATGTTGCAGCCGGGGTGCCCGTTCACTCGTCCGATGTAGTCATAGGCACGTGTTCCGAGCTCTACGGTGGCCACATCCTTCAGCCGGAGGATTTCGCCGTCGGGCAGCGACTTGAGGACCATGTTCTCGTAATCGACCTCGTTTTCGTAACGGCCGCGGTACTTCAATACATATTGGAAGGTGTTTCCCGCTTCGGCCCCGAGGGTTCCTGTTGCGGCCTCGATGTTCTGCTCCGCGAGCATGGTGGAGATGTCCGCGGGAATGAGTCCGTATTTGGCCATTTTGCCCGGATCGAGCCAGATGCGCATCGAGTAGTCGTATCCGAAGACGTTGACCTCACCCACTCCGGCGATACGCGAGAGCCGGGGTTCGATATTGATCTTCATGTAGTTGGTCAGAAAGGCCTCGTCGAACCTGTCGTCGGGGCTGTATACGGCCAGCTGCTTGATGTTGCTGGTCTGGCGCTTGCGTACGGTAATTCCGCTCTTCGTGACTTCGGCCGGGAGCAATCCCTGGGCGGTTGCGATGCGGTTCTGCACGTTGACCATGGCCATGTCGGGGTCCGTACCCTGCCGGAAGTAGACGGAGATGCGGGCGGAACCGTTGTTCGACGATGTGGAGGTCATGTACATCATGTTCTCCACGCCGTTGAGAGCCTCTTCGAGAGGTACGACGACGCTCTTCTGGACGGTTTCGGCATTGGCTCCGGTGTAGGAAGCCGATACGCTGACCGTCGGCGGTGCGATCTCCGGGAACTGCTCGACAGGGAGTTGCGAGAGCCCGATGAGCCCCAGAATGAGGATCACCACCGAGATGACTCCGGCCAGGATGGGCCGTTCGATAAAGGTTCGGATGGTCATAGGGCAGCGTCGTTTTCGGATTCTTCACCTGCGGAAGGCGTGATCTCTATTCCTTCATGCAGCAGTCCCGCCCCCTCGGCGACGATGACCTCTCCGACGTTGAGTCCCGATTCGACGATGTAGGAGGAGCCGTCGTTGTATTTGTAGACGGTGATGGGCGCCGACTGGGTCTTTCCATCGACGACCTTCCAGACGAAGATGCGGTTCTGCAGCTCATAGGTGGCCGACTGCGGGATGATGATGCAGTCGCTGAATGACGTGGGGACCGATACCGAGGCGCTTCCACCGCTGCGGAGCAGGTGGCGCGGGTTCTCGAAAACGGCCCGCAGACGCACGGCGCCGGTTCCTTCATCCACCGTACCGCTGATGGCGTCGATGCGCCCCGCGAGGTCGTACATCGCTCCGTTGCCCAACCGCAGCGTGACGTCGGGCATCTTCTTCCGGGCCTCTTCGAGCGAGCCGTATTGTTGGATCAGGTCCAGGATCTGGTTTTCGGCCATCGAGAAGTAGGCGTAGATCTGTCCGTCATCCGAGACGGTCACGAGCGGTTCGGCGATGTTGCTGTCCACGAGCGCACCGATGCGGTAGGGGATCATGCTTGCCACTCCGTCGACGGGGCTCTTCACTTCCGTATAGGAGAGGTTGTTGCGGGCGTTGGTCTCCGCGGCCCGGGCCTGTGCCAGCACCGCTTCGGCCTCGAGCTGCTCATTGCGGGCCATCTCGAGGTCGTAGTCCGAGATGACCTTTCGGGCGTGGAGCGCCTCCTTGCTTTCGGTGGTCAGCCTTGCGGTCTGCAATTGCGCCTCGGCACTTTTTACGTTGGCTTCGGCCGTTTCGAGAGCCGCGCGGTAGGGTACCTGGTCGATGACGAAGAGCACCTGCCCCTTGCGTACGGAGGCACCTTCGTCGATGCGGATCTCGGTGATGAGTCCGCCGACCTGGGGACGGATCTCCACGGTCTGACGCCCGCGCAACGTGGCGGCGTACTCCGAACGGAGGGTTTGTGAGGCGGTTTCGAGGGTAAGGGTCTTGTAGACTTCGCCGGGCTGTCGGGACTCTTCGCCCGTGCAGGCGCCCAGGAGCAGCAGCGGCAGCAGGAGCAGTTGCGATCTCTTCACGTGCATATTGGAATTTCGATTTTTGTTTCCGGTCGGGGAGCCGGACAAAGAGGTTGCCGGACACCTATACAAATTTAGGGAATCTCGACGGAACGGCGCAGCGAGTGGTGACAAACGCCCCGAATGTGGTGACGAAGCCCGGGCCGCTCGGCCTTGTTTTCCCTCGAAAAGTCGTATCTTTGTTGCAGCCCCGGAGAGTGCCGCCATGAAACATACCCGCATAGCACGCTATATCGATCTGCTTTTTTGCCTGGTCATCATGCCGTTGACGATCATGTTGCTGCCTGTCGACCGTTGGATCGTGCACAATACGGCTTTTCTGATCGCGCTCGTGATCTACAGCTACGGGCTCTATTTCGTCTACCGTCGGGCCAAACTCGCGCGGTTGTTTCTGCGACGCAAATACCTGCGGATTGTTTTGTTGCTGCTGGTGCTGATCGGGACGACGGAGCTGCTTACCTACTTTCCGATGCCGGAGAGCGATATCGCAATGGACCCGCGGCAACTGGCGGCCCGCTACAATATGCGGAGCCAGACCATCTGGTTCTTCTTTCTCGTGGTGACGGGCTTTTCGCTGGCTATCGAGCTGACCTTCGAACTCTTCCGCCAGATTCTTGCGCGCCAGGAGCTTGCCGCCGAGCGCGACCGGGCCGAACTGGCCCTCTACAAGGCGCAGATCAACCCGCACTTCCTCTTCAACACGCTCAATACGCTCTACGCGCTGGTCCTCTCGAAGTCGGACCGTACGGAGTCGGCCTTCGTGAAGTTCTCGAACATCCTGCGTTACATGTACGAGCAGGCCGACCGGGAGCTGATCTCTCTTAGTGACGAGCGAGAGTACCTCCGGCAATACGTTGACCTGCAGCGGCTGCGCCTGAACCGCCACACGCGGGTGGAGCTGAGCGAGGAGATCGACGACGAGGGAGCTTTGGTCCCGACGATGCTTCTGATCACCTTCGTGGAGAATGCCTTCAAGTACGGCACCTCGTCCGAGCGGGACTGCACGATTCGGATCGGATTGCGGCTGCACGGGGAAGTGCTGGATTTTTGGACGGAGAATGCCGTGATGCGGCGGCGTGAGGAGGCGACTCCCGGCATCGGAATCGAAAACTGCCGCAAACGGCTGCAGATGCTCTTCCCGGGCCGTTTCTCGTTGCAGACGGGGGAACAGGATGGAATCTATCGGGTACGTCTCACCATTCACCTGCACGAAGCATGAAACCGATCCGCTGTATAGCCATCGACGACGAACCGATGGCATTGCTTGTTATCGAGCAGTTCTGCCGCCGCAAGGGCGGCCTGTCGCTGGAGACCTTCAGTGAACCGCATGTGGGGCTGGAGGCGATCCGCCGCACGCGTCCCGAACTGGTTTTTCTCGACATCCGGATGAACGGTCTCGGGGGGCTGGAGATTGCCGATGCGCTTCCGGAGGAGTGCTGCCTGATCTTTACGACGGCCCATGCGCAGTATGCTCTGGAAGGTTTCAACCTCGATGCCGTGGATTTTTTGCATAAACCCTTTGCCTACGAGCGTTTCGAGGTGGCTGTGGAGCGGGCCTTCCGGCGGATCGAATCGAAGCGCGTGCCCGTGACGGCCAATCTCGTCGTGAAGCAGGAGTACAACAACGTGAGCATCCCTTATGGAGATATTCTGTACGTCGAGGCGTTGGGCAACTACGTGAAGATCGTCCGCCGTTCGGGCGGTCATGTGCTCACGCGTACCAACCTCAAGACGGTGGCCGACCTGTTGCCCGAGCGCTCCTTCCTGCGGATCCATCGCTCGTATGTCGTCTCCGTCGAGGCGGTCGAATCCTTTACGCGGAGTCGGATGACGCTTCGTGGAGGCGTTTCGCTTCCCGTCGGACAGCAGTTCGTTGCGGCGGTTTTCCGGGTGCTGGGGTAGAGATCTTTTGGGACAATACATGGAGAACGGCCGGATTCCCAAATCGGGAATCCGGCCGTTCTCTGTTGAGGCGGGATCGCTCGGCGGCTCTCGAAGGAGCCGATTCCGGGATCGCCGTTGCTTTGCGGGAATCTCTTCCGGGTGCGGTCAGGCGACGCGCAGCCGGACTCCATGACTTTTGTCCGACTCCACGATGACGGTTCCGCCCTCGAGGAGTTTTCCGTCGACGATCAATACCGAAAGGGGCTCTTCGACCTGATCGGTGAGCGTGCGTTTGAGGGCCCGGGCTCCGTAGCGGGCCTCGTACCCCATTCGGGCGAGTCGGCGTTTGGCCCCCTCCGTGATGCGGAGCCTGTATCCGAGGCGTTCGGTCCGGGCGAGCAACCCCTGCAGTTCCAGGTCGACGATACGCTCCACGTCGGCCATCTCCAGCTGTCGGAAGAGCACGATGTCGTCGATACGGTTCAGGAACTCCGGCGAGAAGGTGTTCTCCAGCGCCTTGCGGTATTCGGACTGCGACGAACTGTCGAGGGCATGCTGCTTCGAGGGGGTGGCGTATCCCACCTGTACGGTGCGTTGTGCCGCGGCCCGCGATCCGACGTTCGAGGTCATGATGAGGATCGTATTGCGGAAGTCGACCCGGCGTCCTGTCCCGTCGGTGAGATGCCCTTC
Source organism: uncultured Alistipes sp. (assembly GCA_944320985.1). Classification (GTDB taxonomy): domain Bacteria; phylum Bacteroidota; class Bacteroidia; order Bacteroidales; family Rikenellaceae; genus Alistipes. Next base: position 14,390 of record CALUJN010000055.1, on the reverse strand, counting down.
GTCGAAGAGCTGCAGCAGCGTGTTGAAGACTTCGGGGTGCGCCTTCTCGATCTCGTCGAAGAGTACCACGGCATAGGGCTGGCGCCGCACGGCCTCGGTCAGCTGCCCGCCCTCGCCGTATCCGACATATCCCGGCGGGGCCCCGATCAGTCGTGCGACGTTGTGTTTTTCGGCATATTCGCTCATGTCGATGCGGATCAGGCCGCGCCGCTCGTCGAAGAGCCACCGCGAAACCTCCTTGGCCAGCAGGGTCTTGCCTACGCCCGTGGGCCCCACGAAGAGGAAGACGCCGATCGGGCGTCGTTCGTCCTTCAGACCGGCTCGCGAGCGGCGGATCGTACGCGCGATGCGTTCGACGGCCTCCTGCTGCCCGATGACCCTCCGTGCGAGGTGCTCGGCGAGTTGCTGCAGCCGGCCCTGTTCCCCCTCGGAGAGCCGCTCGGCGGGGATCCCCGTCATCGAGGTGATGACTTCGCGGATCTGCGTTTCGTCGATCTCCACGGGATTCTGCTCCAGACTCTGGCGCCACTCGGCACGGCTTTCGTCGATCTTCGAGCGCAGGGCGATTTCGCGCATGCGCGCCGAGACGGCCTTGTCGTAGACGAGCGTCTCGACCGCCTCGTGGCATTCGCGCCGGACCTCCGAGAGGGACTTTTCCAGGTGCCGCAGCTCTTCGGGTTCGCGCGTGGCGTCGAGATGCACCCGCGATCCGGCCTCATCCAGTACGTCGATGGCCTTGTCCGGGAAGTGCCGGTCTGCAATGTAACGTTCGGCCAGATTCACACACGCCTCGAGCGCCGCCTCCGTGTAACGGACCCGGTGATGGCGTTCGTAGTGGGGTGCGATGTTGTGCAGGATGCGGAGGGTCTGCTCGGGGGTTGTGGGCTCGACCATAACCCGCTGGAAGCGTCGCTCGAGGGCTGCATCGCTCTCGATTTCCGCCCGGTACTCGTCGAGAGTCGTGGCGCCGATGGTCTGGATCTCGCCCCGGGCGAGTGCCGGTTTGAGCATGTTGGCCGTATCGAGACTGCCCTGGGTGGCTCCGGCCCCCACGATGGTGTGTATCTCGTCGATGAAGAGGATTGTGTTGCGGGCGCTGCGCAGCTCGTCGAGGAGCTGCTGTATCCGCTCCTCGAACTCGCCGCGGAACTTCGTTCCGGCGACGAGCGCGGCGATGTCCAGGGAGAAGAGCCGCTTGTCGGCGATCGTGAAGGGGACCTCGCCGCGCGCGATGCGCAGCGCCAGCCCCTCGACGATGGCGCTCTTTCCGACCCCGGCCTCGCCGATAAGGATCGGATTGTTCTTCTTGCGGCGCGAGAGGATCTGGATCACGCGCTCGATCTCCGCTTCGCGCCCCACGACGGGATCGATGGCCCCTTCACGGGCCATGCGGGTGAGGTCCGTGCCGAATTTGTCGAGCAGCGAACCCTTGTCGGGTTTGTTCTCCTCGTGGAAATCGAGCAGATTGGCCATCGGGATTTCGATGCGCAGATCGTCTCCGGAGGTGAATCGCCGGAGCCCTTCGGCAATGGTTTCGGCCTTCACGCCGTACATCTCCAGAATGCGTGCCGTTGCCGAGGAGCGCTCTTCGATGATTCGCTGCAGGGCGTGTGCCGTGGAGATGCTTCTTACCGAGGGGTATGCCTCGATCAGTTCACGTGAAAAGTTGCGGTAGAACTCTTCCGGCGATCGGGTTTCGGATTTTCCCGGAGATCCCGGGGCGTCGATTTCGCGTTCGATGCGCAGACGCACCTGATAGAGCTCCCAATCCTTGAGCCGTGCGGAAAGAAGTTGGTAGGCCAGGGATCCCTCCTCACGCAGCAGTTCGAGCGCAAGGACGTCCTTGAGCGAGTGGGTCATTCCCGCCTTGGTGGTGTTGAATGCCGCTCGGGCGATGATGCCCTCCAGCGTCTTTGAGATTTTCGGTTGCATGTTGCGTCGTCGTTAGAATTCGCCCCACTAACGACCGGACGCTTCTGTTTATTATGTGAACGATATCGTTCATTTCGTCGCATCGAACGCCCGCTCCGGGTTATCATCCTGACGGCGGGGCCATTCGCCGACCTCCATGTCGCGCATCTCTCCGTGGTCGATCGTGAGGCGGACGGCGGTCCTCACCTTGTGGAATCCGTACTCTCCGGCGGCGCCGGGGTTGACGGCCAGCAGTTCGTACACGGGGTCGTACATCACCTTCAGAATATGCGAATGCCCGGCGATGAAGAGCTTCGGGCGCAGGGCCTGAATCTGCCTGACAGCCCTCGGATCGTATCTTCGCGGATAGCCTCCGATATGGGTCATCAAGACCCGAACCCCCTCGCACTCGAACGACAGAAAGGGGGGATAGACCCTCCGTGTCATGCCGCCGTCGATATTCCCGCATACGGCCCTGAGGGGCTTGAAGGCGGCGATGCGGTCGGCGAGTTCCATGGATCCGATATCCCCGGCGTGCCAGATTTCGTCGACATCCTTCAGGAATTCGCGGAGCCTTTCGTCGAAGCATCCGTGCGTGTCGGAGATGATTCCAATCTTTTTCATGATGAAGCGTCGTTTTGCTCCGTTTTCCGCGGGGCGGATCTCGGATCTACTTGTACTTGTCTTTCCAGAGGCGTGCGATGCGCTCGGCGATTTTGGCCTCGGCGGCATTCTGCGTGTCGGGCTCATAGAATTTCGTGCCCGACAGCGATTCGGGCAGGAACTCCAGCTCGGCGAAGTGCCCCTCGTAGTCGTGTGCGTACTTGTATCCTTCGGCATACCCGGCCTGCTTCATGAGCCGTGTCGGGGCGTTGCGCAGGTGGAGCGGTACGGGACGGTTCGTGGTGTCGTGCTCCACGAACGAGAGCGCCTTTCCGATAGCCATGTAGGCCGAATTGCTCTTGGGGGAGGTGGCCAGGTAGATCGTCGCTTCGGCCAGCGGGATGCGGGCCTCGGGCATGCCGATCTTGTGCACCGTGTCGAAGCAGGCGTTGGCCAGCAGCAGGGCGTTGGGGTTTGCCAGTCCGATGTCCTCCGAGGCGAGGATCACGAGCCGCCGGGCGATGAACCGCGGCTCCTCGCCTCCGGCCAGCATCCGTGCCAGGTAGTAGACGGCGGCGTTGGGGTCGCTGCCCCGCACCGACTTGATGAAGGCCGAGATGACGTCGTAATGCTGTTCGCCGTTCTTGTCGTAGAGGGCGATGTTCTCCTGGAGACACTCCTGCACGTAGCGATCCGTGATCGTCACCTTCCCGTCCGTTGCCCCGACCAGGATGTCGAGGATGTTGAGCAGTTTGCGGGCGTCGCCTCCGGCGAAGCGGAAGAGCGCGGCGGTCTCCGCGACCTCGATCTCCCGCGCCCGGAGTTCGATGTCGGTTCGGATGGCGCGTTCGAGGAGGGTTTCGAGGTCTTTGTCCTCGAGGGCCCGGAGGATATAGACCTGACAGCGGCTCAGCAGCGGGGAGATCACCTCGAAGGAGGGATTTTCCGTCGTGGCGCCGATGAGTGTGACGATCCCCTGTTCGACGGCCCCCAACAGCGAGTCCTGTTGCGACTTGTTGAATCGGTGGATCTCGTCGATGAAGAGGAACGGGGGCTGCTGGTCGAAGAAGCGTTGTTTGCGGGCCGATTCGATCACCTCGCGGACCTCCTTCACGCCCGATGTGACGGCCGAGAGGGTGAAGAAGGGTCGGTTGAGTTGGGATGCGACGATTCGGGCCAGTGTGGTTTTCCCGACGCCCGGAGGTCCCCAGAGGATGAACGAGGGGACGTTTCCCGTCTCGAAGAACTTACGGAAGACGCCTTTCGGGCCCACGAGGTGCTCCTGTCCGATGTAGTCGTCGAGGGTTTTGGGTCGCAGGCGTTCAGCCAAAGGGGTATTGGACATGGCAGGAAAGATTTTTACGCGGTAAAGATAGCGAAAATTTGGAAGCTTCCGGTTGAATCCGCTTCGGGAGTTGATCTTTTTTGATTCCAGCCTCCGATGCGTTATCGTTGTCCGACGAGGGAGCTTTTGTCCGGGCTCTTGTTTGTCGTATGCGCGGGTATGGGGCTTCCTTGGTGATACTGCTTCCGACGGGATTGCGGCGGCAGGTGCCCCCCCCCGTGAAAGCCTTTCGAAAGGGTGCTTCCGAATGCTTCCAGTGAGGAGGTTTGATGGGGCCAATCAAAAAGGACCGACCCTGCATGGATCGGTCCTCCTTTTTCTCGGTTTGCGGAATTATTTCTGGAGCTCGGTCAGCGCTGTCTTGGCATTCTCGGCGGCCGGACCTGTCGTTACCTTCTGGAAGGCGGCAATGGCCTGCGGCTTCATCTCCTTGGCGTTGTAGGCAGCACCCAGCAGGTAGTACATCAGGCTCTTGTCCTCCTCTTCGGTCTGAGCGTCGGCAGCAGCCTGACCCAGTTCGATTACCTTGGCATAATCCTTCTTGTTGGCATAGGCCTGCAGGCGTACGTTCTGGAAGAGGGCGCTTGCCGGGTTCTTCTCGAGCTGGGCGTCAGCCATCGTGATGATGCCGTCGTAATCTCCGGCCGTCTGCATCTCGGCGACCTTGTTGTTCGTGTAGAGTGCCATCATCTCCTTGGCCTTGGCCACGTCCTCGGCGTATTTCGGGTGGGTTTTGGCGGCAATGGCCTCGTAGATGTCCATACCCTTCTCATATTCGCCCATTTCGCAGTAGCTCATGGCCAGGTTCAGCGCCATGCCCGTGTTGTCGGGGTCGGCCTTGTAGCCCTTTTCGAAGATTCCGGCGGCGGTTACATAATCCTTGTTGTTGAAGGCGTTTCCACCCTGGAGCTGGTAGATTTTGGCCACCCAGCCGTTCGATTTGGACATCTGCGACATGTCGCCGTAGAGTTCGGCCAGCTCGGCGGATTTCGAGAAGTTCTTCAGCGCCTCCTCGTAATTTCCGGCCTTGATGGCTGCTCCACCAATGAAGTAATAGCATTTGGGCAGCGTGGATTTGGCGGTTGCGACCTGTGCGGCTACCTCTTCGTTGTCGATACCCAGATCGATCACCTGCTCGAACTTGGCGGCCGCTCCGGCGAAATCCTTGGCGTTGAAAGCTGCGCCGGCCTCATTGTAGATGGCCGTAACATCCTGTGCCGAAAGCGAAAAGGCTGCCATCAGCGCTACGGCTGAAACAAAAATCTTTTTCATGGCTTTCTATCGTTTTTATGTTTGTTGAGTTTTTGAGAGCTCGTATCCAAATTTCCGGTTTCGTATCCAAACCGTCGAACAGACCCCCTGCAGGGGAGCGTTGGGGACAAAAATACAAAAAAAAATCCGCTTTTGCCAAATCTAATTCCGCAATGATGCGAAAAAAGAGGTCATCAACGCCTCGCATTCCTCGGCCAAAACTCCGCTTACGACCGTAGTTTTGGGATGGAAGACCGCCTCGCTGTAACGACGGAATCCGCGCTTGGGGTCGTCGGCGCCCCATACCACGCGTCCGATCTGCGCCCAGCCGATGGCCCCGGCACACATGATGCAGGGTTCGACGGTGACATACAACGTGCATTTTTGCAGGTATTTGCCGCCGAGTGTTGCCGCGGCGGCCGTCAGCGCCTGCATTTCGGCATGCGCCGTGGGGTCGGAGAGGGTCTCCACGAGGTTGTGTCCGCGGCCGATCACGGCACCGTCGGCCACAACGACCGCACCGATGGGCACCTCCTGTTCTTCGAACGCTTTTCGGGCCTCGTTTAGTGCGAGACGCATGAATTTTTCATCGGTTTGCCGCTGGTCCATGTCGATGTTTTCTGCAAAAAACGCGATTTTTTCCCGAATTTGCAAATTCCCGGGGGCGGCGTGCCGGTGTGATCCGGAGCCGTACCACCTTTTTTTCGATCCGTGCGGGCTTTTTCTCCGTAAAAGTTATTACCTTTGCGAGTTGTTTGAATCGAACGAACGTCCCCACGGACACACAAACTTACACGACATGTACAGAACACATACTTGCGGGTGCCTCAGGGCCTGCAACGTCCATGAAACCGTCACCCTGGCCGGGTGGGTGCAGAAAGTCAGAAACCTCGGCGCCATGACCTTCATCGACCTGCGCGACCGTTACGGTCTGACGCAGATCGTCGTTGAGGAGCACTCGCCGGCCGAAGCCCGCGAGACCGCGGCACGCATCGGCCGCGAATGGGTCATCCAGGTCGAGGGCGAGGTCGTCGAACGGCAGTCGAAGAACCCCAAAATGGCTACGGGCGACATCGAGGTCTCGGCGCGTCGCATCACGGTGCTGCACGAGGCCGAAGTTCCTCCCTTCACCATCGAGGAGGTTTCGGACGGCGGCGATGATCTGCGCATGAAATACCGCTACCTCGACCTGCGGCGTCCGCCCCTGCAGCGCAACCTGATCCTGCGCCACAAGATGGCCCAGGAGATCCGGCGTTTCCTCTCGGACGAAGGATTCCTCGAGATCGAAACCCCTTATCTGGTCGCCTCGCCGCCCGAGGGCGCGCGCGACTTCGTGGTCCCGAGCCGCATGTCTCCGAATCAGTTCTACGCCCTGCCGCAGTCGCCGCAGATCCTCAAGCAGCTGCTCATGGTGGCCGGCTACGACAAGTATTTCCAGATCGTGCGCTGCTTCCGCGACGAGGACCTGCGCGCCGACCGTCAGCCGGAATTCACGCAGATCGACTGTGAAATGTCGTTCGTCGAGCAGGAGGATGTCCTGGAGATCTTCGAACGCTGGGCCAAGCACATGTTCAAGACCGTGCTGGGCATCGAGTTCCCCGAGCCGTTGCGGCGCATGCCGTGGATCGAGGCCATGGAGAAGTACGGTTCGGACAAACCCGACCTGCGCTTCGGCATGGAGTTCTCCGATCTGACCGACCTGGCCAAGGGGCATGGGTTCTCGGTTTTCGACGATGCCGAATACATCACGGGCTTCGCCGCACCGGGCTGCGCCACCTACACGCGCAAGCAGATCGACGCTCTTACGGAGTTCGTCAAGCGTCAGCAGATCGGCGCCAAGGGACTCATCTGGATCCGCCTGGAGGCCGAAGGCGGCGTGAAGTCCTCCATCGACAAGTTCTATACGCCCGACGAGGTGCGGGCCATGGCCGAGCGTTGCGGTGCCAAGGCCGGCGACCTGGTTCTGATCCTCTGCGGCAAGAAGTTCAAAACCCTCACGCAACTCTGCGCCCTGCGTCTGGAGGTGGCCCAGCAGCTGGGTCTGCGCGATCCGAAGAAGTTCGCGCCGCTGTGGGTCGTCGACTTCCCCCTGTTCGAATGGGACGACGAGACGCAGCGCTTCTACGCCGTACACCACCCCTTCACCTCGCCCAAACCCGAAGATATCCAGTATCTCGACAGCGACCCGGGACGCGTCAGGGCCAATGCCTACGACTTCGTCTGCAACGGCACCGAAATCGGCGGCGGTTCGATCCGTATCCACGATTCGAAGCTGCAGGAGAAGATGTTCGAACTGCTGGGCTTCACCCCTGAACAGGCACAGGCACGCTTCGGTTTCCTGATGAACGCCTTCAAGTACGGCGCACCCCCTCACGGAGGTCTGGCCTTCGGCTTTGACCGTCTGTGCTCGCTGTTCGGCGGTTCGGAGTCGATCCGCGACTACATCGCCTTCCCGAAGAACAATGCCGGGCGCGACATGATGCTCGACGCTCCGGGCTACATCGACCAGTCGCAACTGGACGAACTCTACCTGGAGCTGCGCAAGCCCGAAGCATAGGGGCTGCATCCGGAGACAAAGAAGGAGCCTTCCCGCTGCGGGAAGGCTCCTTCTTCGTTATCGTCCGGTCCGACTGCAATCGACGAGCCGGCGCAGCCACTCTGATTTTCTAATGGAGGCACCGGCAGTTATTTGCCGGCTGACAAGGTGCGGCAATACCCGTGCCGTCGGGAGCGACGAGGCGGGCGCAACGGTTCGGGAGGAGGGCCCCTTTCGACAAAAATAGCGATTCCGGGGCGTTCCGGTACGATATGTGCATGGGATTTCGCGCAAACTGTAACGGAACAATATGGAAAAGGAGACGTATGTTCGTCCGGAGATCGAGATCCTGGAGGTCTGCATCGAACGCGGATTCGCCGTGTCGGAGGTCGACGGAACGATCGAAGGCTTTGATCAGGAGGAGTGGCAATGAACGCATTGAAACGATCGGCTGCGGCACGCTCCGCCGCCCCGATACATCCGGCCGACGCGATACATTCGACCGCTGCGATGAAGTCCGCCGACACGATCCATCCGGCCGTGAACCATCCGACCGCTGCGATGAATTCCGTCGATACGAACCATCCGGCTGCCCCAATACATTCCGCTGCTGCGAACCATCCGGCTGTGATCCATCCCGCCGCTGCGATGAATTCCTCCGCCGCGATTCCTTCTGCCGCGGCGCCGACGTCTCTTTCGACCCTTTTCACCGCCGTGTTGTCGGTGGTTGCCGCCTGCGTGCTGGCGGGTTGCGCTTCGGACCCTGCGACGGAGGGGGAGTCGCTGCGTCTGGTGACGCGCGACATCCGTCTCGAAGCGGCCCCTCCCGGGACCCGGACCCAACTGGCCCCCAACGGCTATGACATGCTCTGGAGCCCGGGCGATACGATCGGCGTCTTCGTCATGAGCGGCAGCAGCTTCACGACGACCAACGCCCCGTTTGTCTATACGGGGGCGGAGCCGGCGGCGGGCGGCACCTTCAGCGGGTCGATCACCCTTGCCGAGGGAGCCTCCTCCTATACGCTGTATGCCTATTATCCCTATTCGTCTGCGGCAACGAGTGCCTCGAACATCGCCTTTACGCTGGACACTCAACAGACTCAATCCGCCTCGGGAGACTCCTCCCACCTGGGCGATTACGATTTTCTGGTCGCCGGAGCCCTCACGAGTACGACGGGCGACTTCTCCGCCTTGAGCTTCAGCCACGCCTTTGCGGTGATCGAGGTCAACCTCACGGGGTCGGGAACGATGGCCGGGAAGCGAGTCGAGTCGGTGATGCTCTTTGCGACGGATGCCGCGACGGTCTCCTCGTCGGGGACGGTCTCGGGGACGGCCAACATGACGGGCCGTTTTACCTTCGATCTGACGGGTACGACCCCCACGGCGGCCACCTATGCGGGAGGTGCGGTGCAGATCGGGTATTGCGGTGTTGCCTTTACGGAGCCTCCGGTGCTGGGCTCGGAGAGCGTGACGGCCTATCTGACGGTCAATCCTGCGGACTATTCGCAGGGAGGCGGCCAGGTCTACGCCGTGGTCAGTACGACGGACGGATATACGGCCACCTATACGCGTTCGGGACCAGTCATTACGGCGGCGCAGATGCTCGTGCTCACGGAGGATGTCGCGACGGGAACGGCGGCGGGTCCGACCGTCGACCTTTCGCCGTCGGGAGGCGAAACGGCCAACTGCTATGTGGTTTCGGTTCCGTCGCAGAGCTATTCGTTCGATGCGACGGTTGCCGGCAACGGCGTCATTCCCGACGGCCTTCAGCAGGCCATCCAACGCTACGAGGGGCGTACGCTTTCAGCCGATCTTTCGGGAGGCGGCTATGCCAAACTGCTGTGGCAGAGCCAGCCGTGGCTGATCGAGCCGGGGAGCGTGAGCTATGCCGACGGGCAGATCACTTTCGCGCTGACCGAGCGTCCGACCCAGCTGGGCGGCAATGCGGTGATCGGGCTCTATGCGGATGCCACGTCGGACGAGGCGCTCTGGAGCTGGCATATCTGGGTGACGGATCAGACGAACGAGGAGCTGCAGGCTGCGGCCGAGACCTATACGATGTATTCGACCTACGAAACGGCCTATGGAACGGGTTCGGCCCGGATGATGGACCGCAACCTGGGGGCCATCTACAATGAAGCGGGCCCTTATGCCCGATCCTTCCGGGCTTCGCTCTTCCAGTGGGGGCGCAAGGATCCCTTCCCGTGGGGTGACGTGGTTTTCGATGCCGACAGCAATCCGTACAATTACCTTTCGGAGTGGACGGCCGTGCAGACGACCGGTTCTCCGGGTCAGTACGTCGGTTATACGGGCAATACGTGGTACGCCACGGCCTATCCCGACACCTTCATCGCCTCGGTCCCCGGCTCCTCCTACGACTGGTACTGGGGCGGAGGCCAGGGTACGACGTCCGAATACCGCAACAATGAACTGTGGGGGAATCCCGACGGCACGACGGTCGGGAGCGAGACGACCAAAACGCTGTTCGACCCCTGTCCTCCGGGGTGGAAGGTCCCGCATCCGTATGTCTTCAGTGCCTTTACGCAGACGGGCTCCACGGCTTCGGTATCGAGCGGCACGACGGAGATCTCGGGGACTTTTGTCCAGGGTTGGAATTTTTTCTACAATGGCTCTTCGACGACCTATTATCCGGGAGTCGGTTATCGGTATGATGAGCTGGGCCTCTTTTTCTTCTCGCAGTCGGGCTATTATTGGACCAGTTCACCCGCCCCGTCCGATTCGTTCGGAGCCTGGACCTTCGGCCTGACTTCGGCAACGGTCTACGAATGTTATTCCGATCCGCGGGGATTCGGCCTTCCGATCCGTTGTCAGAGCGAGTGACGGATCCGTACGTTTCGGTCTGCGCCCGGCCCGAAGCTCATTGCTCTTGCCCTTTCCTCCCTGTCTGCCTGTCGTCAGAATGCGTGACCGGTCGCGGCTTCCGGCTCCTCCCGGGGATCGGCGATCTGGCTGCGGATCCGTTCCAGGCCGCTGCGCATGAGAGCAGTACGTCCGCACAGACGCTCGAATTCGGCGGGACTCAGCGCCCGCCATGCCGCGGCATCCATCTCCAGGGGGTCGAATACCGGGTCGAACGCCCGGTTGCGGTGTTGGGGGGCGCGGCGGTTCCAGGGACAGCAGCTCTGGCAGGCGTCGCACCCGAAGATCCATCCGTCGAGATCGATACTGCGGGACGGTTCGCGTTCGATGGTGTGACACGAGATGCAGCGTGCGGTGTCGATTCCCTGTCCGGGCATCACGGCTCCCGTGGGACAGCACTCCACACAGGCCCGGCACGTCCCGCAGCGTGCCGGACCGAAGGGCTGGTCATAGCGGTCGACCTCTTCGGTGAGGATCAGCTCTCCCAGTACGACGAAACTTCCCAGTTCGGGCGTTACGAGCAGCGATTGCCGCCCGATCCATCCCAATCCGGCCTCCACGGCGAGCCGTTTTTCGGCCAGCGGCGCCGTGTCCACGAAGGCACGCCCGGCGAGGTTGGGCGAGATTCTCCGCAACGCTTCGAACAACCGTTGCAACATCTTCCGCACGAGCGTGTGGTAATCCTCCGCACAGGCATACGAGGCGATCTTCGTGCGATGCCCGGCGGGGTATCCGTCGCTCATGCGGTTTTTGTATCCCACGGCGCAGACCACGGCCGTGCGGGCCCCTTCGACCAGCAGCCGGGGATCGAAGCGCTTCTCCGTATTTCGTTCGAGATATTGCAGCGACGACTGGTATCCATGAGCGAGCCATTCGCGGAAGCGGCGCTCCGCGTCGTCGAAGTGGCGGCAGGGTGCGATGCCGCAGAGATCGAACCCTGCCTCGCTGGCGAGTCTTTTGATGATCGAATGGTCGAGCATGTTGATATTTTACGTCAAAAATAGTGTTTTTTGGCGGGAATTTCGTAATTTCGTCCCGTAATATTGCGTTCTCTTAACGGATAACAGGAACACTTTACTTATGATTATCAATACACTCTACGAACTGGTCCGCAACAGCGTGGAGAATTTTGCGTCCCGCATCGCCTATTCGATGTTCGACGGCGAAGATGTGACTTATGCCGAAGTGGGGCGTCGCGTAGCCCGTGTGCAGGAGATTCTGACCACCTCGGGCCTTCGACCCGGGGACAAGGTTGCTCTGCTGAGCAGCAACATGCCCAACTGGGGTGTCTGTTATTTTGCCATTACCTCGGCCGGCATGGTGGCCGTTCCGATCCTTCCCGACTTCTCGGGCGAGGAGCTCGACATGATTATCGAACACGCCGAAGCCAAGGCGCTGCTTGTCTCGGACCGTCTCTTTACGAAACTGTCGCGCAAGACCATCGATCGTCTGAATGTCGTGGTCCGTACGAAAAATCTCGGGGTCATCGCCCAGCACGTCCGCGAAGCGGGCGCCACGGGAATTCCGTCTCCCGATGATCTGGCCGTGATCATCTATACGTCGGGAACGACCTCCAAACCCAAGGGGGTGATGTTGACGCACAAGGCCTTGTGCAAGCAGATTGAAATCTCTTCGGCGATCTTCCCCGTACATGGCGACGATACGTTCCTTTCGGTTCTGCCGCTGTCGCACACCTACGAGTGTTCGATCGGCATGATCTATCCCTTCTCGGAGGGTGCCCGGGTCGTCTATCTGGACCGTCCGCCCACGGCCTCGGCGCTGATGCCGGCCTTGCGGAGCGTGCGTCCTACGGTGATGCTCATCGTGCCGCTGGTCATCGAGAAGATCTATCGTCACCAGGTGCTTGCGAAGTTCAACTCCAACGGCTTCTGGAAGAGTCTCTACCGTGTCGGATTCCTGCGCCGGTACCTCCACCGTGTTGCGGGCAAGAAACTCATGAAGGTCTTCGGCGGACGTCTGCGCTTCCTCGGGATCGGCGGTGCGAAACTCGACCGCGGGGCCGAACGCTTCCTGCTTGAGGCGCGGATTCCCTACGCCATCGGTTACGGACTGACCGAGACGGCGCCATTGCTGGCCGGCGCGGCTCCTTCGCAGGTTCGGCTCGGATCGACGGGACCGCAGGCTCCGGGGGTGGAACTGCGTCTGGACAACATCAATCCCGATACGCGCCAGGGAGAGATCGTGGCGCTGACGCCGAGTATCATGCTGGGATACTACAAGAATCCCGAGGCCACGGCCGAAGCCTTCACGGCGGACGGCTGGTTCCGGACGGGAGATCTCGGCGAGTTCGACAAGGACGGCTGGCTCTATATCAAGGGGCGTCTGAAGAACATGATCGTGGGACCCGGTGGAGAGAACATCTACCCGGAGGATATCGAAAGCGTCCTGAATTCGCACGTCTGCATAGCCGATTCGATCGTCACGGAGCAGGAAGGCCGCCTTGTGGCACTGGTTCACTTCAACCGGGAGGAGATCGAGGCGATGATTGACGACTGGCGCGAGGAGTGGACGACGAAGAAGGAGGCCTGGGAGGCCAAGACCGAGCAGCTCAAGAAGGAGATCATGGATTTCGTGAATGCGAAGGTGAACCGTTTTTCACGGATCTCGGAGGTCGTCGAGGAGAAGGAGGAGTTAGTGAAGACGCCGACGCAGAAGATCAAACGATTCCTCTACAACAAGAACGCTTCGAAAAACACCCCTTCGGACACTCCTACGGCGGAAAAATTATGACATCGTTTCGTATTTCGTCTCTTGATTGTTGAAGCGATAGATGGACATGAAAAAACCGTACCGAAAATCTCGGTGCGGTTTTTTTTATGACGGAGGAATCCCAGACGGGATATTGGATTTGTTGGCTCTGGTATTCCTGTATTTAGCGTCTTCCATTCCGTTGCTTTCTTGAGACGCGCTTCTTGCGGACTCTTTCGGTCGTTTTTGGGGGGCAGACTTTTCGACCAGACTTTTCGGTTTAACCTTCCGCTCCGACCTTCTGACTTGACCTTTCGGCTGGACTTTTTGATCCGTTTCTTTCGGTCCGATCTTTCGAGCCGACCTTTCGCCCCGACTTTCCGACTTGACCTCCTTGGCTGGACTTTTTGATCCGTTCCTTCCGGTCCGATCTTTCGAGCCGACCTTTCAACTGGATTTTTCGATCCGCTTCTTCTGCTTCGTTCCTTCCGATCGGCTTCTTTTACTCCCGCCCCGGCAACTCCTGTTTTGCGGCCCCGGAATTCTCTTCGGGAATCTCGAGTTCCTCGAAAAACTCCTTCAGCGTGATGCCGTAATAGGCACAAAGCCGCGATAAGGTGCTGACGGTGATATTGTACTTTGCGGTCTCTATTTTGCCGATGTGTATCCCCGTATCTTCATATACGACCTCTTGTGATATGCCCTTTGCTGCCCGAAGTCTCTTACACTTTCCGGCAATTGCTTCCAAAAGGGCCGTATCTTTCCAGGGTTGTTTCATTTAAACAAAGAAACACCAAGCTTTGGCCTTTTTGTAATGATGTATATATCATTAATCCGAAAAAATTCCTATCTTTGCTGCATCGGAATAATGAAAACGGAGCCGGAACAATCATTCCCGACTCCGACAATCCGGGCGAAGCTGAGAGGCGTTGCGTCACTGGTCCTTTGGATTCTTCAGGACTGCTCTCGGTTTCGCCCCTTTTTATTATGTCTCTGCTTCCCTGACGTTTTTGTTGTCTCTGCCGCTTTTGCCGTTCTCTCCCCCCCCCCTTCGGCCCCTTTTCGTCCCTTTTTTTCCTCCCCCTCCCCCCCCCCCCCCCCCCCCCCCCCTACAAAAAAACCACACCCCCCCCCCCAACGGGACTTTTTGTCAAG
>CALUJN010000054.1 GCA_944320985.1 uncultured Alistipes sp. | reverse complement strand
CCAACATCCGTATGGACGGCTCCTCACAGTTCGGTAAGGACAACCGTTTCGCCCCCTTCTGGTCGGCCGGTGTGAAATGGAACATCACCAACGAGGAGTTCATGAAAAAGGCCAACAAGAAGTGGCTGGATGATCTGGTATTCGCCATGTCGTACGGAATCACCGGTAATCAGGGCTTCGCCCCCTACCAGTCACGTCAGGTCTACTCCTACTCGAATCTGATGCGTTACTACCTGTCGTCCGACGCTACGGGTATCGAGCTTGTGGCTTTGGGTAACGACCGTCTGAAGTGGCAGCAGACCGCCACGTGGAATACGCGTATCGAACTCTCGGCCTTCAAGGGTCGTCTGACCGCCCGCGCCGAGTACTACATCAAGAATACGAAGAACTCGCTGGCTCAGATCACGCTGGCTCCGTCGCTGGGCTTTGCGTCCTATCCCGAGAACATGGGTACGCTCGAGAACAAGGGTATCGAGTTGAACCTGGCCGTCATCCCCTACCGCAACGATGCCACGCAGTCCTACTGGGTGGTCTCGGTGAACGGTTCGCACAACAAGAACAAGCTGAAGGAGATCTCGCAGGCCCTGCAGCACCAGAACGAAATCAACGCTTCGGCCGAGACGATCTCGCCGCTGCCGCGTTACGTCGAGGGACAGTCGACGACGGGTATCTGGGCCGTCCGCTCGTTGGGTATCGATCCGGCAACGGGAGACGAGATCCTTCTCAAGCGCAACGGTTCGATCACGAGTGTCTATGACTCGGTGGATGCCGTGCTGTGCGGCGACACGGAGCCCAAATGGCAGGGTACGATCAACACGTCGTTCCAGTACAAGGGTTTCGGCGCCAACCTGGCTTTCACCTACAAGTTCGGCGGACAGATGTACAACGAGACGCTGGTGTCGAAGGTTGAGAACGCCGACCTGCGCTACAATGCCGACCGCCGCGTGCTGACCGAGCGTTGGCAGAACCCCGGCGACCTGGCCCAGTACAAGCGTCTGACCAACTCCTCGAACGGTTCGAACACGCAGCAGACCTCGCGATTCGTCATGGATGAGAACACGCTGCAGATGGGTTCTCTTTCGCTGACCTACCGTATGGACCGCAACAACACGCCGTTCCTTTCGAAACTGAAGATCAGCTCGATGAAATGGGGATTCACGATGGAGGATGTCTTCTACGTCTCGACGATCAAGCGCGAGCGTGGTACGGTCTATCCCTTCTCGCGCCAGTTCGCCCTGTCGCTTAACATTGTATTCTAACGTATGACCACAAACATGAAAAGTCTCTATTGCCGCATATTGATTCTGGCCACGCTTCTCGGCGGAGCGACCTCGTGCGCGGAGTGGCTCGACGTGCAGCCGAAAACCTCGGTGGAGCAGGACGACCTCTTTGCCCGCGAAACGGGATTCAAGGATGCCCTGACGGGTTTTTACCTGCTTATGGGAACCGAGAACCTGTATGCGCAGAATCTGACCTATTCGTACCTTGACATGCTTGCCGGACGCTACGAGAGCGCTCCGGAGATCTATGACTGGTCGGCCCTCTACGCCTATGACGGAACCTACGAGTCGACGGTGAACACCATCTATTCGAAGATTTACAACATCATCGCCAACATCAACAACTTCCTCTACTTCGTAGACGCCAAACGCGACGTTATCACCACGCCGGACTACTACGAAACGATGAAGGGTGAGGCGCTGGGCCTGCGGGCCTTCCTGCACTTCGATCTGCTGCGCCTGTTCGGCCCGGTCTACTCGCAGAACCCCGACGGCAAGGCCGTTCCCTACCGCAAGGCCTTCAACAACGAGGCCACGCCGATCCTGACGGCCCGCGAGGTGCTTGATCTCTGCATCGCCGACCTGCTCGAGGCCGAGAAACTGCTCGATGGTCACGACAGCGAGATCTTCAATTACGACGATACGGCGGATGCCTTCACCGAAATGCGTCAGATGCGTATGAACCTCTGGGCAGTCCGTGCCATGCTGGCCCGCGCCTACTGCTACAAGGGCGACAGCGAAAGCAAGGCCCTGGCACTGCAGTATGCCACGCAGGTCATAGAAAGCGGCAAGTTCTCGCTGTCGACCTACAACTCGATCACGGCCGCCCCGATCATGCCGACGGAGCAGATCTTCGCGCTCTATATCGACGAATACGACGAGATCGTCGATCCGGTCTTCATCGATGCCAGCAGCTCGAACATTCTGAGCGCCTATCAGTCTACGATCGAGACGTGGTATGAGACCTCTAGCGGCGGTGCGAGCGACAAGCGCTATCAGACGTTCCGCAACGTCTCGGACAACGGCAAGATCAAGAAGGTCAGCCAGAAGTACAACCAGAGTTACTACTCGTCGTCACGCGACAACTACTCGGGTATCAACTCGCAGCCGCTGATCCGTCTGGCGGAGATGTACTACATCGCCGCGGAGTGCGAACCGGTTGCCACAACCGCCGCTTCGTATCTGAACGCCGTGATCGTTACCCGCACGGGTCAGAACAGTCCGACTCAGACCCAGAATTTCGACCAGATCGACTCGCGCCAGATCTACGGCCAGGTAACGGGTCAGACCGTCCGTGTCAACGAACTGATGAAGGAGTACGTGAAGGAGTTCTACGGCGAAGGCCAGCTGTTCTTCTTCTACAAGCGACATAATTTCAAAACTTTCTCGAACTGCCCGGCGCCTCAGGACGACATGACGACCCACTATCAGATGCCGCTTCCCGACGACGAGTACACATTCGGAAACAACAATTAAACGAGATGAACATCAAAACGATAACGACGGCCGCAATGATGCTTTGCGCGGCTGTCGGCTGCAAGGAGAACGACATCGCACTCTACAACGAGTCGCCTCGCCTGGAGTATGTGACGGTAGCCTCGTGTTCGTTCAACGACAAGGACTATCTGAACGCCTACATTGCCGATGAGAAGACCACCGAAAAGGAGTGCAAGATAACGGCCCAGCTCATCGGACGTCTGCTGACCGAACCGATGACCTACTGCATCCAGGGAGTTCAGGCAGAGTCGCGAGATTTCGATGTCAAGGTCCGGTTCGAGAATCCCTACACCTTCCCGGTATCGGTAGCGACGAGCGAAGCCTCGGTCTTCGTGACCTGCCCGACGAAGGAACAGGTATCCACCCTGAATACCACCAAGAGCGGAGTCATGGAGGTGAGTTCAGATACGTCGAATTCGTTGCACCAGTTCGGACTGGGACGGGAAGAGAATCTGATCTGTTCGCTGGACGTGACGCTCAACATCTATCCCACGAGCTGGGACAGTGCCTGGTGGGGATCCTACAGCACGTCGAAGTACTTCTTCATGATGGAGATCTTCAAGACGACGCTCGACGGCATTGCCAAGAGTCAGGAGAACCAGTTGGAACTCCGCCGCGCCTACAACGAGTACAAAAAGAAATACGGGCCGCTGTACGGCGACGATGACGAGAGCGAGATCGAAATCAGTTTCCCGCTGCAATAAACCGAATCAACCATGAAAATGAGATTTCAATTCTTACTGATTCTTGCCGGCCTGTCGCTGTTGCTGGGTTCGTGCTACGAAGACAAGGGCAACTACGACTACCACGAGATCAACGATATCGTCATCACGACGAGCGAATACAGCTACACGACCCCGAAGGAGGGGATGACAAACACCGTGGTGATTGCCCCGACGATCACGCAGACGATCACCACCGGCACGGAAAACCTGGCCTACGAATGGAAGCGTCAGACGGGCACGCTGACGTGGGAGGTCGTGGGTCATGAACCCACCTACACACTGACGGTCACATCGTCGGACACGCAGCCCATCGTGCTGCGCCTGGCCGTCACCGACACGACGCTGGACATCATCACCTACGAGGAGATCACCGTAAAGCCGATCTTCAAGTTCAACCAGAGCTGGTTCCTGTTGCAGGATGTCGACGGGCAGGCTGTTCTGGGTTGTGTGGACGGAGAAGGAAACGCCCGCGAGATGTCGACGGACGTCTACAAGCGAGAGACGGGAACCTCGTTGATCGGATCTCCCGTAGGGCTGGGCATGCACAACTTCATGCGTACGACGGTCGTCACGGATGTGAACCCGAGTTTCGAGATTCTTCTGGGGGTCTTCACAAACAATCCGGAGCCCTACATTCTGAAGGGAGCGACGCTAGAGAACCACAAATACAACTACTGGCGTCTGCTTTATGAGAAAAAGGTCAAGGGCGATCTGACGAGCAATCCGCAGATTATGAAGGGCAACCGTAAGAACTTCACCATCGTGGACAACGGCAAGTTGTGGTATGCGCTTCCGGACGAATTGGCTCTGATGTACCCGATTCAGCTTTCGGACAAACTGGGCGGCGGGGACAATTACGAAGTCAAGGGTGTAGGTTTTGCATCAACTTCGCAGTGTCTGATCTACGACGCCCGCGGCAACCGTTTCCTGAGCTATACGAACACGGCCCTCGACGTTGGCTACAACACACGCAAACTGATCGTCAACGGAGCCGGATCGCAGGACGACCGTTATCTGAACGAGACCGACGTGAACCGCAGCGCAAAGATCGAATCGATCGAAGCGGGATCTGTTCCCAACGCCTTCAATCCGGAGACCGAAGTTCCGGGCGGATTCGTACTCGACTACATGGGCAACGCCTCGGGCGACCACAACCTGACGATCATGGCCATCGGACACGTCGGCCAGCAGCTCACGATCTTCGAGTTCTGCCCGAATGCCCTGACCAACTCGTATATCGAGAACATGGCCGTCTGCAACGCCAAATGGGAGGTTGCCGGCAAGGGTACGCCCACGGTCGGATCGGACGGCAAATGGCAGGTAACCACGTCGAGCTACTTCGAGCGTATGTTCTTCTACGCTGCCGGCAACACAATCTATCGGGTTGACCTCACGCAGGCCACCCCGGCCGTGGAGGTGGTTTACGAGACCGATCCCGAAGACGGAGCCATCAAACTGATGGAGCTCAAGTCGGACAACGAGGATATAGCCTATGACGTAGACAGTTCTGTGGGAGCAATCCCGACGAAGGAGATCATCCGTCACCTGGGTGTACTCCAGGAGGATAGCGAGGGTAATGCGACGTTGGTGGAGATTCACCTGACGGCAGCCGGCGAGGTTGAGATCAATGCCGAGACCTCGGAGCCTGTCATCTACAAATTCAACGGAGGATTCAAGAACGTCGTGGACATGCTCTTCTCGTTCCGGGATGAAATCTAAGATGGCAAACCGGATTTTACACCTTTTGCTCGGGACGTTGTTGCCGCTTCAAATCATGGCGGCGGCAACGTCCCCCGCATCTTTCGGAGAGCCTGCGGCAACCTCCTGCCCCGTAATGACGGGGACGGAGGGTCTGGGAAGGCTTTACCGCACGGAGAGCGGGTATCGTTGGGAGCTTCCCGACTCGGTTCTGGGCCGCGCGATGAGTCTTTTCGTGACGCTGCTCAACACCCCGACCAAGGTGGACAAGGATGCGAAATACGGCTATGAGGGCGACCGCTTCGGGCCGATGATCCTGCGATTCGTCGACGACGGAGAATCGGTACGGCTGGAACAGGCCGTCGGGATGGAACTTCCTGATGACGGAACGCCGGCGGCCAGACTTCATAACGAATCCCGCACCTGGAATACGCGCAACTGGCTGCCGGTACTTCGGCGTGATGCCGGGAGCGTGACGATCGATGCCGAGCCGCTGCTGACCGACGACCAGCTTTTCGGGCTGCAATCCGCCTCGTTCATGCTCAAACTGGGCATGTGCATCGACACCTGTCCTGGATTCAGCGAAATCCGGCAGATTCCCGGCGGAGTGATCGTCCGTTCGATACGCACCTACACCTCGATCCCTTTCCCGGGACGCCGGATCGACACGACACGCTGGCAGATCGGAGCGAGTCTGTCGCTGCTTCCGCGCGAAGAGATGCCGGCCCGTTACTTCGACCAACGGGTCGGGTATTTCGAGATTCCGGGCCGGAGCGTCAGGGAGAACGGCAGTGAGCTCGCCGCGGCGGGAATTACCAAACGGTGGCATCTGGAGCCGGCGCCGTGCGACACGGCACGCTACAACCGGGGCGAAACGGTCGTTCCGCGAAAGAAGATCGTCTTTTATCTCGACCGGAACTTTCCCGAGCGGTGGAAGGAGACGACGCGGCGGGCCGCGGCCAACTGGGAGCCGGCGTTCGAAGCGGCGGGATTCCGGGATGTCATTGAGATTCGGGAGGCCGATGACGATCCGTCGTGCACGCTCGACAACGGTGAACTGACGTGGATCAAGTTCACCCCTTCGCCGAACGAGAATGCCTACGGACGCTCCTATACGGACCTGCGCAACGGAGAAGTGCTGTGTGCCCTGATCCGGATTTTCGATGCCTCGTTCAACCTCGAACGGCGATGGCATATCTCGCAGATGGGCGACGTGATGCCGATGAGTGAGGAGATGGAGGAGCGAATGTTCGAATGGGTGCTCACACATGAAATCGGTCACGTTCTGGGATTGGAGCACAACTTCTACGGCAGTACCCGTTTCGAAACGGAACAGCTCCGCGATCCGGAGCTGATGCGGCGCGAAACTTCGGGAACCTCCATCATGGATTACCTGCGGCTGAACCACGCGGTACAACCCGAGGATGGAGTTGATGCCGAGGATCTGATTCCGCGAGTGGGTCCTTATGACCTGGCCGCCATTGAGTGGGGCTACCGCTGCTGGCCGGGTTGCAACGAAAGAAGCGTAAACGATTCGTTATCGCAACGCGCCGCCGGGATGTTTGCCGACCGCAACGGCCGCTACATGCCGCAGCATAACACCCGCGACCCGCAGGTGATGGCCGAAGATCTCGGACGTCATCCGCTGGAGACGATCGAACTGGGTATGCGCCATCTGCAGCGGGCTCTGGAATCACTGGAGGAACCAACCCCGGGAATGCTCGACACGACGCTGATTCTTCAGGCCGTCAGGATGCAGTTCAGCAACTACGTGGGACAGGTATCGCAGCATATCGGCGGACGCCGGCGCGTATTCGACCGCCCCGAGGAACTTTTCCGTCCGGTCGGAGCCGAAGAGCACCGCGAGGCTCTCGCGTTCTTTGCCCGATACGTGGTGATGCCTCCGGCCTGGATGAACCGGCTGCTTGAACCCGACTTGCGGGAGGGCTTGGCATCGTCGTTGCTGGAACGGCTCGCGTGGGTCGAGGAGAATGCCCTTGCAGGCGGCAACTATCCGGTGGAGGCCTATCTGGCGGACCTCGACAAACTCTTCCTGGGGGACGAGTTCGATGCGGAACCGACGGAGACGCGCCGAGCCATGGTCGAATCCTACCTGGCGGCTCTCGACGGATTTACCGGCGATCCTTCGCGCGGCATCACCTTGCGGGTAAAGTGCCTGCAACGGATGGAGATGCTCCGGGAGCAATTCGCGGAGTCGGGCAATCCCTACTGGAACGGGGTGTGTGAACGGATCGCCGCCCGGAATGAAAATATGGAGGAGGCAGCATGAAACGAACCTTGATACGATGCGCGGTCCTGCTGATCCTGCTGGGGGCAGTTCCGCACCGCACCCTTGCCGCCGGCGAACAACAGGCGACAGCCCCGACACTGCGGGAGATTGCAACGGACTCTCTGCAACAGCTCTGCGGAGGCCGATTGTCACTCTACACCTTGGGCGACGGAATCTGGCTGGAGGTCCCGACCTGCGAGCTCCGGCTTACGGCCCAGCTCGACCGGGGAGCCGGCATGCGCAACCGGGTACTTCCGAGCTTGCCGCCGTTCCGCCTGGAGACAGATCCTGAAGCAGGCGTTGCCCGGTTGCAGATTGCCGACACGCTCCGGAGCCGGGAGTTCGGGACAACTCCCCTACCCTTGGCACGGATTGCCGGATCGGAGCGACTGCTGGCCGACATCCACGAATGTCTCTATAACTCGGGACTGTGGTACGAGTGCAGCGAGGGCATCCTGCGCAATCGCCGCTATGGCCACGAAGCGCTGTTGGGCGTCGAACCGACGGCCGACGGGATGCTCGTTCGGATCGGAGTCTGGTACGACGTGGAATCCCCGGATCGCAGCACGGAGGTCCTGATTTCTTCGGGGGCATTGCCGCTCGAAATCAGCTTCAGCCTGACAGCCGGCGATGCCGGTGAGGAAGTCGGTTCCGACAGTCCGAAAGCCGGGAAAGAGTCCCCGATCGAAGTGGTCGTGGGTTCCACCCTTCCGGAGGAGTATGCCGACGTATTGCGGCAGGCCGTGGCCGAATACAACCGGCGCCACCGCCTGATGCCGTTGCAGCCGGTATCCGGCGAGGAGGTTATCCCGCTTACGACACCATACGGAATCTCCTACGATGCCTCTGCGGAGCGGCTTGCCGTCCATACGCTGCGCAGTCCGGAGCAAGAGATGCCGACATTCGTCCGCATCAACCTCGGAGCCGGAAGCTGGGAGCAGGAAGCCCTGCGCCACAGTCTCCGTCAAGCGAGTTCCTACCGCACTTTGCGGCAGATGCTGACCGATGCCCAGATCCGGCGCCGTGACTGTCTGACGGATCGCTTCACGATGATGCTGGAGGAGGCCTTCGGAACAACTCCGGAGCAATTCCGGCCGACCCCGGAGCCTCTGACGGAGAAGCGCCTGGCCCGGGAGTTCCGCAACCTCGGGAAGCGCATGAACCTATGGGAACGCTTCATGCGTGAGGAGTCCTCACACCTTGCCGGGAGCGATCCGGAGATTCCTGCCGTAGCGCTCTATGACGCCATGCTGTCCGAGACGCAACAACTCTACGCTCAAATGGCCCGGCAATCACGGGGGATGTCGCTCCAGAGCGAAATGCTGGAATGGATCGTCCGGGGAGTGATCGCCGATGCGGAGGGACGTTTTTCGACACCGTTTCTGCGGGATAACGGGCTGACGGCCACGCCGCGCGAAACGGCCCGCCGCCAGAGCAAGATCTGGGAAGAGGTGCTGGCAACCGTTACGCCCGAATCTCTTGCCGGAATTCCGGAACTGTTCCGCCAGATGCTGGAGGAGCCCGGCGAAGCCGTCTTTGCCATGCAGGACGGTTTCCTTGGCGAACTGATCCGGCAGCTCGACGCCCATCCGGAGTTCGTCCCCGTCGCCGAAGCGCTTGAAAGACTCTACACCCGACTTGCCGACGGCAGCGGTTCGGCAACGGCACTCTTCGCCGATCTCGAACGGCAGCGGCTCGAAAAGATCAGAACTGAAAATCAATAACCTCAAAGACAAACAACCATGAAAAAGATTCTGTTTACCTGCGCGCTGATTCTGGCCGCAAGCCTGGCCATGGGCCAGAACATTCCGGGCAACCTGGCATTGAAGCAACTGGATGGCACGGAGGTCCTGATGAAGGATGTGTTGAAGGACGATGTAGTGATCGTTTCGTTCTGGGCCACGTGGTGCAAGCCGTGCCAGGCCGAGCTGGATGCCTTGTGCGACATCGAGGAGATGTGGAAGGACAAGGTCCGCATCGTGGCCATTTCGACCGACGACTCGCGTGCTGCCGCCAAGGTCCGCTCGCTGGTGAAGGGCAAACGCTGGCCCTACGAGGTGCTGCTTGACCAGAACAAGGCGTTGTTCAAGGCTCTCAACCTGACCTCGATTCCGTTCGTGATGATCGTCAAGGAGGGCGAAACGCTCTACACCCACACGGGCTATACGCCGGGCAACGAGCGGCTGGTGGTCGAGAAGGCGCTGGATTACCTGAAGTAACACGCCGATCGACACCCCGTATCAAGCCCAGAAAGCGAACGCAACGGGTTTGAAGATCGGGTGCGCGACATTGCCCCGCCCCTACGCTCCGTCAGAGAGAATCGGATAGCGACCCTTGAAGGACAAAAGCCTTGTAAACTACCTGTTTACGAGGCTTTTGCTTTTGTTTTGTCTGTATGGAAAAGTAAAAAGCAACCGGTTTCAGACTCCCGGATCGGAGGATTCTCCCGAATGCCGAACCGCCTCATGATAAACGGCCGACACACCGAAGACAGAGCCGGGCCTGTCTTCCCGATTCGTCCCCGGCATCTTCGAGCCGTTTGGACGCAGTCTTCCGCGTTGCAGACGCCGCAGGCAATACGTCGATAGGTCCTTATTTTGGAGAAAAGAATGTGAAATTCTGAACTTTTTTGGTTATATTTGCACAATTTTAGGCAATTAAAGACAAGAACCTTCCTGAAAGTCCAATCTTTCACCATACACATGATCAGAGCGATTGGTTTAAATTATGTCGAAGATCTCCTTTTTTCGGGGGCCAGGATCGAGCGTTCGGAGCTTCCTGTCGAGGAGGTTTCCCGCTGCTATGAATTCCTGCGCAGCTTCTCTTCCGAGAAGGTGATCTACGGCATCAACACGGGCTTCGGACCGATGGCCCAATGGCGCGTCGACGACCGTTACCTCACGGATCTTCAATACAACATCATCCGCAGCCACTCGACGGGATCCGGGGACCCGCTTCCCGACCTGTATGTCAAGGCGGCGATGATCGCCCGCCTGGGGACCTTGCTTCAGGCCCGTTCGGGCGTCCATCCCGAGGTTGTGGAGCTGCTGACCGAGTTTATCAACCGCGATATTTTCCCCTTCATCCCGGAACACGGCAGCGTGGGCGCCAGCGGCGACCTGGTCCAGTTGGCGCATATTGCCCTGACGCTCATCGGTGAGGGCGAAGTCCACTATCGGGGAGCATGGCGCCCGGCCGGAGAGGTACTGCGTGAAAACGGCCTGCAGCCCATGCGTATCCACATCCGCGAGGGGCTGTCGATCACCAACGGGACCTCCGTGATGACCGGCATCGGCATCGTCAACCAGTTCTATGCCGAGCGGCTGCTGGACTGGGCGACGCTCGCCACGGTGATGATGAACGAAATTGCGGCATCGTACGATGACTTCATGGCCGAGGGGTTGAACGCATGCCGGCGACACGAGGGACAGCAGGTCATCGCGCGGCGGCTGCGAGAGCTCTCCGAGGGCGGAACGCGGATGCTCAAGCGGGAGCACGAACTCTACAGCGGGGGTCATGGAGACGACAAGACCTTCGACAGCCGTCACAAGGTGCAGGCCTACTATTCGCTGCGCTGTGCGCCGCAGATTCTGGGGCCGGTCTACGAGACGCTGCAAAACGCGCGCCGTATTCTTGAGGAGGAGCTCAATTCGGCGTGCGACAATCCGATCGTGGATCCCGACCTTCAGAACGTCTTCCACGGCGGCAATTTCCACGGGGACTACATTTCGCTCGAGGAGGACAAGGTGAAGATCGCCGTGACGCGCATTGCGATGACGGCCGAGCGACAACTGAACTACCTGTTCCACGACCGGATCAACAACATCCTTCCTCCGTTCCTGAATCTCGGGACGCTGGGTCTGAACTACGGGATGCAGGCGTGCCAGTTCACGGCAACGTCGACCACGGCGGAGTGCCAGACGCTCTCGATGCCGAACTACGTGCACAGCATACCGAACAACAACGACAACCAGGATATCGTCAGCATGGGGACCAACTCGGCGCTTCTTTGCAAACGGGTGATCGAGAATGCCTACCAGGTGATGTCGATTCACTTCATTGCGCTGACGCAGGCCGTCGACTGCCTGAAGATCCGGGACGCGCTGGCTCCGACGTCGCGCCGCATCTACGAGGCGGTTCGGGCTATCATTCCGTGCTTTGTCGAGGATGCGCCCTTCTACAAACAGATCGCCGAGGTCGAAACGTATCTGAAGAATCACCCGCTCAATTTGGAATAGAACGACATCATGAAATACGCATTGGTTACGGGCGGCTCCCGGGGTTTGGGGCGAGCCGTTTGTCAGAAGCTGGCAGCCCAGGGGTGGCCGGTTTTGATCAACTACCAGTCGAACACGGAGGCCGCCGAGCAGACGCTCCGCACGATTACCGAGGCGGGCGGACAAGCCGAACTGCTGCGGTTCGACGTTTCGGATCCCGAACAGACCGAAAAGGCGCTCGAGACATGGAGCGCGACGCACCCCGACGATTATATCGCCGTTCTGGTGAACAACGCCGGGATCCGTCGGGACAACCTGCTGGTCTTCATGCAGAACGAGGAGTGGCACAAGGTCCTGGACACGACGCTCAACGGCTTTTTCTACGTCACGCGCCGTCTGCTGAAGGAGATGCTGACCCATCGCTGGGGACGGATCGTGAACATGGCCTCGCTTTCGGGGCTCAAGGGGCTTCCGGGGCAGACGAACTATTCGGCCGCGAAGGCTGCGCTGCTCGGCGCGACGAAGGCTCTGGCACAGGAGGTTGCACCGCGCAAGGTGACGGTCAACGCCGTGGCTCCGGGGTTCATCGAGAGTGACATGACGAAGGACCTCGACCAGTCGTCGTTGAAGAAGCTGGTGCCTGCGGGGCGTTTCGGACGGCCCGAGGAGGTTGCGGCACTGGTTGCCTTTCTGGTCTCGGAGGATGCGTCCTACATCACGGGCGAGACCATTTCGATCAACGGAGGATTGTACACCTGAAAAAAGATAAGAACAGCTATATGGAACGACGCGTCGTTATTACGGGCATGGGCATCTGGTCGTGCCTGGGACAAAATCTCAAGGAGGTGAAGGAGTCGCTTCATGCCGGGCGTTCGGGCATTGGCCTGGAGCGGGAACGGCTTGAATACGGCTATCGCTCGGGACTGACGGGCATCGTCCCGCGGCCGCAGCTCAAGGGGATCCTGGACCGCCGCCTGCGGGTGGGCCTTTCGGAGGAGGCCGAATATGCCTACATGGCCTCGCGGCAGGCCTTCGAACAGGCGGCGATGGACGAATCCTACCTTCGGGAGAACGAGGTGGGGATCCTTTTCGGCAACGACTCCTCGGCCAAACCGGTCATCGAGGCTGCCCGCATCATGGATGAGAAACACGACTCGGCATTGCTGGGGTCGGGTCTGATCTTCCAGTCGATGAACTCCACGGTGACGATGAATCTGAGCACGATCTTCCACCTGCGGGGCATCAACTTCACCGTGAGTGCGGCCTGCGCCAGCGGCTCGCACTCGATCGGTCTGGGATACCTGCTCATCCGCCAGGGGCTTCAGGATGCCGTGCTGTGCGGCGGCGCGCAGGAGGTCAACTACTACTCGATGGCGACGTTCGACGCCCTGAGCGCCTTTTCGGTCCGGATGGACGAACCGACGAAGGCTTCGCGGCCCTTCGACCGTGACCGCGACGGACTGATCCCCAGCGGCGGAGCCGCGGCTCTGGTGCTCGAGGAGTACGAACATGCCGTCCGTCGCGGAGCCCCGATCCTTGCCGAGGTCTGCGGCTACGGCTTCTCGTCGAACGGCGGGGGCATCTCGCAGCCGAGCGACGACGGATCGGTTACGGCGATCCTTCGGGCGCTGGAGGCCGCGGGGATGCAGCCCGACGAGATCGACTACGTAAATGCCCATGCAACGTCGACGCCGCAGGGCGACATGTACGAGGCAATCGCCCTGGACCGGGTTTTCCACGATACGCATGCACTGATCAGTTCGACGAAATCGATGACGGGCCACGAGTGCTGGATGGGCGGCGCGAGCGAGATCGTCTACTCGACGCTGATGATGCAGCACGATTTCGTGGCACCGAACATCAACCTGGAACACCCCGACGAATACGCCGCCAAATTGAATCTCACCGCCGTCACGGTGGATACGCCTGTTGACACGGTGCTTTCGAACTCGTTCGGGTTCGGCGGTACGAACAGCGCCCTTGTGCTGCGCAAAGTCAAGTAAGCGAATGCCATGAAACTCTTCCCCGCATTGGAAAAACGCTACACGCGCGAGCCGCTGACGGCGCGTGAGGCTCAGCGACAGGCTCAGTTCATCGCCTTCGGACCGATCGTCTTCGAGGTGTCGCGCCTGATGGTGAAGTTCGGGATCCTGGATCTGTTGCGCGACCGCGACGCCGGGATGACCCTTGAGGAGCTCGCCCGAGAGACCGGCCTTTCGGAGTATGCGGTCCGGGTTCTGCTGGAGGCGTCGCTGTCGATCGGCACGGTGCTGGTCGATCCGTCGAGCGAGCGTTTCACGCTCTCGAAGACGGGATGGTTCCTGCTGACCGACGCCTCGACGCGCGTGAACCTGGATTTCAACCACGACGTCAACTACGAAGGCATGTTCCGCCTCGAGGAGTCGCTCCGGGAGGGACGTCCGGCCGGTCTGGAGCATTTCGGGCCGTGGAAGACGGTCTACGAGGGTCTTTCGCAGCTTCCGGAGGAGGTGCAGCGGAGTTGGTTCGGGTTCGACCACTTCTACTCGGACCATTCGTTCGACGAGGCGCTGCGGGTGATCTTCTCGCGTCCGACCCATCGCCTGCTCGACGTCGGCGGAAATACGGGCCGCTGGGCCCTTCGCTGTGTGGCTTACGATCCGCAGGTCGAGGTGACGATTGCGGACCTCCCGCAGCAACTCGAGATGATGCGCCGCCAGACGGCAGCTAAGCCGGGTTCGGATCGGATCCACGGTTACGGCTGCAACCTGCTGGATGCTGCGACGCCCTTCCCGACCGACGGCACGTACGATGCAATCTGGATGAGCCAGTTCCTCGACTGCTTCGGCGAGGAGGAGATCCGCTCGATCCTGGAGCGTGCGGCCCGGATCATGACGGAGACGACGCGTCTCTATATCATGGAGACCTTCTGGGACCGCCAGAAGTACGAAACGGCGACGCTGTGCCTGACGCTGACAAGCCTCTACTTCACGGCCATCGCCAACGGCAACAGCAAGATGTACCATTCGGAAGCCATGCAGCGCCTGGTTGAATCGGCCGGTCTGGAGGTGGAGACGCTCCACGACTCGCTGGGCTGGGGTCACAGCATCATGGTCTGCCGGAAAAAACAATAGAACAAACAACAAGCATATTTTTTATGGAAAGAAAAGAGATCGAAGAAAAAGTCAAGGCGTTTCTGATCGACGAACTGGAGGTGGATGAGGAGAAGATCTTCCCGGAGGCCCTTTTGAAGGAGGACATCGGCATCGACAGCCTGGATTTCGTGGATATCGTGGTGATTGTCGAGCGGACGTTCGGCTTCAAGATCAAGCCCGAGGAGATGGGCGGCGTAAAGACGCTGCAGGACTTCTGCGACTACATCCAGAGCAAGGTCGGCGACAAATAGCGGGGCGATGGGAGCGGAAACGACATCGACCGCAGGGGGAGCCGAAGTTTCGGCACACGAGGCGTGGCAGGGCCGCACCGATGGCCGTCCGTGGATGTTGCGATCGTTGATCGCCCTGTTCCGCTGGACGGACATCCGCATCCTGTATGGCGTCATGGCGGTGGTTGTCGTCTTCTACATGCTCTTCAACCGCCGGGGCTACCGGGCCAATCGGGATTTTTTCCGCCGGCGCTTGGGATACGGACGCTGGAGAACCTTGCGGTCGGTCTACGCGAGTCACTACCGCTTCGGACAGATCATTCTGGACCGCTTTGCCATCTATGCCGGGCAACAGTTCCACATCGAGATCGAGCATAACGAATACTATCGCGAACGGGTCTCCCGCCCCGAAGGTTTCCTTATGGTCAGTTCGCACGTGGGCAACTACGAACTGGCGGGCTATTCGCTCCACCCCGAGGAGAAACGCTTCTATGCGCTGGTCTATGCCGGAGAGAAGGAGACCGTGATGCAGAACCGTGCGAAGTGCTTTGCGGGGAACAATATCGAGATGGTTCCGGTGCTGGGCGACATGTCGCACCTGTTCACGGCCAACCGGGCGCTGATGGAGGGAAACATCGTCGGGATGCCGGGCGACCGGCTGTTCGGTTCGCAGAAGAGCGTCCGCTGTGATTTTCTGGGCGCTTCGGCGCAATTTCCGCTGGGTCCGTTCGCACTGGCCGTACAACGGGATGTTGCGATGCTTTCGATCTTCGTGATGAAGGAGTCCGCGAAACGCTACCGGATCTTCGTCGAACGGATCGACACGGGCGACGCAAGCCTTCCGAAACGACAGCGCATGGAGCATGCCGCCCGTATGTTTTCCGCTCAGCTGGAGGCGATTGTACGCCGTTACCCGACGCAATGGTTTAACTACTACGATTTTTGGGAATAGCCATGTCATTCGAAGCGATCGACATTCATGAGCTGCTTCCGCAGCGAGAGCCGTTCATCCTGATCGACCGCCTGGTCGATTTCGACGAACAGCGCACGGTGACGCGCTTTACGGTGCGCGCGGAACACCTCTTCTGCGAGGAGGGCGAGTTGCAGGCGGCGGGAGTGATCGAAAATATCGCCCAGACCTGTGCCGCCCGAATGGGATATATCAACCTGCTGCACGCCGAGCGGGTAAAACTGGGCTTCATCGGTGCGATCCGCGATCTGGAGATCCGGCGCCTGCCACGCTGCGGAGAGACGCTTGAGACGACGATCGTGACCCGTGAGGAGATTTTCCGCATGCTGCTCGTCGAAGCCGAGGTCCGCACGGAGGGAGAGCTTCTGGCCACGGCACGGATGAAGATAGCCCTGAGTGAAACCGACGCACAACCATAACCGACGATGAAAAGCGATAAAAAGATCACGAAAGAGCTGGTCGCCTCGAAACGTTTCGAGGTGCGCTTCAGCGAGGTTGACTCGATGAACATCGTCTGGCACGGCTCCTACCCGCTCTATTTCGAGGATGCCCGGGAGGCCTTCGGAGCCAAATACGGGCTGGGCTACATGGACATTTTCGGCCAGGGATACTACGCGCCGCTGGTCGAGTTGTCATTCAAGTACAAGTCGCCGATCGTCTATGGCATGCCGTGCCGGATCGACATCCACTATCGGCCGACGGAGGCCGCGAAGATCGTCTTCGACTACGAGATCCGCCATGCCGAGACCGACGAACTGCTGGCCACGGGCCACAGCGTGCAGGTCTTCATGGACAAGGAGTACCGCCTGGTGTGGCTGACACCGGAATTTTACGCCCAATGGAAAGCGCGTTGGAACATGAACTGATCGTCCGCGAGGGGGACAATATCGTCTCGCCGCTGGGACTGGATACGGCCGCGACGCTTCGCGCTGTCGTGGCCGGGGAGTCTGCCTTGCGCCGCTACGAGGGGCTCTGGGACCTCCCGGAACCGTTCGTTGCGTCGTTGCTGGATTTCGGGGCGATCGACCGGGCGCTGTCTGCGCGTTATGGAGCGGAACGACTGGCGGGCTACAGCGAATTCGAGCGGCTGTCGATCCTTTCGGCTGCGTGTGCGCTGGACGAGGCGGGCATCGACCCGTCGTCGGAGCGTGTGCTCTTCTTCCTCTCGACGACGAAGGGCAACGTGGCGCTGCTGGAGACCGACAACCGCTATCGGGAGGAGGTGCTTCCCGATTGGTCGGCGCGTCGGATTGCCTCATTTTTCCGCAATCCGAATCCGGCGGTCGTCGTATCGAATGCCTGCACGTCGGGCCTCTGCGCACAGATTGCCGCCATGCGGGCGCTGTGGAGCGGACGTTGCGACCGTGCCGTGGTGATCGGCGCCGACCGACAGTCGCGCTTCATCGTTTCGGGTTTCCAGAGCTTCAAGGCGCTCTCCCCGGAGGCGTGCCGCCCCTTCGACCGCAACCGTACGGGACTGAACCTGGGCGAGGCCGCCGCGACGGTCATCTATGCACGCCGCCGCCGCGAGGAGGTCACGCCGCAGATGTGGATTGCCTGCCGGGGTGCGATCCGCAACGATGCCAACCATATCTCGGGACCTTCGCGGACGGGCGAAGGGTGCTACCGGGCCTTGCAGGCCGTTCTGCAGGGTGTTGACCCCGGAGAGTTGGCCGTTGTTAACGTCCACGGCACGGCGACGCTCTACAACGACGAGATGGAGTCCATCGCCCTCGACCGGGCCGGACTGACGGGAGTCCCCGTCAACGCCTTGAAGGGCTATTTCGGCCATACGATGGGTGCGGCCGGGGTGCTGGAGTCGGTCTTGACGATGCATGCTCTCGACGAGGGGCTTGTACTCGGGACGCGCGGATATGCGGAATGCGGCGTTTCGCATCCGCAGAGCCTCACCTCCCGACACGTGCCGACGACGCGCCGCGCCTTTGTCAAGATGCTTTCGGGTTTCGGCGGATGCAATGCCGCGCTGCTGTTCAAACGGGGAGGAGAGATATGCTGACGATTCGACGCTGGGTGCGCATCACCCCGACGGGGGCCGTGATCGACGGTCGTCCGGTCCACCTGGAACCGACGGAAGATCCGCTGCTTGTGGCGCTTTACCGCCAGCGAGTGGGCAGCTACCCGAAGTTCTTCAAGATGGATCCGCTGTGCCGTGCCGGGTTCATTGCCTCGGAGCTGCTGATCGGGGAGGAGCCGTCGCGATTCACGCCGCGCGGGGATCGCGCCGTGGTGCTCTTTACCCACAGCGGGTCGTTCGCCAGCGACAGCCACTACGAGCGGACGATCTGCGATCGGGCAGAGTACTACCCCAGCCCGGCGGTTTTCGTCTATACGCTGGCCAATATTCTCACGGGGGAGATCGCCATCCGCAACCGCTACTTCGGCGAGACCTCCTGCTACCTGCTCGACCGCCGGGAGACGTCGGTGCTGGCCGCGACGACCCGCGAAGCATTTCTCGACGAAGAGACGCACTCGGTGCTTTGCGGATGGGTCGACAGTCCGGATCCGGACTGTTTCGAGGCCGTACTTTTTCTTGTCGAAGAGTCGGACGAGGGACCCGAATGGATCGATGATAATATTTGCAAGGTTATGAATGACAAATAATTGAAAACTGTTATATAAAGCTATGGAAGAACTTGTATTGGAACTCAAGAACGCCATCATCGAGGCGTTGAATCTCGAGGAGGTAAAACCCGAGGATATCGATCCCGACGCGCCGCTGTTCGGCGACGGTCTGGGTCTGGATTCGATCGACGCCCTGGAGCTGATCGTGCTGATGGAGAAGCGCTACGGCATCAAGTTGCAGGATCCGGCAGCCGGGCGGGAGATTTTCCGCAGCCTCCGTACCATGGCCGACTACATCGCCGCACACCGCACGAAATAACCCCCGCGAGATGAAGGAACCGATCTGGATAACGGGAGCCGGCATCGTCTCGGCCATCGGCCTCGACAAGCGCGAGACGCTGGATTCGCTGCTTCACGGCCGTACGGGCATCGGACCGATGCGCCACCTGCAGAGCGAGCACCGCGAGCTCCCCGTGGGCGAGGTCCGTCTGAGTGATGAGGAGCTCCGTGCGAGGCTGGGCATCGCCCCCGGGATGCCGACGATCCGTACGGCGCTGCTGGGCATGCTGGCCCTTGAAGAGGCGCTCGAAGAGGCCCGCCTGACCGCCGACGAGCTTCTCCGCACGGCTTTCGTTTCGGGTACGACCGTCGGAGGCATGGACCAAAGCGAGCGCTATTATCCGGATTTTCTGGCCAACGACACCCGGAACGCCTACATCGCGCTGCATGACTGTGGGGCCTCGACGGAGTTGATCGCCGACCGTTTCGGACGTTTCGGATTCGTCGCCACACCCTCGACGGCCTGTTCGTCGGCCCTCAATGCCATCATCCTGGGCGCTGATTTGATCCGCAGCGGAGCGTTCGACCGTGTGGTTGCCGGGGGCAGCGAGTGCCTGACGAAATTTCACCTGAACGGCTTCAATGCGCTGATGATCCTTGACCGGGAGGCGTGCCGGCCGTTCGACGCCACGCGTGTGGGTCTGAATCTGGGAGAAGGGGCTGCCTACGTGGTGCTGGAGCGCGCCTCCACGGCCCGAAGCCGGGGTGTTGTGGCCTCGGCGACGCTCGACGGCTGCGGCAACGCCTGCGACGCCTTCCACCAAACGGCGTCGTCGCCCGGGGGCGAGGGAGCCCTCCGCGCCATGCGCGAAGCGCTGGAGGATGCGGGCCTTGCCCCCGAGCAGGTCGACTACGTTAACGCCCACGGCACCGGCACGCCGAACAACGACGCCAGCGAAAGCGCCGCCTTGAAACGGCTGTTCGGTGATCGGGTGCCGCCTGTCTCGTCGACCAAATCCTTCACGGGGCACACGACCAGTGCCTCGGGAGCCATCGAGACGGTGATCTGCCTGCTGGCGCTACGTCATCAGTTCCTGCCGGTGAATCTCAACTGGCGCGAAGCGATGCCGGAGGGGATCCGGCCGGTTGTGGAGAGCCGTCCGCAGCGGGAGATCCGCCACGTGTTGTGCAACTCGTTCGGATTCGGCGGCAACGACTCGTCGCTGCTGCTTTCAAAAAGGGAAGAGGCATGAAAAAGATCTATATACGTGCCGCCGAACAGATCTCGCTGCAGCAGCCGCTCAGCGAGGCGTGGATGACCGATCCCGTTTCGGTGGAGGGGCCCTATGCCCCGGCAGCGGATCCCGATTTCCGGACGTGGCTCACGCCTGCGGAGAGCCGCCGCCTGGGCAAAATTCTCAAACGGGCGCTGGTGACGGCGCTGAGCATCGTCCGCAAAACGGGCGTGGAGCATCCCGACGCCATCTGCGTGGGGACGGGACTGGGGTGCATGGTCAATACGGAGCACCTGCTCGAGACGCTGTGCCGCGACGGCGAGTCGATGTTCAGTCCGACGCACTTCATGCAGTCGACGCACAACACCGTGGCCTCGCTGCTGGCCATCCACACGAAGTCGCACGGCCACAACCTCACCTGCTCGCACAAGGATCTGTCGTTCGATCTGGCGCTGTTCGATGCCTGGATGCAGTTCCGTCTGGGGCGGATCCGTACGGCGCTGGTCGGCGGTTACGACGAACTGACCCCTTCGTATTACACGCTGCTCCGGCGGATCGGCTATCTGGGTGCCGAAGGGGAGGTCCCGGGATCGGAGACGACGGTGACGATGCTCCTTACGGATGACAGCAAGGATGCGCTGTGTGAGCTGGCCGGCCTGCGGATTCTCTACCGTCCGACTCCGGAGGAGTTGCGGCAGGGCCTCGAGCACCTTCTCGGCGAGGCGGGAATCACCTGCGGGGAACTCTCCGCCGTGATAACGGGGGTAAACGGCAGCCGGACAAACGACGCCTTCTACGAGGCGTTCACCTCGCAGCTGCTGCCCGGGGTTCCGACGCTGCGATACCGGCATCTGTTCGGAACCGGGTACACGGCCTCGGCCTTTGCCCCCTATGTGGCGGCGCATTGCCTGGAGCGGGGTTTCATCCCGGAAGCACTGCCCTACGGATCCGTTCCGTTGCGGGAGGGGGCGCCGCGGACGCTGCTGCTCGTCAACCAGCGCGACGGCAAACAATATTCACTTCAACTGCTGCGTGCCCTATGTGGAAACTGATCGCCCTGGCCTTCGGGCAGTCGGCCCTGATGGTCGCCTGCCAGCTCCTGCAGAAGTTCGCCCTGAACCGTGCGGGTGATTTTTCGTGGAGCTGGGGCTGGTTCGCGCGTTTCTTCGCCAACTTCTACATGATCGGCAGCGGCGTGTGCTTTGCGGCCACGGCCTTCTGCTGGTTGTACATGCTCAAACGCTACCCGTTCAGCATGGTCTACCCGATGTTGAGCCTGGCCTATGTGATGGGGATGCTTGCCGCCATGCTCTTTTTCCACGAACAGATCCCCCTGACCCGCTGGATCGGCATTGCGCTGATCATGGCGGGATGTGTATTGATAGCCAAATGACAAGATGAAAAATACGCTGATATCCCTGTTCGCCTGCCTTGTGACGCTTCTTCCGGGTCCGACCCGCGGCCAGACCGCCGCATCGCTCCCCGGTGAGGCGGAGATTCTCGCCGCGATCGACCGGAGCGCCTCGTCGCTCCGGAGCCTCGAGGGGGAGTTCGTGCAGACCAAGGAGCTCTCGCTGTTGCAGGAGCAGCTGGTCTCGCAGGGGGTGATCTACTACCGACAGACGGGCGGGCAGCTCCGCTGGGAGTATCGCACGCCGTACCGATATACGTTTGTCCTGAACGGCGAACGGGTGATGATGCGCTCCGGGGAGCGTACCGACGTAATCGACACCTCCGACAACCGTGTGTTCCGGGAGATTGCCCGGATCATGATGAACTCGCTGACGGGACGATGCCTGACCGCGACGTCGGACTTCGACGTACGGATCGAGGCCGGCGCGGAGCGATGGATCGCCGAGCTGACTCCCCGTCGGCGCGAGATGGCGCAGTTCTTCACGAAGGTGCGTCTGCATTTCGACCCGACGCGACAGCTGGTCATCCGGGTGGAGCTGATCGAGCGGAACGGTGACCGGACGACGATCGATTTGAAGAACCTGAAAACGAATACTGCGATCGATGAGGCGGTTTTTGCGATCGATTAGCCCGATGTGGTGGCTCTTCTGCGTCCCGGCTTTTGCGGAGGTTCCGGCCGCCGCCCAGGAGCCGGTCGTCCCTTCCGTTACGGCCGTTCGTGAGGCTTCGGCGACCGGGATCCGGGAGACCTTTTTCCCGACCGGAGCGGGTGAACGGGCAACGTATGCCGTGACGCTGGATTTCGGACGCGCACACCTCACGGGCCTCTGCATCGTGAAACGCCTTGACAATGAACTGGTCGGCACGCTGCTGAACGAATTCGGCATCCGGGCCCTGGATTTCCGCTACGATCCGCAACGCGGGCGCGTACGGCTTTCGAACCTGCTCGCGCTGCTCGACCGCTGGTACATCCGCAAGACCCTGCGCCGCGACCTGTCGCTGCTGTTGCAGAATGCGGAGCTCGAAGCTCCCCTGCAACGTCGGGGCCGACGCCTTGCCCGCCTCGACGACGGCACGTTGTCGCTGACCCATACCCGACGGGATCTGGAGCTGCGCTTCACCCCGCTGAACGAATAAACCTGCAACCATGAAACTACGGAACGGTTTTTACCACATCGAAGATACGACGAGCACGGAGGGCGAGACCAGTTATGGAATCCGTCTCGATGCGCAGCATGCAATCTACCGGGCCCACTTCCCGGGCAACCCCATAACGCCGGGTGTCTGTATCATCCAGCTGGTTGCGGAGCTGCTCGAGCAACTCACGGGACGCAGCCTGAGGTTGAAGCGTGTCGTGAACGTGAAGTTCCAGCACGTCCTCTCGCCCGTGGAGCATGCAACCTGCCGGGTGGTGTTCCGCAGCATCGAGTCGGAGGGCCGCACCTGGAGGATCAAGGCCGTGGTCCGGGATTCGGAGATCCAGTTCGCCCAACTGTCGATGCATTTCGAAGAAGCCTGCAGCGATGAATCCGAAGAACGATAAAGAGCGCGTGACGCCGCGCTTCTGCGCCGTGATTCCGACCTACAACAACGCCGGGACACTGCTCGACGTCGTACGGCGGACCCATGCCCTGCTGCCCGACATCGTGGTGGTCGACGACGGGTCGACGGACCGCACGGCGGAGCTGCTGGCGGCCTCGCTGGTTCCCGTTACGGTGGTCTCCGGCGAGAGGAACCGCGGCAAGGGACACGCTCTGCGCGAAGGTTTCCGCAAGGCCCGCGAGGGAGGTTTCACCCATGCGGTGACGCTCGATGCCGACGGACAGCACTACCCCGAGGATCTGCCGCGACTGCTTGCTGCGGCCTGCGAGGATCCCGCGGCGCTGATCGTCGGCAGCCGTCCGCTCGTCCATGAGAACATGCCGCGCGGCAACACCTTCGCCAACCGTTTTTCGAACTTCTGGTTCCGCGTGCAGACGGGACTCGACCTCCCCGACACGCAGACCGGACTGCGCATCTATCCGCTGTCGGAGCTTCGCGGCGAGCGGTGGATGACCTCGCGCTACGAGGCCGAACTGGAGCTGCTGGTAGCGTCGGCCTGGGCCGGGGTCCGGCTGCTGCCCGTGACGGTGCGCGTGGACTACCCCGCGGACAGGGTGAGCCATTTCCGCCCGACGCGGGATTTTCTGCGTATCTCGCTGCTGAATACCGTATTGTGTCTGGTGGCCGTGGTTTACGGCTGGCCGCGGACCCTGCTTAGAAAACTGCTGCGATGAGTGCCGACATCCATACCTCCCGGACCGTTCCGCTGACGGCAAAACGGATCGTTTACTCGCTGTATTCGATTCTTTTCCTGTGCGTGAGCATGTTTCTGCTGGTGTTGCCGGTCACGTACCTCTATTTCCTCATCGGCGGTGCGACGGAGCGCAAGCGCATGCGTCTGCACCGCTTCATCTGCGCGGCTTCGCGCTTCATCGTGCGCCGCGTGCCGGGTGTGACCTTCACGTTGAACAACGACGTTGGAGAGCGTTTCGAACGCCCTGCGGTCATCATCAGCAACCACCAGTCGCACCTCGACCTGATGTGTATTCTGATGCTGACGCCGCGTCTGGTGGTGCTGACCAACGACTGGGTCCACCGCAACCCGATCTACGGACTGGTGATCCGACGTGCGGAGTTCTATGCCGTTTCGGACGGTATCGACGCCAATCTGGACCGGTTGGCGGACCTTGTGCGGCGGGGATACTCGATCGTCGTCTTCCCCGAGGGGACGCTCTAGCCCGGCTGCCGGATCCTGCGCTTTCACCGAGGGGCCTTCTATCTGGCCGAGCGGCTGCATCTCGACCTGCTTCCGATCTACCTGCACGGCATCGGCCACGTGCTTCCGAAACAGGACTTCATGCTCCGCGAAGGGTCGATGTATACCGAGATCGGACGTCGGATTGCCCCCGACGATCCGCTTTACGGAAGCGATTTCAAGGCCCGGACCTCGGCCATCCGCAGCCTTTACCGGAGGCACTATGCCGAGATCTGCGCCCGTCGCGAAGGGGCCGACTATTACGCATGGTACGTCCGTGAAAAGTACCGCGCGGCGGGCTGGCGGGCCCGTCACGCGTGCCGGATGCTGCTGCGGCGCAATGACAACTTCCGAACGACGATCGATGCGGCCCCGACGGTCGATTCCGTACGGATCGACCATGCCGCGACGGGTGAATTCGCGCTGCTCTATGCGCTGGTTCACGCGCAGACCGAGGTGCATGCCGTCGAGAGCGACCCACGGCGTCGTGCCGTGGCGCAGCGTGCGCTGTCGCTTCCTCCGAACCTGCACTGGTACGCCGCGGCGGAGGAGGTGCCCGCCACGACGCTGCACTACCGCCTGGAAGAATGCCGCCCGACGCCTCTGGCCGACAAGACCCCGGACGATGTACCCGAGGCCGATGTCATAATTGTCTCTGTACGATGAAACCGCGTTGTGTGATCATAGGGAGCGGCCTCGGAGGCCTGTCGTGCGGGGTGATCCTGGCCCGGAACGGTTACGACGTGACCCTTCTGGAGCAGGATGCCCGGATCGGGGGCTGCCTGCAGTGTTTCCACCGCGGGGATGCGAAATTCGAAACCGGAATGCACTTCATCGGCAGCTGCAACGAGGGCGAGGTGCTTTGGCGGCTGTTGCGCTATCTGGAGGTGCTGGACGATCTGCGGCTCAGCCCGCTCGACCCTTCGGGTTACGAGGTGATCGCCCTTGGCGGCGAGCGTTTTCACCTGGCTCAGGGCCGCGAACCCTTCATCGAGGAGCTTGCCTCGCGCTTTCCGGGAGAGCGCGACGCCCTGTGCCGCTATTTCAATCTGGTGGAGCGCATCGCCACGACCTCGGCGCTGCAGGCGCTGCAGCGTGGCGGTGACGACCTGGCCATCCTGACCGAATACCGGATGCGGAGTATCAACTCCGTGCTGGAGTCCATCATCCGCGATCCGCTGCTGCGCGACGTGCTGGTGGGCAACCTGCCGCTCTATGCCGCCGAACGCGACCGCACGCCCTTCTCGACGCACGCCTTCATCACCGATTTCTATAACCGGAGCTCCTTCCGCATTGTGGGCGGGAGCGACGCCCTGGCCGAGTCGCTCGCCCGCACGCTCGCCCGCTACGGAGGCCGGATCCTGACGCATAGCCGGGCCGTGCGGATCCACTGCGATGCCACGCGGGCCCGGGGTGTCGAGACCGCCGACGGAACGTTCCACACGGCCGATCTGGTCCTCTCGACGATCCATCCCCGGCGCACGCTCGAACTTGTCGACAGCGAACGCTTCCGCCCGGCCTACCGCAACCGGATCAACGCACTGCGCAACACGACGGCGGGCTTCTCGGTCTACCTCCGTTTCCGGGACGGGGCGGTACCCTACCGCAACAACAACTTCTACGGCTATACGTCGGACTCGCCCTGGGATTGCGAATCCTACGACGAGACGAGTTGGCCCAAGGGCTACCTCTACATGCATACGTGCCACGACGCGCATCCCATGTGGGCGAAATGCGGCGTGGTGATCTCCTACATGTCGATCGACGAACTGACGCCGTGGCTCGACACGACGGTCGGACACCGCGGTGCGGAGTACGAGGCGTTCAAGCGGCGGAAGGCCGAACGGCTGTTGTCGGTCGTCGAACGGGAATTCCCGGGGCTCAGGCAGCAGGTCGCGGCCTATTGGACCTCGACACCCCTCACCTACCGGGACTACACCGGCACCGAGGGCGGTTCAATGTACGGCATCGTGCACGACGTGCAGGCGGGCGTCGGGAGCCGGGTTTCGCACCGCACGCGAATTCCGAACCTGCTGCTGGCGGGTCAGAGCATCAATTCGCACGGCATTCTGGGGGTTCTGGTCGGCACGCTTACGGCCTGCGGCGACGTGGTGGGTGCACAAACGATATTCAATCAAATCGACGAAGCATGCCATGAATGAGCGGGTACTGATCATCGGCGGAGGGCTGGGAGGCCTCTTCACGGGGGCGCTGCTGGCACGGAACGGATACCGGGTTACGGTGCTGGAGAAGAACGCCACGCCCGGCGGCGGTCTTCAGACCTTTGTGCGGAGCGGCGAACGCTTCGAGACGGGTATGCACATGCTGGGAGGCTTCCGCCGGGGCGGGTCGCTCGCGCGGATCTGCCACTACCTGGGGATCCTCGACCGGCTGCGGATCCGCCCGACGGATCCCGACTGCATGGACTCGCTGCATTACCTTGCGGAGGGCGAGCGCTATGCCATCCCCGGGGGGCGGGAACGCTTTACGGCCTACTTCGCCGAACGGTTTCCCCTCGAGGCGGAGGGTGTGCGACGCTACGTCGAGGCGCTCTACCGCCTCTCCGAAGAGGTCGGGATGTTCTATCTGCGCGAGGATTCCGTGTCGATCTTCTCCCATTCGGAGGAGTTCCTCTGCCCGGCCGACGAACTGATCGCCCGCTACGTCTCGGATCCCCGGCTGCGCGACGTGCTGGCCTACATGAATCCCATGTACGGAGGCGTTGCGCACCATACGCCGGCCTATATCCATGCGCTGGTCAACGTACTCTACATCAACGGTGAAGACCGCTTCGTGGACGGCAGTTCGCAACTGGCCGAGGCGCTCTCCGACGTTATCCGTGCAGGAGGCGGAACCGTCGAAACCCGCGCCGAGGTCCGCACCATACACTGCGAGGAGCGGACGATCCACAGCGTGGAGACCGCCGACGGGCGCCGCTTCACGGCCGACCGCTACATCTCGGCCATCCATCCCTGTACGCTGCTGCGCCTGCTGCCCGAGGGGTCTCTGCCCCGGGCCTACCGCCAGCGGCTGGATTCGATTCCGAACAGCTATTCGGCCTTCACGCTCTACCTGACGCTGCGGCCCGACGCGTTCCCCTACATCAACCACACGTGCTACTGCCAGATCTCGCACGGCGAGGCGTGGCGCTTCGGCGCATACGACGATCTTTGGCCGCGGGGCGTGATGTACATGACACCGCCGGTAAGCGACCAGGGGCCCTTCAGCCGGAAGATGATCATCACCACCCCGATGAGCTTCGAGGCGGTGCGCCGCTGGGAGTCGACGACGACCGGACGCCGCGGTGCGGAGTACGAACGCTGGAAGGCGGCGCAGGCCGCCCGGATTCTCGACCTCATGGAGCAGCTCCATCCGGGATTCCGCACGAAGATCGAGACGCTCCATACGTCGAGTCCGCTGACCATCCGCGATTACTACGGCGTGAAGGAGGGTTCGATGTACGGCTTTTGCAAGGATGCGCAGCAGATCGCGCTGTCGCAGGTTCCGATCTTCACGAAGATCCGCAACCTGCTCCTTACGGGTCAGAACATCAACCTGCACGGCATCTGCGGCGTACCGCTCACGGCCATCAACACGGCCGAGGCGCTGCTGGGCACCAACCGACTGATCCATGCTATCAACACGAAATACGAAACCGACCATGGAACCGATTCTTTCACCTATTGAGAACGACATCGAATACCGCACGCCGGAGGAGATCAAACGCTTCCAGGAGGGGCTGCTGCAGGAGGCATTGCACTATCTGTCGGAACATTCGGCCTACTACCGCCGCATGTTCGAGCGCTATGGGATCCGCCTCGATCGGATCCGCCACCTCGAGGATCTGGTGAAGATCCCCTTCACGGAGAAGAAGGACCTGCAGCTCTTCAACGAGGAGTTTCTCTGCTGCCCGCGGGAGCGGATCGTCGACTATGTGACCACCTCGGGGACGCTGGGCGATCCGGTGACATTCGGATGTACGGAACGCGACCTGCAGCGCCTGGCCTACAACGAAAAGAAGTCCTTCGCCTGTGCGGGGCTCCGACCGGGTAACATCGTGCAGCTGATGACCACGCTCGACAAGCGCTTCATGGCCGGTTTGGCCTACTTCCTGGGGATCCGTGAACTGGGTGCCAGCGTCATCCGCGTCGGAAACGGCATTCCCGAACTGCAGTGGGACACGATCCGGCGGCTGCAGCCCGATACGATCATGTGCGTGCCGTCGTTCATCCTGCGGCTGATCCAGTACGCCGAGGAGCACGGCATCGACTACCGCCACAGCAGCATCCGCCGCATCATCGGCATCGGCGAGGGGCTGCGCGAACAGGACTTTTCGCTCAATCTGCTCGGACAGCGCATCCGCGAGAAGTGGGACGTGGCGCTCTTTGCCACCTACTCCTCGACGGAGATGGGTGCGACCTTCTCGGAGTGCGAGTACGGCTGCGGCGGCCACATCCATCCGGAGCTGATCATCGTGGAGATCATCGGCGAGGACAACCTTCCGGTTCCGGACGGGGAGTACGGCGAGATCGTCGTCACGACGCTCGGGGTCGAGGGCATGCCGCTGCTGCGCTTCCGCACGGGGGACATCGCCGCCAAACGGACCGAGCAGTGCCGTTGCGGCCGGTGGTCCTACCGCCTCACGCCGCTCGTCGGGCGCAAGCACAACATGATCAAGCTCAAGGGCACGACGCTCTATCCGCCGGCCCTGAACGACGTACTGGACAATACGGACTACGTGGAGAACTACGTTGTCGAGGTCGAGGAGAGCGATGCCGGGACCGAT
Organism: uncultured Alistipes sp.; assembly: GCA_944320985.1. Classification (GTDB taxonomy): domain Bacteria; phylum Bacteroidota; class Bacteroidia; order Bacteroidales; family Rikenellaceae; genus Alistipes. Next base: position 7,633 of record CALUJN010000054.1, on the reverse strand, counting down.
CGGGTCATCGTCCGCATCGGGCTGAAGCAGGCTCCCGGATTCGACGCGGTGAAGGATCTCAAGGACCGTTTCCGTTCGCGGATCCGCGTGGCTCCGGAGATCGAGATTCTTCCCGTGGAGGAGATCCAGCGCATCAACTTTCCGGCCAAGAGCCGCAAACCGGTCAAATTCATCGACAAACGCAAACAAGTATGAGAGACACCCGCTTTGACGATATCCGTCCCTACTATGACGAGGAGATCCCGGCGGCGATGCGACGTATCGCCGCGAGTGAGTTTTTCCCGTTGCTGGCGACCTATGTTTTTCCGGGCGAGGAGCTCGAATCGGTACGGAGGCGGGTCTCCGGGATCACGACGATCCGGGAGTTCCAGGGCGAGGTGATGAAGCCCGTGAACGAACAGGTCATCGCGCGGAGCATCACGTCGTTCACCCACGAGGGGCTGGAGCGTCTCGATCCAAACCAACGCTATCTTTTCGTCTCGAACCACCGCGACATCATGCTTGATGCCTCGCTGCTTCAGTACCTGCTCTTCGTGAACGGACACGAGACCTCGGAGATCACCTTCGGGGCGAATCTGATGTCTTCGCCGCTGGTCATCGACATCGGCAAGTCGAACAAGATGTTCCGCATCGAGCGGGGCGGGAACATGAAGGATTTCTACCGCAGTTCGCTGCACTGTTCGGAGTACATCCGTCACACGATCACCGAGAAGCGGCAGTCGGTATGGATCGCGCAGCGCAACGGCCGCACGAAGGACGGCAACGACCTTACGGATCAGGGCATCGTGAAGATGTTCTGCATGAGCAAGCCATTCGACAAGATCGAGGCTCTTGCCGAGCTTCACATCGTGCCGCTGACGATCTCCTACGAATGGGAGCCGTGCGACATTCTCAAGGCGCTGGAGCTCTACGAATCGCGCTTCACGCGCTACACGAAGAAGCCGGGCGAGGATCTGAACAGCATCCTCACGGGCATCATGCAGCCCAAGGGGGCCGTTCATATGGCCTTCGGGCCGTGTCTGGACGAGGAGCAGCTGCGGCGTTACGACGGCTGCACCCACAACGAATACCACCGGCAGGTGACGCGGCTGCTCGACCGGGCGATCCGGAGTCGCTACCGCCGCACGCCGAACAACTACATCGCCCACGATCTGCTCTACGGGCAACGCCGCCATGCCGACCGTTACACTCCGGCGCAGAAGGAGGCGTTCCTCGACCGGCTGGGCGAGTTGTCGAGATTCGACGTGGCGGACGGCGACCTGCTGCGCGACCTCTTCCTGGGGATCTACGCCTCGCCGGTCGACTACGACAACGACACAAACGATTGAGGGACCTGCCGGGAGCGGCAGCTTCACCCGGCAAGTACAATGAACGGGATGAATGACAAGATGATATGGTGACGTTTTTTCTTCGCGTGTACGACTGGTTCAGCCGGCATCGGAGCTGGCTTTTTGCCCTGCTGGCGGGGCTTTGCCTGGCCCTGTCAGCCGGGATGCTGTCGCTTCGGCACAACGAGAACATCCTGGACTTCCTGCCCGTCGACAACACCCACCGCAAGGCGCTGAACCTCTACCAGAACCTCTCGGCGGCCGACCGGATCGTCGCCCTCGTCGTACCGCATGACACAACCGCGGCGGTCTCTCCCGACCGCCTGACCGCTGCCGTCGACCGCTTTGCCGACGAGGTGGTGCTGCGGGATACGCTCCATGCGCTTCGGGACTTCACGACGCGCATCGACTACGAACGTTTCTCCGCCGTGCCCGAGTTCCTCTACAGCCATATCCCCTATTTCCTCGACGAGCGAGACTACGCGCGGATCGACTCGCTGCTGACGCCGGAGTACATCGACGCACAGATCGCCCGCGATCGGATGCAGCTGATGTTCCCGACGGGAGGTCTTCTCTCGCAATTCGTGCGACAGGATCCGCTGAATCTCTTCTCGCCGACCGTATCGCGCCTGCAACGCTTCCGCAACGATCTGAAATACGAACTCTACGACGGCTATATCCTGACTCCGGATGGCCGCTGCGCAATCGTGACGATGCGTACACCCTACGGATCGAACGAGACGAGCAACAATGCCCGCCTGGTGTCACTGCTCTCCGAGGCCGCCGCGGCGGCCCAGAAGGCCGTTCCCGAGGTGGAGGTCCACCTTTCGGGCGCCCCGGTCATCGCCGTGACGAATGCCCGACAGATCAAGAGCGACAGTCTGCTGGCGATCGCCATTGCCGCGGTATTGATCCTCTCGCTGCTCCTCTATACGTTGCGGTCGCTGCGTTCGCTGCTGCTCATCGGACTTACGATTCTCTTCGGGTGGCTCTTCGCCATGGGCTGCCTGTCGCTCTTCCGCAGCGAGGTTTCGATGATCATCCTGGGAATCGGGTCGATCATCATCGGCATCGCCGTCAACTACCCCCTGCACCTGCTCTCGCACCTGCACCATGAACCCGACATGCGCTCGGCGCTGCGCGAGATCGTCTCCCCGCTGGTGATCGGCAACCTCACGACCGTCGGAGCCTTCCTGTGCCTGGTCCCGATGACGGCTCCTGCGCTGCGGGATCTGGGACTCTTTGCGGCCTTCATGCTGGTGGGTACGATCCTTTTCGTGCTGGTGTTCCTGCCTCATCTGGCCGGACGTCGGAGGCCGGCTCCGGAGCGTAGCGATGCGCTGCTTGGCCCCTTCACCCGCATTTCGTTCGAGAAGCGCCCGCGGCTCTTTGTGACGATCTGCCTGCTGACCGTTGTCTTCGGGTTCCTGAGCCGCCATACGGCCTTCGACACCGATCTGCAGCACATCAACTACATGACCTCCGAACAGCGAGCCGATCTGTCAACGTTCCGGGAGATGCTCGGCAACGAGGGGCTGACGACGATCTACGTGGCCTCCGAAGGCACGAACTGGGACGAGGCCCTGCGACGCAGCGAACAGGCCCGGCCAGCGGTGGAACGGACCGTTGCGGAGTGCCCCGGCGCCCGGTTGACAAGCGCCACGCCCTACCTGCCCTCGCAGGCCGAACAACAGCGGCGTCTGGCCCTTTGGGAGGATTTTCTGGAGCGGCACGGTGCGATGATCCGCACGCGGATGGAGGCGGCGCTCCGTGCGAACGGCTTCCGGGCGGATGCCTTCGCGCCGTTCGACGAGCTGCTCGCACGACACTTTGTTCCGATCTCCTGGTCGGAGTTCGCACCGCTCACGGAGAATCTGTTCAGCGGTGCATTGGACAGCCAGGAGGGGCGTTGCACGGTGGTTGACCGGATCGAGGTTCCGCCGACCGCCGTCGAGACGGTCAAGGAGGCGCTGCGGGAGCGAGTTCCCGACTCCTACAGTTTCGATGTCCGGGGTGTGAACAGCGCCATTTCGAACGCCCTGACCGGCGACTTCAACTATATCTGCTGGTCGTGCGGGATCATCGTCTTTCTCTTCCTGTGGTTCTCGTTCGGACGCCTCGAACTGAGCCTGCTGGCCTTCCTTCCGATGACCGTCAGCTGGCTCTGGATCCTGGGCATCATGGAACTGGCCGACATCCGCTTCAATCTGGTGAACATCATCCTTGCCACCTTCATCTTCGGACAGGGCGACGACTATACGATCTTCATCACCGAGGGGCTGATCTACGAACACGCCTACGGCCGCAAACTTCTCGGCTCCTATAAGAAGAGTATCGTAATCTCGGCGCTGATCATGCTCATCGGCATCGGCACGCTTATCCTTTCCCGCCATCCGGCCCTCCGTTCGCTGGCCGAAGTGACCATCGTCGGGATGTTTGCCGTGGTACTGATGGCCTATCTCCTTCCGCCGTTCATCTACCGCTGGCTGGTCCGCGATGCACAAGGGGCTCCGCGGTCGGTTCCGGTGACATTCCGCCGGATCTTCGCAGCCGCCGTTCTGTGGGGATCGGTCGTCGTGGAACTGCTCGTGGCACGGGTGCTTGCCCTCGCTGCGGGCAATAACCGCCGGTTGCTGCAACGTTTCATGCACCGGACCGCAGTCTGGAACCTGCGACACCTGCCGGACCTCCATCTCCGCAATACGCCGGCCGCAACCCCGGAACGCCTTCTGGCCGTGCGCTACCATACGGCGCTGGATCCGTTCGTGGTGACGGGATGTTTTGCCGGAACGCTTCTTGCGACGGATCGCCGTCTGCCGCGTCTGTTGTCGGCCCTGCTGCGGACAACGCATACGCTGATCCCGTGCAGCCAGGCCCGCGCAGCCTGGGAACAGGGGGCACGGATCGCCTTTTTCGTCGACGAACCGCTCGATTTCGATACGATGATTCTCCCCGTCGGGATCCACGGAAGCCGGGAACTGCTGCCCGATGGCGGCCTGCTTCCGGCCGCCGGAATGCTGACGGTCGACTTCGGTATTCCGGTCCGCATGCACGCCTGCGATGCCGCACGACGGGTCGATGCACTGGAGGAGAAGTTGCGGCGCGACGGTTCCGACACAGCCTGTTTCCGTCCGCAAATCCTGGCCCGCTACCTCTACAAGGGGCCGCAGGTCGAGTCACGCTGCCGGCGCCTGCTGCGTGAAACCGATGCCTTCAGCCGTTGGATCGATACCGACCCACTTCCGCCCCGGATCGTGGTCGTCAATAACGGACAGGGCGAACTCGGACTGCTCTTTGCCTTGGTCCATCCGGCTACGGAGGTCTACGCCTTCGAGGGGGATGCGGATCTGCTGGCCCTCTCCCGTCAGGTGGCGGCTCAACCGGAGAATCTGCACCTTGCCTCCGAATCGGCCCTCGCTCCCGAGGCCTTTGCCGATGCCCGCTGGTACCTTTTCCGTCCAACCCCGGAGCAACACGCAAAGTATGCGGGAATGGATTGCCGCGTATGGGAGTGATCGTCCCTTCCGCTCGCTCCGGCTTTCACTCCCCGGCCCGCCCCTCTTCCCGCTCGCATCATGACGTCCGCCTCCTGCTCCTTGCCTTCTTTACCCGCCGCCCTCACCCATTCCTTGCGCCCTTGCCTTCTCAGGCTCTGCCGGGACTCTATCTCCCGCTCCCTTTTTCCGGAAAATCGTAACGAAAGAGGTGTGAAAATCGCCCTCGAAATCGTATCTTTGCGCTGATGAACGATGTTGTAACTCTTTTTACCGAATTGGGCTCCCGCCTGCGGCATTTCGGATCGGATGCCGCAACACGGCGTGTTGTCGAGGCCGCCCATGCCGCCAACGGATGGTTCCTTCCGGAGGAGATCCTGCGGGCCGTCCGAGCAATCGCCGACGGGATACTGCGCCGCGACCTTCTCGAAGCGTGGCTGGCGGCCTACCCTTCTCTCAGCCAACCCCATACACCGCACAACGTGCTGGTTGTCATGGCCGGGAATATTCCGCTGGTGGGCTTTTTCGATCTGCTGTGCGTACTTGTTGCGGGAGATCGCTGTCTGGTCAAACCCTCGAACAAGGACCGCGTGCTGATGGAATACCTTCTGACGCAACTGCATGCGATCGATCCGACCGTTCCCGCGGTACGCTATGAAGAGGGCATGCCGGTCGATGCCGTGATTGCCACGGGCAGCGATAACGCCAACCGCTATTTTCGGACACGCTATGCCGGGATTCCGTCGTTGCTTCGGGGCAGCCGTCAATCCGTCGCGGTGCTTTCGGGCCGCGAGACCGAGGCACAATGGAGCGGACTTTCAGACGATATCTGGGCCTATTCCGGATTGGGATGCCGCAGCGTATCGCTTCTGTTCCTTCCTCGCGGTGCGGAACCGAAACTTCAGATGCCTGCCGTAAACAGCAAATACAAAAACAATTACATCCAACAAAAAGCGCTGTTCGAGATGCAGGGACTCCCCTTCCGCGATCTGGGTGCAGCCTTGCTGGTCGAAGAACGGGCCTTCCCGAATGCCTTGAGCCGAATCAACTGCAGCTATTACGACTCGCTCGACGAAGTGTCGGCCTGGCTGGAGGCTCACGACAATGAACTGCAATGCGTCGTAAGCGAATGCCTTGCGCACAGCCGCCGTACGGGTTTCGGACAGGCACAGTCCCCCTCGCTGACCGATTATCCCGATGACCGCGATGTTCTTGCGTGGCTCGAGACGCTGAATGGATAAAAATACTATCTTTGTTCTGAGATTAAAACGATTACTGCCATGTCGATGGTTTTCCGATTCCGGATGTTGAGCGACGAAAACGACCATTTCGTGCGCGATTACGAGGTGATGTACGATACAACGCTGCTGGATTTTCACCGTTTCATCCTGCAGTCGCTTGAATACGAGGATTGTATGGCGTCGTTCTTCACGGCCGACGAACGCTGGGAAAAACAGCGCGAATTTACGCTGATGGATATGGGCGACGGTTCGGAAGAGGCCCCCGAGACGATGGATCGGGTGACACTCGGACAACTGATCCACCGCCATCGCGACCGGTTGATCTACCTGTTCGATCTTTTCGGCGACCGGGCCTATTATCTGGAACTTACGGGCGCCTACGAAGCCGACGATGCGGCCAGCTATCCGCGTGAGATCTTCGCCCGGGCCGAGGCTCCGGACCAATACGACCCGTCGAAGAACCGTGACGACGAAGAGGGTTCGGCCTTCGAGGAGATTATGGACGAGTTCAAGAATTTTGAAGGAGACGACTCATACGACGATGAGTATTAAGCGTTTGCTGGTGATTGTCGGACCGACGGGTTCGGGAAAGACGGATTTGAGTATCCGCCTGGCGCTTCATTATGGGGCCCCGATTCTTTCGACCGACTCCAGGCAGATCTACCGCGGAATGCCCATTGGTACGGCCCAGCCCGAAAATTATCAACTGCAACAGGTTGAACATCATTTTATTGCATCGCATGATATAAAGGAAGGCTTGAATTGTGGCGAGTATACCGTGCAGGCTCTTTCGCGCCTCGAAGAGCTCTTTACTCGACACGATTGGGTTGTGGCGGTCGGAGGCTCAGGGCTTTATGTGCAGGCTTTGTGCGAAGGGATGGACGACCTGCCGCAGGCGGATCCCACGTTGCGGGCTGAATTGTCCCGACGCCTCGAGAACGAAGGACTTGACGCGCTGGTCGCCGAGCTTCGGGATCGCGATCCCATTTATTACGAGACGGTCGATCGCAAGAATCCGGCCCGGATTGTGCGGGCGCTGGAAGTCTGTCTGCAAACGGGACGCCCTTATTCCGAACAACGAACCGGACAGCGCCTGCAACGTCCCTTCCAGATCATCAAGATCGGCATCGACCTGCCGCGTGAGGAGCTTTATGCCCGGATCGACCAACGCGTGGATCGGATGTTGTCCGAGGGGCTGGAGGCCGAGGCGCGGGCCCTCTATCCCTATCGGGGGTTGAATGCCTTGCAAACGGTGGGTTATCGGGAGTTTTTCGATTATTTCGACGGCCTGATAAGCTATGAAAAGGCTGTAGAGCTTATCAAACGCAATTCCCGGCGCTATGCCAAGCGACAGTTGACCTGGTTTCGACGGGATGCGGAGATCCGCTGGTTCCGACCGACGGACGATGCGGCCATGATCGAATATATCGATTCACGGGTACGTTAGGGACAGTCGTTTAATTCCGTCATTATGAGTCAATCGGCAGACTGTCCCGGTAATTTTTCCGATCGAACTCATCTTTTTATATTTTCGGCTCCGTTTCGGAGCCCCTTTTTTCATTTTTGGACC
>CALUJN010000053.1 GCA_944320985.1 uncultured Alistipes sp. | reverse complement strand
TATTCCTGCGAATTGCCTATCTTTGTCGACAGTATAATCCCAAATACAACTCAATATGGCAAAAGCAGTCAACATCGCCCGTTCACACCGCAAGGACGGTATCGGAGAGCACTATTTCTCGCGCCGTCTGCGCGAAATCGCTGAGATTGAAGCGGCTACGGGCCGTCAGATCGTAAAACTGGCCATGGGAAGTCCCGACCTTCCGCCCCATCAGTCCGTCATCGACTGCCTGGCCAAAGAGGCTCACCGCCCCGATGTGCACAAGTATATGTCCTACCAGGGCGAACCCATTCTGCGAAAGGCTTTTGCCGACTGGTACAAGAAATGGTATCACGTGGATCTCGACTTCAAGTCGGAGGTATACCCCCTGATCGGCTCCAAGGAGGGCATCATGCATATCTGCATGACCTTCCTCAATCCCGGAGACAAGGTCCTCGTGCCGAACCCCGGCTATCCGACCTATTCGGCCGGCGTGAAACTCGCCGGAGGCGTCATGGTCCCCTACTCGCTCAACAAGGCCACGAACTTCTATCCCGATTTCGAGGCCATCGAAAAGGCCGGACTCGACGGCGTGAAGATGATGCTCGTCAACTACCCCAACATGCCCACCGGACAGGTCGGTTCGATGGAGTTGTTCGAGAAGATCATCGACTTCGGCGCCAAGCACAATATCCTCATCGTGCATGACAACCCCTACAGCTTCATCCGCAACTCGGCTGGTCCGCTCTCGATCATGGCCGTCGAAGGGGCCAAGGAGGTCGCCCTGGAGCTGAACTCCCTCTCGAAGGGACACTCGATGGCCGGATGGCGCGTCGGCGTGCTGGTCGGCAAGGCCGAGTGGATCAAGGATGTCATGACCTTCCGCAGCAACATGGACTCCGGCATGTTCTACCCCATTCAGGCCGCATCGGCTACGGCGCTGGCGCTGGGTGAGGAGTGGTACAAGGAGCTCAACGCCATCTACTACGGCCGGGAAAAACAGGCCTATGAACTGCTCAATGCGCTCGGATGCTCCTACCGCGAGCACCAGGCCGGACTGTTCGTCTGGGCCGAACTGCCCGAAGACTACAAGGGCGACAGTTTCTCGTTCTCCGACGAGGTGATGGAGAAGACCGATGTCTTCCTCACCCCGGGCGGTATCTTCGGATCCGAGGGTCTGCGCTACATCCGCATCACCCTCTGCTGCCCCGAGGAGCTGCTCAAGAAGGCCACCGACAAGGTCAAGGCTGCCTTCGGAAAATAGCCAAACGGAAACATGCAAAAAAGGCCGCAGTCCCGAAAGGAGCTGCGGCCTTTTTGCATGCGGCAATGTCCGAAGAAGGCGGCCCGTTCAGGCCTTCATCAACCATTTCCGGCGAAGCCACTCCCGAACGGGCTGATCGTAGAGTTTCAGACTGGCCCAGGCCAACCCCACGGCCAGCACAATGACCGAAACGCCGACGAAAACGGCCGTGCCGAGCGGTGCGTCCGGATGCTCCTTCGCCCATGCCATCTGCATGTAGATCAACGGATAATGCGTGATATAGAGCGGATAGGAGATCTCTCCGAGGAAACGGCAGACTGCCGTACCGCGGGATCCCGTAATCCGGCTCCCGGCTCCTGCCGCCACGATCAGCGGGAAGAGCAGCAGAATGGCCACGGCCTGGTACGCTCCGTCGATCCACGGGGTCGTGGTGCTGCCGACATAAGGCATGGCCAAAACCACGGCGATCAGCAGCGAACACCACCAGAAACCGCCCCGAAGCCGGATCTTCAGCCCCAAGCGCGAAAGCAGCAGCCCGGCAAGGAAAGGATACAGCAGGCGGGTGGCGCCGATATAGACCTGTTCGGGAGTGATGCACCAGCCTCCGATGACCGTATAGACGGCCTGACGTTCGGGTGTCAGCAAGCCGAAGAGATTCAGGTTCAGGGTCAGATCAAGTGTCGGGACGGCTGCACACAAGGCCAGGATGCCCAAAAGCAGCAGAGGCAGCCGCCGGATAAAGAGTGCATAGAGGATATTGGCGATGTACTCCCACATGAGCGACCACGACGGGCCGTTCAGGGGATTGGTCTCGCCCCAGCCTCGGATGTCCCACTTCGGCAAGGCCGGAAGCATCGTACAGCCCAGCAGAAAGATCAGCAAGACAATCCACCACGGAGTTTCGCTGATCATCGGAAAGGCCGAAGCCCCGAAATAATACAGCAAAGCTCCGACCAGCGAACCGAGAATCACCATCGGGTGCAGGCGCACCAAGCGTCGCTTGAAAAAGGAGCCGAGCGTCATCCGGTCCCAACGGTCATCGTAGGCATATCCGACGACGAAACCCGAAAGAACGAAAAAGAAATCGACGGCAAGATATCCGTGGTTGACAATCTGGTAGACGGGACCTTTGGAGTAGGTTTCGAACAGATGGAACACCACCACGATCAAGGCCGCCACGCCGCGCAATCCATCGAGGATCTCATAGCGCGGCTTCGAATCCAGATAGGGCGTACCCTTTGTATGCATGTTTATGGAACGATTTGTCTGGGTGCAGCTTCTTTTTCATTACTCTCTGACGATGCGGATCGAGAGGATCCGGTCGCCGCGCCGGATATCGTCGATAACCTCCAGCCCTTCGACCACCTGTCCGAAGCAGGTATGCACACCGTCCAGATGCTGCGTGTTCTCCCGATTCATGCAGATGAAGAACTGGGAGCCGCCCGTATCCTTTCCGGCGTGAGCCATCGACAGCACGCCCCGGTCGTGACGCTGGCGCGGTGCCGAGGTCTCGCACTTGATCGTATAACCCGGACCGCCCGTACCGTCGCCTCGCGGGCAGCCGCCCTGGATCACAAAATCGGGAATCACCCGGTGGAAGGTCAAGCCGTCGTAAAAGCCGTGTTCGGAGAGATCCACAAAATTGGCCACCGTACCCGGCGTCTCGTCGGCATAGAGTTCGGCCTTCATCGTCCCCTTTTCGGTCTCAATAATTGCGTAGGTCTTCATGGTTGTCTTTTGCGGTTTGAGATTCTTATTCAGTTACTTTGACTCGATCTGCAGCTGCCTTCACCCGCGTACGGAGCGCCTCGAGATCGCTTCCGTGAGGCTCATAGCCCACAACGACCCCCATGCGACGGTTCACACGGGCCGTCGGTTTGCCGAAAATCCGGATGTCGGTACGCGGATTGTCGGCCAGAGCCGCCTCGACACCTTCGTAATGCGGCGTCTGCGTGGCCACAGGCGACAGGATTACGGCGCTGGCACCCATCCTTTCGAAGGTGATCTCCGGGATCGGAAGCCCCAGCACGGCACGCAGGTGGAGTTCGAATTCATTGAGGTTCTGCGTCCCGGCCAATGTCACCATACCCGTATCGTGCGGACGCGGCGAGAGTTCCGAAAAATAGACGCCGTTTTCGTGGCTCAGGAAAAACTCCACGCCCCAGAGACCCGCACCCGTAAGGGATTCGGTTACGGCCGCGGCCATACGCTGCGCCTCGGCCAGGTGTTCCGGCGCGATCGCAGGAGACTGGAAGCTTTCACGGTAGTCGCCGCCCTTCTGCACGTGGCCGATCGGCGGGCAGAAGAGCGTCGGGCCGTTCTTCTGCGTCACGGTCAACAGCGTGATCTCGCTGTCGAAGCGGATGAACTCCTCGACGATCAGTTCGCGGATGTCGCCGCGTGATCCCTCGCAGCCGTAGTGCCAGGCCTGCTCGATCTCCGCGGGGGACTTCACGACCGACTGTCCCTTGCCCGAGGAGGACATCAGCGGCTTGACCACGCACGGATAGCCGATCCGGTCGGCTGCCTCGCGAAGCTCCTCCAGCGTGGTGGCATAGAAATAGCGGGCCGTCTTCAAGCCCAGCTCCTTGGCGGCCAGATCGCGGATTGCCTTGCGGTTCATCGTGAAGTTCACGGCACGGGCACTCGGCACAACCTGGATGCCCTCACGCTCGAAGTCGTAGAGGCGTTCGGTACGGATGGCCTCGATCTCCGGGACGATGATGTCCGGGTGGTGTTTGGCTACGGCGGCCGAAAGGGCCTCGCCGTCCAGCATGTCAAAGACCTCGCACGCATCGGCTACCTGCATGGCCGGTGCTCCGGCATACTTGTCGCACGCAACGACGGTCTGGCCCAGACGCTGGGCCGCAATGACGAACTCCTTGCCCAGTTCGCCCGAGCCCAGAAGCAGTATCTTTTTCATTTGTGTGGTGGTTTTGGATTTTTCGACCACAAAGATAGAATTTTTTTCCACTAATGCGACACACCGCGGGCGGCATTCGCTGCGAAAAGGCTATTCGGGTGACGGGCGCGAGCGTCGTTCAATCGTCATCCTCACGTGTTGTCAGTGAGCACTTCAGTTGTTGGGGAGCATAGAAACGATTCAAAAACTTCGTCACCTCTCGCGGATCGTAAAGGAAGGTTCCATCGCCCATAACGAGGTATTTGAGCCCCTCACGACGCCATTTTGCGTGCGTCCTTTCGCTGGTGACACCCGTCGCACGTCCGAGTTCTTCACTCCCCTTGAGGAAGAGAACCGGAATTTCCCGTTTTGACTTGACTCTCATGCTTTTTTATTTTTTGGTCTGTTGATAGTCCCATTGTTTTGCGGCGGCTCCGACGGGGACTTCGGGGCGTGTGCAGATACTTGCCATGCAGAAAAACAAGTGCGGAAGCGTGGCTGAGAACTGCTTCATTTTTACCTGCCTTACTTTTTCTGCAAGGCAAAACTAAAGTTAAACACGTCGCAAATATCGTAAGGTTAAACAGTTACACACCTTAAATGTCAGTATTTGCGACTGGTTTTCAGAAGTGCCTTATATGGTCGCATATTTGGTCCTAAAACCATAAAAAAAGCATCTGAAATACCATTTTAACCGATATTCAGATGCTTTTGTGGAGGTGGCGGGAGTCGAACCCGCGTCCAAACAGGGAACCCGAAAGCTTTCTACACGCTTAGTTGCCGTTTGATCCTTCTCCCCGCATCTGGCAGGCAACAACCCAATGCGGAGCCCAGTCCCTTGATTTTCGCACACCGGTCGGGACACCCGGTGCACTATCTCCAAATGAATGATACCCCGTATGGAAAGGCATTAAAGAGCGGAACACCTCTCCGGGATACTCGTCGCCGAAACTCCTGGGCCCCGGCGATTAAGCTAATTTTCCTTGAAAATTAGGCAGCGAGTGCGTAGCTGTTATTGCCATTTATA
>CALUJN010000052.1 GCA_944320985.1 uncultured Alistipes sp. | reverse complement strand
TCTCAAGCAGGTTCGTTTTATCCGCACAGTCGATAATCAGGATGCCGAAAAAGTGTCCATTAACGTTGCGGGTGTGACGGAGCTGACTGCCGGATATATCTCGAATTACCTGTCGTTCTTCAAGGTTCTGAATCCCGACCTGGTGATTTGCCACCTGGCCCCGGGAACGAAGATGCAGATGACGCTTACGATCGGCAAAGGCCGTGGTTATGTTCCCGCCGAGGAGAACACGCCTGCCGACTGTGAGTTCGGAACCCTCCCGATCGACTCGATCTTCACGCCGATCAAGAACGTGAAGTACTCGATCGAGAACTACCGCGTCGAGCAGAAGACCGACTACGAGAAGCTGAATTTGGAAATTACTACCGACGGGTCGATTCACCCCAAAGAGGCTCTCAAAGAGGCCGCCAAGATTCTCATCCAGCACTTCATGCTCTTCTCGGACGAGAAGATCACCGTCAACATGGAAGACACGAACGGTACGGAAGAGTTCGATGAGGATGTGCTCCACATGCGTCAGCTGCTGAAGACGAAGCTCTCGGATCAGGACCTCAGTGTCCGCGCCCTGAACTGTCTGAAGGCTGCCGATGTCGATACGGTGGGCGATCTGGTAAAGCTCAACCGCAACGACCTGCTGAAGTTCCGCAACTTCGGCAAGAAGTCGCTCACGGAGCTCGACGAGCTGTTGGCCTCCTTGAACCTGAAGTTCGGAATGGACGTATCAATCTACAAACTTGACAAAGATTAATTAAATGAGACACAATAAGAATTACAACCACCTGGGCCGTCAGGCAGGTCATCGCAAGGCGTTGCTGTCGAACATGGCATCGTCGCTGATTCTGCACAAGCGCATCGAAACCACCGTTGCCAAGGCCAAGGCCGTACGGATGTTCGTAGAGCCTCTTGTCACCAAGGCGAAGGAGGACACGACCCACTCGCGCCGTATCGTATTCTCGTACCTGAAGCAGAAAGAGGCCGTGACGGAACTGTTCCGTACGATCGCTCCGAAGATTGCCGAGCGTCCGGGCGGTTACACGCGGATCCTGAAGACCGGATTCCGCCTGGGTGATGCCGCCGACATGTGCATCATCGAGTTCGTGGACTTCAACGAGGCCTATACGCTGGGCATCACGCCGGCTGCCGCTACGGAGGCCAAACCCAAGACGCGCCGTTCGCGCAAGAGCGCTGCGAAGAAGACCGATGCCGTAGAGGAGGCAACGGTTGTCGAGGGCGAGACCAAGAAGGCTGCAGCTCCGAAGGCTCCGAAGGCACCCAAGGCTACGGCCGCCAAGACGGCTGCTCCGAAGGCTGCCAAGAAGACCAACGTGGGCAAGAAGATGTAATTTCCCGCCGAAGGGGTGGGGAGGTGCTGGAGGGGGACTCCCTCGGAACGGCCTCTGCCCCGTTTGCGGAACAAAATTCCCGAAGAGGATGCTGTCGGAAAGGCAGACCTCTTCGGGGATTTTTTGTTGAAGGAGTTTGATGGGAAAACCTCTTTGTGCGAGGGGAGGGGAAGGGCTTGTAATGTTTCGGGAGATTGGGCTTTGTGGTGCTCTGTCGAGCGGATCGGGCCCCTCGGATGGGTGGATTTACCTTTTGAAAGCGCTTTTTGGTGAAAAATTTGCAAAAAAATGGTGGCGTGACGGCCGATTTTAGATTCCGTTCAGAATCGTTACGGACCTTTGTATCGTAATCAAAAACGAATGTTCCATTTAAAACCATGAAAACCATGAAAAAGTTCTTTTTTGCAGCCGCTCTTCTCTTCGCCGGAATCACCGCTTCGCAGGCCGACAACAACGATCGCCCGATCACACTCGACAAATTGCCCGCTGCGGCCCAGAGTTTTCTGAAGAGCCACTTTGCGGACCTGACCCTGGCCTACGCTGTCGAGGATCCGAAATGGGTCGGTTCGGAGTACGAAGTGACCTATACCGACCGGACGGAGGTCGATTTCCGCTCGAACGGCGAGTGGTCGTCCGTCGAGCGTAAGTACGCCGCCGTTCCGTCCGCGATTGTCCCGAAGCAGATTGCCGACTACGTGGCAAAGAGCAACTATCCGAATCAGTATGTCAGAAAGATCGAACGTAAGACCTACTCGTGGGAGATTGAGCTCTCGAACGGTCTCGAGATCGAGTTCGACAAGAATTTCCAGGTGATCGACATTGACGACTGATCGCTTTCGGAGATTTGGATATCTATGGAGATCCTCCGTTGTCCGCCAGAACGGAATACGGACTGCGCGGAGACAGAAAATCCGGATTCCTCCCGTTTGGGAGGAGTCCGGATTCTTTTTGTAGGGAAGGCGGCCTGGCGTCACTCCGGTCAGAAGGCACTTGCATGGGGGAGGGGAAAATCTCCGGAAGGTTCGTGCTCCGGCCGGGAGGTGCCTGTTTCAGAACGAGGCGTTCAAACGGGATTTGCTCCGGGCGTGAGGCGCCTGTTTCGGACCGGGGCGTTCAAACGGTATTTGCCCCGGTCGTGAGGCATTTGCTTTGCACGGGAGGTCCGGGTGTTGTTTGTCCCGGCCCGTGGTACGTTCCGTCGGTTCGCCGGTCGCTATTTGAAATGGTAGAGGAAAACGACCGTGGCATCCATGGCCGTCTTCGGGCAGTCGCGGATCTCGAGCGCCACCTTGATCTCGGCCTTCGCAACGCCTCGCAGATTGGTGATCGAGAGGAGCGTAGCCCGCAGCCGGACTTCACTGCCGACCGTCACCGCCTGGTTGAAGCGCAGCTTCTCGATGCCGTAGTTGACCAGCATCTTCACGTTCTGCACCTCCAGCACCTGCCCCCAGAGATAAGGCAGCAGCGAGAGCGTCAGATAACCGTGGGCAATGGTCGTTTTGTAGGGGCTTTCGGTCCGGGCCCGTTCGGGATTCACGTGGATCCACTGGTGGTCGAGCGTGGCGTCGGCAAAGAGGTTGATTTGCTCCTGGGTGATCTTCAGGTAGTCGGAAACGCCCAATTCCTGGCCCGTGTAACGGGCGAATTCGTCGAAGTCGTGAATAATGAGTTTGCTCATGTGTGGTTGCTGTTGGTTTTCGGTATTTTCTGTAAAGATAGGAAAAAATTTTGCTTCCGTATCCAGTGTCCGGGGTCCGAATCTTCCTTCCGCCTCTGCGCTTTGAACAGCGGGTTGAAATCCGTTGCCGGGAGTCTCGGAATTTCACATTCCCGGACGGCAGCGCGGAATCCCTCTTCGGGGTGTTTCCGGGCACAGGCTCTGGGACGGATGTCGGGGCGTGTATCCATACCCCCCCCCTCCCTCCTCGAATGGAAAACGGGACCGAATGGTTCGGCCCCGTTTGCCTGCAGATACCCGATCGAGCCTGTCGGCAGATCTGGATCCGTTTATCGGAGATTCCTATTTCTGAAATCCTTTGCCGATGGCCAGGAAGTCTTCGGCCTTCAGAGCGGCACCGCCGATCAGACCGCCGTCAACATCCTCCTTGGCGAAGATCTCTGCGGCATTGGCCGGTTTGCACGAACCTCCGTAGAGAATCGGGCACTCGGCTGCAGCGGCACCGAACTTCTCGGCCAGCACCTTGCGGATATAGGCGTGGATCTCCTGAGCCTGGTCGGCCGTGGCGGTCTTGCCCGTACCGATGGCCCATACGGGTTCGTATGCGATCACCAGGTTCTTGAACTGCTCCTCCGAGAGGTTGTATACGACCTCCTCGATCTGGGCCTTTACTACGTCGAAGTGCTTGCCGGCCTCGCGCTCGTCGAGGTTCTCACCGACACAGTAGATCGGGGTCAGTCCGTTGGCATAGGCTTGCTCCATCTTCTTGTTGAGCGTTGCGGAGGTCTCGCCGTAGTATTGGCGGCGCTCTGAGTGGCCGAGGATCACGTATTTGCAACCCAGGGCGGCGATCATCGAGGCTGCGACCTCACCCGTGTAGGCACCCTTGGCCTCGGCGGCGCAGTTCTGGGCTCCGAGTTCGATGTCCGAACCCTTCAGGGCCTCGGCGACCATGGCCAGGTGGGTGAACGGCGGGCAGACGATGAAGTTCACGCACGAGCAGACTTCGCCGCGTCCTGCGACGACGCCTTTTGCCAGTTCGACTCCTTCGGCGGGAAGCGTATTCATCTTCCAGTTGCCGGCTACGATTTTCTTTCTCATGATTTTGTAAATTTATAAGTTGAGTTTTCTGTTTGAATGCTTTTCTTTTGCGTCAGATCCGTTTGCGGATATCGATATAGTTGCCCGTCGGTTTGCGGACCGTGACCTTGCCCGTTCCCTTGCATCGGGGGCAGCGGACCTTTCCCAGAAAGAGTTCCGATTGTGAACGGCCGTATGTCTTGAGATACAGGTCATTCTGAGCGGCGGCCCTGGCGATCTTTTCCCGCAGTGCCGCGTTGTCGCAACTCAGATAGAGCCCCTCCCGGATACACACGTATTTTGACAGATCCCTGACGCCCATCTCCCGCAGATCGCGCAGGCTGATGATCCCGTAGCTTTCCATGATCTCGGTGCGGCACAGGAAGCCCTTCCCTTCGCATCCGAGCGCATGGCGCGGAGAGTCCTCGTAACGGCACGGTTCCGAAAACCAGCCCATTTCGGGCTCGAAGAAGTCGGTCTCTCCGCAGTGGGGACACTCCCGGGCATTGGAGGACATCTTTCCTCCGCACGTCGGACACAGAACAAGACAAGACATGGCGCTACGTTCCGTTTTTCGTGGTTTATGCTTCGGGGCTGCACCACGCCTTGACCTCCTCCATCGAGGGGGCCTTCAGCCCGAGTTTGTTCTTCTTGTTGAATCCGCAGAGGTCATTGAAGAATTTCCCCGGAGCCAGCTTGCGCAGCGAGTCTACCGTCAGGTAGCCCATCTTCTGGATTACCGGAACCCACTCTTCCGGGACTCCGATGGCGGTGTAGGCCTCGACGGGATCATTTACCGGTTTCTTTTCCGGGCGCATCTGCGGGAAGAAGAGCACATCCTGAATTGAGCTCTGACCCGTCATGAACATCGTCAGGCGGTCGATGCCCATTCCCATTCCCGAGCAGGTCGGCATGCCGTACTCCAGCGCCCGCACGAAGTCCATGTCGATGAACATCGCCTCGTCATCACCCTTCTCCGAAAGGCGCAACTGCTCCTGGAAACGTCCCAACTGGTCGATCGGATCGTTCAGCTCCGAGTAGGCGTTGCACAGCTCCTTGCCGTTGACGAACAGCTCGAACCGCTCGGTGAGCTCCTTGTTGTCGCGGTGGCGCTTGCACAGCGGCGACATCTCGATGGGGTAGTCGCAGACGAAGGTCGGCTGGATGAGGTCGCCCTCGCAGTACTGGCCGAAGATGGCATCGATGAGTTTGCCTTTGCCCATCGTGTCGTCGATCTCGACGTTCAGACGCTTGCAGGCCTCGCGCAACTGCTCCTCGCTTTGCCCCGTAATGTCGTATCCGGTCTTTTCACGGATGGCGTCGGTCATCGTCAGGCGGCGGAACGGCGCCTTGAACGAGATCTGTCGGCCGTCGATCGTAAGTTCCGTGGTGCCGTTCACGGCCGTGGAGATGCGTTCGAGCAGCTGCTCGGTGAACTCCATCATCCAGCGGTAGTCCTTGTAGGCGACGTAGATCTCCATGCAGGTGAACTCGGGATTGTGCGTGCGGTCCATTCCCTCGTTGCGGAAGTTCTTGCCGAGTTCGTAGACGCCGTCGAATCCTCCGACGATCAGTTTCTTGAGATAGAGCTCCGTGGCGATGCGCAGGTAGAGGTCGATGTCGAGCGAGTTGTGGTGCGTAATGAAGGGTCGTGCGGCCGCTCCGCCCGGAATGGGCTGCAGGATCGGTGTCTCGACCTCGATGTAACCCTTCGAATCGAAGAACTCGCGCATCGTGGAGATGATCTTGGCGCGTTTCATGAAGACCTCCTTGACCTGCGGATTGACGATCAGGTCGACGTAGCGCTGGCGGTAGCGGCTTTCGGGGTCGGTGAAGGCATCGAAGGTCTTGCCGTCCTTCTCCTTGACGACGGGCAGCGGACGGATCGATTTCGACAGCACGGTGAAACGGCGGCAGTGCACCGAGAGCTCTCCGGTGTTGGTGCGGAAGGCGAATCCCTCCACGCCGATGAAGTCGCCGATGTCGAGCAGCTTCTTGAAGACCGTGTTGTAGAGGGTCGGGTCTCCTTCGGGGCAGACGTCATCGCGGCGGATATAGATCTGGATGCGGCCCGTGTGGTCCTGCAGTTCGAAGAACGACGCGCTGCCCATGATGCGGCGCGACATGATACGGCCCGCCAGCCGGACCTCCTGGAAGTTCTTCTTTTCGTCGTCGTAGGCTTCGGCGATTTCGCGTGCCGTGGCCGTCACTTCGTAACGCGCGGCGGGGTAGGGCTCGATGCCCAGGTCGCGCAGCGCCTGGAGTGACTGCCGACGAAGCTGTTCCTGTTCGCTGAGTTCGATTGCCATATCGTCTGTTTTAGATGTTTCGAGGTATAACCTCGCAAAAATAATGAAAAACGGGCAAATTCGCAACTTGCTGCGGGCGGCATTTTCCGGGCGATTTTGTATATTCAAGAAATTTTTTTTATATTTAACCCTCATGTCTAACCAAAAACGTGCTTATGAAACAAACTCTCTCTCTCATGTTTCCCTGTTTTACCTCCCTCCGTATGTGGAAGGCGTCGGCCTTGTTGTCGGGGGTTTGTGCGTTTCTCCTGCTGCTTGTCGCGTGCGGCGGGGATGATGGTGATGATGGTGAAGGTGGAACCCCGACTCCGGTGCCTGGACCGGGCACTGACGAGGTGGTCTTCAAACTCGATTTCGGTGCGGAGCGTTCTTCCTGGGTCTGGGCTAATCAGGATACGGACTGGCAGACGCAGAGCGGTTCGGGCGCCGCGACGGTGCGTTACGAAACCTACAACGTGCAGATTGCAAGTCCCTACGGGAGTACCGGTCACTATGTCGGGGCCTCGGGCGGCAGCTATGCCCGTATGTATGAGGATCCCTCGACGGACTATTTCGTGATACGGAATATTACCCTCCCGGCCGGGCAAACCGCCTATACGCTTTCGTTCGGTACGATCTTTCCCGAGGGGGATATGAACCTCGAGGTGAGCGGTGACGGTACCTCCTGGAAATCGCTCACCTATAAGGGCGCCTCGGTCTACAATACCTGGGAACTGGCAACTGTGGGATTCACCCTTGCGAAGTCCGTTGAGCGCATGAGTATCCGCTTTGTCCCGACGGGTGTGGATCGTGATTACGGCCTGAATTTCGACGATATTGTCCTGACGACGGGCGGCGGCGGTCAGACGGTCGATCTGGGAACCGCGACGGACCCGGATCCGGGGTCGAAGGAGTACCGCTGGGCCGAATTGCCCGCTACGCCGAGTGACATGACCGACAAGAAGATTCATACGTTCTGGTCGACGACCGTTTCGTCGGGCCAATATCTGCGCAACTATACCTATTGCTACGATACGCGGCGCCACTGCCCGCTCTGGATCGCCCATCCGCAGCATGCCTGCTATCAGGAGGGTGGCTATAACCGGCCGGCCGAAGATCCCTTTGCCATGGATCCCAACATGTCGCAGGAGGAGCAGGCGATCATCTGGATCTGGTCGGGGGACGGGCGTGACAAGTATGTCGTCTCGGACAGCCCGCTCTTCCGCTGGACCCGCGGCCATATGTTGGCGTCGAGTTACCGCGGTTGCGGCGATGAAAACAATCCTGCGCAGATCAACGTGCAGACCTTCTATTCGTGCAACATTGCGCCTCAGGGAGGAAAGGTTTTCGATGCCCTGTGGCTGGCTGCCGAACGGAAGATTCTGGATGACTATGTATGTGCCGATACGCTCTATTGTGTCTCGGGTGCCCATTTCGGCGAGGGGGCCCTTGCCGCTTATGATGGCAGCTGGATCAACAACAAGGCCCAGAAGCGGGGCAGTATCGCCGAGGCCAAGCCGTGCGAGGTGCCGACCCATTATTACAAACTGATCCTGCGTACCCGCAGCGGGAATACCGGGAAAGCCATTCAGGATTGCGACGCCAGCGAACTCATGGCCGTGGGCTTCTGGTTCGAGAACGGCGACGGAACGGACGACAGCGGGGCCACGATTCCGACCCTCGGTGCGGCGCAGATGAAGTCCGTGAAGTGGATCGAGGAGCAGACCGGCTTCACCTTCTTCCCCGATGTTCCCGACGACAAGGTCAAGGAGCAGTGCAACCCCTCCGACTGGGGATTCTGATCTCAGACGTGGTTGGGATAAACGGAAAGGGAGACTCTTTGGGTCTCCCTTTTTGCACTATCCCGTGTCGACTCCGGTTTTTTCGCCTCTCCATCGTCTCTGCCATCTCTTACCCGGCGGCTTTCGCGCTTTCTCTCCGCCACTCTGCTGTCTTTTCCGCGTCTCCGGCAACCGGTAGCCCCCCCCGTTCTGTCTCTTCCTGCCTTGACTCTCCTCCCGGCCTTGGCCGTTCTATTTTTGGCCGTCAGCCCCCGGGTCAGGATGCGTATCAGCTTCCCGGCCGGTGAGACGGCGATAGACAGCGCAGGCCGCCCACCCCAGCAGAGCCCCCACACAGGCACCCCAGACGAGATCCATCGGGAAGTGCTTGCCCAGATAGATCCGCGAATAGCAGATCACAAGGGCGCAGCTCGCAACCACGATCGAAAACCACCTCCGCCGGATGACCCGGGCCGAAAAGAGAGCCAGAGTCACGATCGTTGCGGCATGGGCCGATACGGTGCCGTAGCGTCCGCTGACCGCCTCGACCGGAACATGTACCGTCCACTCTCCCGAATATCCGGCCGCCGCAAGGGCCTCCGGAGAGAGTCGGCGCAACACCCGCAGCGAGTCGGGCGTAACGTCGAGTCCTTCAAGCGCGGGGGTGAACATCGGACGCCAGCGCGGTTCGAGATCCGGCAGCAGACCGCCCAACAGCCCGTTGTGCTTGAAGATCCCGGCCACCATGTCGGCCAGCGCCACCGCCGCGGCCATCAGCACAAGGAACAGCAGCATGCCCCGCCATCCGTTACGGCGCCATACAAGCCAGAGAATCAAGGCGTAGAGCGGAATCCACATCGCCGTGCCCGAAAGCAGGAGCATGATGCGGTCCCACGTTGGTCCGCCGTCGAAATTCAAAGCCAGAAAAAGCCGTTCGTCGAGATTCAGCATATCGGGATCGGATCAGAATTGGAAGTAGATGAAGGGTTGGATGTCGCTCGACTTGATCTGCATGACGCACCAGATCATCACGGCGACCATCATGATCTGCAACACCAGCGGGGCGTTGACGACCATGCGCTGCGCCAGGGCATCTACGCGTCCCGGCAGCAGATGCAGCACATAGCCCGCGGCAATCAGCGCGAAAACCCCGGCATAACCAGCCACAACCTGCGGAATCATCGCGGCATTGAAGTTTTCGAAGATCTGGTGCAGCATCAGCGAGACGGTCTGCATCGATTCGGCGCGGAACATCAGCCACCCGAAGCAGACCAGATTGAACGTCAGGAAGATCCCTGCCGCACGGCTCCACCAGTGCATCTGCGACCCCAGCGTTTTGGCACCCGGCACGAGGCTCATCCAGAGTTTGTGCAGAGCCAGCGCCGCGCCGTGCAGCCCGCCCCAGAGGATGAACCGCACCGCCGCACCGTGCCACAACCCTCCCAGAAGCATCGTCACGAGCAGATTCCCGTAGGTGCGAAGGCGTCCCTTGCGGTTGCCGCCCAGCGAGATGTAGAGATAGTCGCGCAGCCACGACGAGAGCGAGATGTGCCACCGGCGCCAGAACTCGGTGATCGTTGCCGATTTGTAGGGTGCGTCGAAGTTTTTCGGGAAGCGGAAGCCCAGCAGCAGCGCGATGCCGATGGCCATGTCCGAATAGCCCGAAAAGTCGCAGTAGATCTGCAGCGCATAGCCGTAGATGCCCATCAGACACTCGAAGCCCGTATAAAGGAGCGGTTCGTCGAAGATGCGGTCAACGAAATTCAGTGAGATGTAGTCCGAGATGATCGCCTTCTTGAAGAGTCCCGTGAGGATCAGGAAAACGCCCGTACCGAACATCTCCCGTGTGATACGGATCGGGTTCTGCCGGATCTGCGGGATGAAGTCCCGGGCCCGTACGATGGGGCCGGCGACCAGCTGCGGGAAGAACGACAGGTAGAAGAGGTAGTCCAGCCAGTTTGTCAGAGGTTTCAGTTGTCCGCGGTAGATGTCGATCGTGTAGCTCATCGACTGGAAGACGAAGAACGAGATACCCACCGGAAGGAAGATGTTCTGGAACTGCAGGAATCCCTGGCCGAACATCTGGTTGGCGATGTCGATCAGGAAGTTCGTGTACTTGAAATAGCCCAGCATGCCGAGGTTCACCGCGACGCTCAGCGCCACGAGCCAGCGTTTTCCCCGTCGGCTCTGCGTGTGGAAGATCCCCCGGGCGATCAGGAAGTCGCTCGTCGCGGCGAAGATCAGCAGCAGAAAGTAGATGCCGCTCGACTTGTAGTAGAAGTAGAGCGAAAAGAGCACCACATAGACGATACGGGCCATCGCAGCCCGGCGGAACAGACTGTAAACAAGCAGAAAACCCGCGAACAGAAACAGGAACAGCCCGCTGCTGAAGATCAGCGGCGACGAGGCGTCGTAGGTCAGGAGCGCCTGCAGTTTTTCCCAAAGGCCGTCCGTTGCGGGGAGTGTCATGGCTGCGGCAGATTAAGGGATGCGGGAGCCGGAAGTCCGGCCGTTTCGGAGATCGGCTCCGGCAGCAGTTCGAGTTGGAGCCGGCTCCGCTGCAGGGAGTCCATCACGGCGGCGGCTTCGGCCTTGCGGATCTCCGCACGGCGGATCTCGTCGTAGGCCTTCCGCACCTCGGCGTTCAGCGCGTCGAACAGCGCCCATGCCACACGCCGCCCGCCGGCATAGTTGATGTGGGTGAAGTCCTTGCCGGCCCATCCGTTGCGGACGAACTCCGCCATGCCGCCCTGAGCCTGCATGGCCTCGCTTGTGGGCCAGAAGGCCGCTCCGCTGTTGCGGGCCGCCGAGCGTTGGCTCTCCACCATGTAGGGGATGGCATCCATGGGCTGGAAGCCCGAGTCGGTCTTCACCGAACGGTCGCTTACGCCCAGAATCAGTACCGCGGCTCCGGGGAAGCATTGCCGCACGTAGGCCACCATCTTTTCGATCTGTGCGGCATAACCGCGGTAGTTCGTCACGCCGGCCTGCATGATGTTCAGCCCGTACTGGAGGATTACCAGATCGTACGGTGCGAAGGCGTGGATCTGTGCGTTGACCGACGGGTTGGTCCAGAACATGGCCTGTCCGTTGTTGCTGCGCACCGAGTAGTTGTCCACGACCACGCCGCGCCCTTCGAAGATGGCGCCGTATCCGATGAAATCCTTCATCCCGGAGAGCACGCGGAACCCCAGCGAGCGGATCCGGGGTGCTGAAACGGCAATCTGCCGTACCGAAGCGTCGCCCGCAACGGTGAATTCATGTCGCAGCGTGTCGTTGAGCGTTACCTCCACGCGGCTGTCCTGCGGTGAGAGGAAGAGGATCCGGGCGTCGGTCGAGGCGTCCAGCTGTCGGCGGAAGTCGGTGCTTTCCCAACGCGTCGAGGCGTCGGCGGCGGGTTGGCTGACCCAGCCCGAGACGTAGAAGTGGCCGCGCAGGAACTCCGGTGCTGACTTGCGCTGCATGATGTTGTAGGTTGTCCAACCCTTGGCCTGGGTCTTCACCGTACGACGGAAGGCCGTCAGCGGCGAGGCCATCGGTGCAAAGCCCGTACCGCCGCCCGGACGCCCGCCGTAGGCTGTCTGGAGACGTTCGCGCAGGTCGGCCGTGAGAATGTCGCCCTCGACGAACGAGTCTCCCAGAAAGGCGATGCGCACCGGACGCCGTGCCAGCAGCAGCGTGTCGCAGAAGGCCCGCAGAAGGCCGCTGTCGCTGTAGTCCTCGAGCGGGGTTAATGTTGCAATCCATCGGGTGCTGTCGGGCTCGCGGAGCCTGTAAAGGGTCGAGTCCGGGGCCTCCTCTCCAAGGCGCCATTCGTAGCACGTCGGCACTTCACGCGGCGTGGTGTCGGCTTCGATGCGCGAGGCGACCTCCGCAAGGTCCACCTGGAACTCCTCCTCGTCGTAGAGCTCCGCCGAGGACTTCTGTTCCGTGGCGGCCGCATCGTCGAACGTGATCAGATCCGAGAGGATGTTCGCACGGCGCAGGTGTATCCCTCCGATGCTCCGGGGGGGTATGAAACTTACGGCCACGAGCACTGCGATGAGTGCCGCGGCCGCCTGCCAGGTGCGATGGGTGTAGTCTTTCTCCGGAGACTTCATTCGGGTGTCAGTCGTTGCGTCGTCCGAGGATCAGGAAGACGTAATAGAGAACCGAGGCGATGGCGCTCAATGCGGCGACCAGATAGGTGCGGGCTGCCCACGAAAGCGCCTCCCGGGCCTGGGCAAGCTGCACACCCTGGATGGTGCGGCTCGCCTGGAGCCACTCCAGCGCCCGGGCCGAGGCATTGTACTCCACCGGGAGTGTCACGATCGAGAAGAGCGCCGACATGGCGATCATTCCCACGCCGATCCAGCAGAGCAGTTCGTTCTGAGTCGTGGCCAGGATGATGAGGCCCAGGATGATGATCCACGTGGCGGCCGACGAGGCGAACTGCACCACCGGCACCAGTTGCGAACGCAGCACCAGCGGCGCGTAGCCCCGGGCGTGCTGCACGGCATAGCCGCATTCGTGGGCCGCGACGGCGGCTGCGGCGACGCTCGTCGACGAATAGACCGAGTCGCTCAGGTTGACGGTCATCGTCTGCGGGTTGAAATGGTCGGTGAGCTGGCCGCTGACGTGCGTGACCTTCACGTTGTGGATATTGTTGTCGCGCAGCATCTTCTCGGCGACCTCCGCGCCGGTCAGACCTCCCGGGAACTGGACCTTCGAATACTTCTTGAAGACCGACTGCAGGCGGGCCTGCACCAGAAAACCGATCACGCCGATGACGATGATCAGAAAGAACATGCCCATCGTCGCGGCGTCGTAGCGCGCGGCGTGCGGCTCTGCGTAATAGCCTGCCTGAAGCAGGGTGATGAGGGGTTGATACATGATCGTATGAGTTTATTGTTTTTTGCGGTATGTGTAGTAGGATCCGGCCTGTTGGCTCGGCATCAGTACCATATCATTAACGTTCATGTGTGCCGGTAATTGTGCGACCCATGCAATTGCCTCCGCAATATCCGCGCCGGTAAGGGGTTCGACCCCTTCGTAGACGGCGGCGGCACGGGCCCGGTCGCCGTGGAAACGCACCTCGGAGAACTCCGTCTCGACCATGCCCGGACGGATCTCCGTGACCTTGATCCCCGATGACAGCAGGTCGGCGCGCATCGACTGTGAGATGGCGTGCACGGCGTGTTTCGAGGCGCAGTAGACCGCACCGTTCTCGTAGGGTTCCGTACCGGCGATCGACCCGAGGTTGATGATGTGTCCGTGCCCTGCGGCGACCATCTTCGGGGCGATGACCCGCGTAACGTAGAGCAGCCCCTTGACGTTTGTGTCGATCATGGCATCCCAGTCGCGCGTGTCGCCGCGGTCGATGTGTTCCAGCCCGGCGGCGAGCCCTGCGTTGTTGACCAGCAGGTCCACCTGCGCGATCGGTTCGAGGTGACGGCGCACCTCCTCCTCGTTGCGTACGTCGAAGGCGAGGACCGTGCAGCGGCCGCCCTCGGCCTCGATCTCCGCCTGCAGTGCGGCGAGGCGTTCGGTGCGACGCCCCGTGGCGAGGATGTCGTATCCCGCCTTGGCGAGCCGCAGGGCCGTGGCCCGGCCGATTCCCGATGTCGCACCCGTAATGAGAGCCTGTTTTTTCATGAAAAAACGCTATTTCGGGCAAAAATACGAAATTTATATGTTTCTTTGCATAAATTTTACGACAAATATAGAGCGCTCGTGAATCTCTCCTTTTTCATCGCCCGACGCATGGCCCGTCCGACTCCGGAGAACAGACCCGGGGTCATGGAGCGCATTGCCGTGGGGTCGGTGGCACTCGGTGTGGCGGTGATGATTCTCTCGCTGGCCGTCGTTCTCGGCTTCAAACGGGAGGTCGCCCGCAAGATGGAGGGCTTTGCGGCCCATGTCGCCGTGACGGATATCCGGGGCGTCGATGCGCTGGATTCGCAGCCCGTGCATCGCAACGCCCGGCTCGAGGAGTTGATCCGGACGACGGACGGCTTTGTCGACATGGCCCCTTATGCCGTCAAGGGCGGGATTGTCCGGACGGAGGAGGCGGTGGGCGAGGTGATCCTGAAGGGGGTGGAGGCCGATTACGACTGGTCGCTCTTCGAAGAGTGGCTTGTCGGGGGAACGTTGCCCCGGATCGGGGATTCGATCCGCACGAAGGACATTCTGCTCTCGCGGTTCCTTGCCGATCGGCTGCAGCTGGGGGTCGGGGAGCGGGTCGAGATGCTGTTCGTCGATGGCGGAGAGCGTCCCCGCCGCGATCGCTTCAAGATCGCCGGAATCTATGAGTCGGGCATGGAGGAGATGGACCGCACGATGGTGATCACGGATATCCGGAACGTGCAGCGCCTCTCCGGCTGGAGGGAGGACGAGATCTCGGGATACGAGATCCGCACCCGGTCGCTCGACGAGGCCGAAGCTTTTGCCCGCACGCTGGGCCGCACGCTGCTTTACGACGAGGGCGACGGAACCGAAAACCTGGCCGTGGAGAGCGTCACGGAGCGGTATGCCAATATCTTCGACTGGCTGAAGGCGCACGACGTGAATGCCGCCGTCATCCTCGTCATCATGCTCGTCGTGGCCTTCTTCAACATGACCTCGGCGCTGTTGATCCTCGTTCTGGAGCGCACGCGCATGATCGGCCTGCTGAAGGCTCTCGGCATGCGCAACGGTCCGTTGCGCGGCATCTTTCTCTGGAGGGCCCTTTTCGTTACGCTGCGCGGTCTCTGCTGGGGCAATCTCATCGGCGTGGGGCTTTGCGTGTTGCAGTTGACGACACATTGGGTAAAACTCGATTCGGAGGGGTATCTTCTCTCCGAAGTCCCCATATCGCTGGGGTGGGGGTGGTGGCTCGCGCTCAATGCGGGATTCATCGCCGCGATCATCGCCTTGCTGGTGCTCCCTACCGCCATCGTCTCCCGTATCAAACCCGAAGAAACGATCCGTTACGAATGAAACCTTACCATACCGATCAATCCAAGAAGGAGGAGGTCCGCGAGATGTTCGACAACATCGCTCCGAAGTATGACCTGCTCAACCATACGCTTTCGATGAACATCGACCGACTGTGGCGCCGCCATGTCGTGAAGATCGTGCGGCGGGCCAAACCTCGCCGGATCCTCGATGTGGCGACCGGAACGGGCGATCTGGCCATCGCCATGGCCCGCCGGATCGAAGGCGTGCAGCTCCTCGGCGTGGATCTCTCGGAGCGGATGCTCGAAGTGGCCCGCCGCAAGGTCGAGGCCCGCGGACTGGACGGTCGCATTGTGCTCGACCGGGGAGATGCCGAACACCTCGACGTGGCGACGGCTTCGATCGATGTGGCGACGGTAGCCTTCGGCGTGCGGAATTTCGGAGACCTCGATGCCGGACTCCGCGAACTGGCCCGGGTCCTCAGACCCGGCGGCAAGGTGGTTATTCTGGAGTTTTCGAGGCCCTCGAACCGGCTCTTCCGGGCCGTGTACGAGTTTTACACCTATCGGATTCTGCCCCGGATCGGCGGAATGGTCTCCCACGACCGGAAGGCATATGAATATCTGCCTGCTTCGGTCGGCGAGTTCCCCCTTCCGGCCGAATTCCTGCGCCGTTTGGAGGCTGCGGGGTTTCATGACTGCAAGGCCCGCAGCCAAAGTTGCGGCATTGCCCAAATATACACAGGAGAACGATGATCGGGAAAAAATCACTGCTTTATGGATTGTTGTTGGCCGTGGCCCTGTCGGCCGGCTCCTGTCGGCGTGCGGCGGAAAAAGTCGGCCGCAAGGTCCGTTTCGAGGGAATTGAACGGGTAGAACGGCAAGGTTTGACCGGAGCCGAGATCGTGGTGCGGGTCGACAATGCTTCGGGTTATCGGCTGGCACTCGCATCGGCCGAGATCGGTATCTATTATGGAGAGGCGCGTGTCGGGACGATCGTATTGTGCGATCCCGTGGAGATCGAACGGAGAACGACGGCAAGTGTCCCGACTCTTTGGCGGTTGCGGATCTCCGATCCGCTGGCCCTTTACGTGATGGTCCGCAAGGTCAAGGCCGGAGAGTACGGAGGGGTGTTCGTCTCCTGCGCGCTTGAGGGGCGCGGCGGTCCCGTTCCCGTGAAATTTTCCCGCGAAAAGATGCCTTTGTCCGATTTTTTGAATATCTTTGGACTCTCGATCCGGGATATCGAAAATTTTCTGAAATAAAATGAGATACCGTACGCTGATCCTTACTCTGGCTCTTCTGGTCGTGACCGCGGCCGGGCGCGCCCAGTCGCTCGAGGCCTTCAAACAGCGCCTGGCGCAGCCGGCGAGCGCTTCGGCACTTTTCGATCCGGCCCGTGTTCTCGTTACCGAACACGGCGATGCGGCCCGTGCCGTGGCCGAAGCCTCCAAAGCGGCTCAGAAGCTCTCCTACAAGGGACATCGCGTCTGCATTTTTTTCGATAACGGGCCCGATGCCCGCAGCGGAGCGCTCGCGGCCAAAGAACTCTTCGAAGAGACCTTCCCCGGAATCAAGGTCTATATGGTCTATGAGAGTCCCTGGTTCTCGGTCTCCGTCGGCGACTGCCTTACGACCGAGGAGGCTATCATCCTGAAAGGTAAGGTTTCCGCGACCTTTCCCAAGGCCTTTCTCAAGAACGAGGTAATCTCTGTTGCCGACCTTCTGAACTAATTTCTGCCCGTTTTTGAAAATTCTTCAAATTTTCTTTGCTTTCTTTTTTTGAATGTCTATCTTTGCGGTGTTTATAAGATTTATTAATAATTAAAACGTTTGACGCCATGAAAAAGATTTTCTCTTTTGTCATCGTTCTGGCTGCCGTTGCCATGGTAGGCTGCTGCGGAAATGCCAACAAGAAGGCTGCTGCTGAGGCTGCCGCTACGGAAGCTGCTGCTACCGAAACTTCGGCTTGCGAGGCTTGCACCGAGAAGTGCGATTCGACGGCTGCTTGCGAGCAGGCCGATTCGACCGCTACGGTTGAGGCTGCAAAATAAGCACCGCTCAAACTCGAAAGGGGAGATTCGAAACGAATCTCCCCTTTTTTTGCTTCAGCAC
Organism: uncultured Alistipes sp.; assembly: GCA_944320985.1. GTDB lineage: Bacteria > Bacteroidota > Bacteroidia > Bacteroidales > Rikenellaceae > Alistipes. The sequence continues at coordinate 18,239 of CALUJN010000052.1, read as the reverse complement.
CGGAGACTTTGCGGCAATGCCTGTTTTTTCCTATCTTTAGACTTCGAAATCTGTATAACGAGAATAGATGCTGCCATGAACGTATTGTTGATCAATGGAAGTCCCCATTCGAAGGGGAATACCTTTATCGCACTGAGTGAGGTTGCCCGCACGCTTGAATCCGAAGGCATTCATACCGACATTGTTTCAATCGGTACCCGACCCATTCCCGGCTGTATTGCCTGCGGGGCGTGTGCCCAGAGCGGGGAATGTGCTTTCGGCGACGATCTTTATCTTTTGCTCCGAGAGAAACTCGCCTCGGCGGATGGCCTCATCATCGGCTCTCCGGTCTATTTTGCCGGACCGAACGGTTCGTTGTGCGCCTTGCTCGACCGGTTGTTTGTTTCGTGTGTCGACAGGCTGGCATACAAACCGGCCGCAGCGGTTGTGGTATGTCGTCGGGGAGGGGCCAGTGCGGCGTTTGACCGGCTGAACAAGTATTTCACCATCACGAATATGCCCGTTGTCTCGTCGCAGTATTGGAACAGCGTGCATGGACGTGTGTCCGGGGAGGCCCGGCAGGATGAGGAGGGTTTGCAGGTCATGCGGGTGCTTGGGCGCAACATGGCGCGCGTGTTGAAGGCCGGGTTGTTGGCATCGGAACACCGTCCCGATCCGGAGCCGCGGATTGTTACCAGTTTCATCCGATAGCATCGGCGAGGCGGTTTGTTGCGGGAGCGGAGGTTATAGGCCGGAGCGTCCGGCAAGGTCGGGTTTTCGGAGCGAGGGGCGGGGAGATTGAGGGCTTTCGGTGTCTTGCGGGCAGAAAAAATCGCTCTCATTTGCAGAATAGGGAAATATTGTATAATTTTGTCCCCGTCATACGGAAAGATGCAGGAGTGGTTGAACTGGCCCGCCTGGAAAGCGAGTAAACCTCAAAAGGGTTTCAGGGGTTCGAATCCCCTTCTTTCCGCCAAACACCCGGGGGTGTGATGATGAGGGGGGGGGAGATGAGGAGTAAGATTTTGAGGAGAAGTCGGTAGAAGAGGCCGGTAGGAGGAGTTGGTAGGAGGAGCCCGCAGGAGAAACCGACAGGAGGAGCCCGCAGAGACGGTAGCCCTGGAAGAGAGACGATCCCTGAAGAAAATTCCCGAGGTGTCGGTCGAAGCATGGAACGTTGCCGAGAGCCGGATTAAAACCAAGTGTGTTGCAAATTCTTTGCAGCACACTTTTTTTGTTGTCGGGGATTCCCGGCAAAACACTTGGTTCGGATCTTTCCGAACAGTCGAATCCAAACAGCTTGTTGAGGTAAAACCGTACGGTTTGCGCATTGGATCGAATCGGGTATATTCTCTTCTTTGACTCGAGAAGAGGATAGGGGCAAATGAGCTGATTTCCCACCCTTTTTATGAATTGCCCCTGCGATGAACAGTAATAATAAAAAAATGGACAAAATCTCGATCCGTTTGAATCGATTTATATGGACATTTGCATAAGCCATTCCAACCGCGGCAATTATTAACCTGACTAATACACTCGATTATGAAGAATGAACCTAATGTCACTTCCCGGACATCCTGGGCCCAGGTCTGCCATACGGGGATGACGGCGGCGATCGTGCTGTCGGATGTCGCTCCCGAGCTGGCGCAGCGGACCGTACGGCGGGCTGTTGAGGCGATGCCCGACCCGATGAGCGTCTATGCTCCCGACGGGGCGTCCCGCTGGACGCTGTTCACCTATAACAACCTGTGCCATAATACGCTGTCGTTCGACGGCCGCTTCCAGAGCACGAAGGGATACAGCCGGTTGGAGTCGTGGTCGTCGCAGAATCCCGATTTTGTCTTCGCTACGACCGATCTCACCTCTCACTATCCCGGACAAATCGCACGGGCCCGTAGAGGGGTGGCCATCGTGGATCGTTCGTATGTTTGGGTGCGGGATGAGATTGAGGCTGACAGTGCCCGGGTGATTCGCTGGAGCATGGTGACGTCCGCCGAACCCCGGATCGATCGGGAGCAGAGGTCGATCCTCCTCACACAGGGAAATGAGCGTTTGACCCTCCGGGTTGTATCGCAGCCTCGGAATCTGCAGCTCAAGGTCTGGAGTACGAAACCTCCGACGGAGTATGAAAATCCCAATCTCGGGACGTGCATCGTCGGATTCGAGTGTGAAATTGCACCCCAGGAGCGGGTGAATCTGGATGTCCTGCTGATCCCGGAGGGTGCGGAAGGCTCTTGCCCGGGCCAGAATCTTGCGGAGTGGCGTTGACGGGCTGGAATGTGCTTCGCTCCGTGGAATCGCTCCGGAGATGACGGCATTCGGGAGGCAAGAACGCCCGGAAGGGAGCGTGCACGGAGGATGGACCGGTTCGGAGAGGCTCCCTCCGATCCTCGGAGCAGAGATGCCCGGAACGCCGAATGCTCGGATGATAATCGGTTCGGAGGTGAAAAGATCCTCGGGACGGGGCGTTTGGAGCTGGGGTTACTCGGAGCGGCTTCGTGAGGTAATGCGCAGGTTCAGCGGCGTGTTCGCCCGCTCCTGGAGGATCGCGAGCGTCTCTTCGACCATCTCCAGCAGGGTCCACGACGTATTTATCTTCCGCAGCCGCAGCCGCTCGTTGGCAATTCGCAACGGTTCGAGCAGTCCGATGGCTGCCACGATGTAAGAGGGCAGACGGAGGTTGGTGATCTCGTATTTGAGTTGGTTGAGGTAGTTTAAAAACGTGTCGTAGGTCGTTCCTAACAGGTAGCGGCCGTAAAGTTCATAGATCCGTTTGCAGTTGCGGTGCGAATTCTCCCGTTCGAAATAGAATTCCTTGAGTTCCTGTGCCAGAAGAATGCGCCATTTCAGGTGGTTGGGTACGTACATGTCTGCGGGTTTTGATGGGTCGGTTCGCTGCTGCTTCCTCTTCGTCCGGAGTTTGACTCCGGACGTTTTTTTGTCTGAAGCCTGCAGGATCTCTCCGTTTCGGGCAGGATGCAGCCTGTCGGATTCCGTTATTGGCAAAAGTGCTGATTCTCGTTCGTTCTGACAACTTCAACCCCAACGCTTGGGGTTTGAATAAAACTTTTTATTGCTATATATAAAATAATATATTGCAAATATAGCGGATTTTTGTGAAAAACCAAGCCGAAGCGGGTGGAAGAATGGAAAGTAAGGTCCGTTGCCGGGAATGCGTATTTTATAGTCGAATATTAGTCTATTTTTGAAACGATTGTGTCGATCGTGCCGCTTTGCTTATCTTTGTGTCAGAATCTATTGTCCCTATTAACAGGCGATTTATGTCTGTATGCGATATGGTACTATTTTGAATAAAATCAGTATTATCTTGTAATAAAACCAACTGTCATGATGAAAAAAACGACAACCTTGCTTCCGTTGTTGCTGCTTCTGGGCGCCTGCGGACAAAAGAATTTCGTCTCTTCGGAGAATCCGGCCACGGTGGAGATGACCGTGAAGGCCGACTCGCTGGTCAATGTCGACTATATCGGCAACGGCGTGCAATGGGATCCCTATGCGCTCGATTACGGCCAGGGCAAGGTCGAGATCAGCGAGGAGGACTGGCAAAAGCTCTATGCACGACTCGACAACATGCGCCCGGGTTTCATCCGCATGATGCAGAACACCGTGGATCGGCTTCGTGACGGAGTGTTCGATCCCATGTATGGTTTCGACCACCTGAAACGCCTGCTCGACTACTGCCAGAGCCGCAACATCACGGTGATGTTCGGTGACTGGGGCGGCTGGACGGTGGATCCAGATGCCAAGACCGTCAATGAGCCGTTGCTCGCCCATATTGCCGACTACATGAAGTTCCTGATCGAGGAGCAGGGCTACAGCTGCATCAAATACTACAACCTGATCAACGAACCCAACGGCTGGTGGTCGACCAACAAGGGCGACTACGAACTGTGGGCCCGGTCCATGCACATCCTTGCCCGGGAGTTCGAACGGACGGGCCTTGACGACAAGTTGACGCTCGTGGGGCCCGATGCGGCGATCTGGTCCTCCGAGGAGTCCTGGTGGGTGAGCCGTACGCGGGATGAGATGGGAGACTTTGTAGGGTTGTACGACATCCACACCTATCCCTCGAAGACGACGATCAACTCCGGGAAGTACTCCGAGATCATCTCCAGCTACAAGGCCGAAGTCCCCGCCGGACAGCAGATCGTGATGGGAGAGATCGGTATCAAGTTTGTCGATCCCGCGGATTCGCTCTTCAATCAAGAGAATATCCGCCGGGCCAATGCCTGTGCACACGCCTCGAAGAGTGACTCGCAAATGTTCGTCTACGACTACATGTACGGAACCGATATGGCCGATGCCCTGTTCCAGACGATCAACAGCGGATTTTCGGGATCGGTTGTCTGGATGCTTGACGATGCCATGCACTCCAACGAGAGCCCCGACAAGCTGAAGATCTGGGGCTTCTGGAACATCCTCGGCGAGGAGTATTTCGGTGCCGAGCAGGAGGTGGTTCGCCCCTGGTATTATGCCTGGAGTCTGTTGTGCCGCTACATCCCCTCGGGCAGTGCCTTCAATTGGGTAGGGATTGCGCCTGCGGACTGCGGTGTGAAGGCGATCAGTGCGGTTGCGGGCCAGCACAGGACGCTTGCGCTGGTCAATGTCGGCAAAGAGACGCAGACCGTACAGGTTTCGGGGAAGATGACGATTCCGCATGCCCGGATTTTCCGTTACGGCGAGAAGCTCTTCCAGACGCAGGGGGATCATACGATGCTGCCCGAGGCCGAGGAGGTGCGTGTGGATGTGTCGCGGGGGATTCGCCTCGACCTTCCGGGCGAGAGTCTGATTGTGATTACCAACATCGAATAGCCCGCAACCTCGGGCGATCCCTTTCCCGCCCGATTCAGCCAAACCGTCTTCCCGACCGGGAAGGCGGTTTTTTGTCGGAGGGTTGTGTCTCGCTTCCGGAATGTGTTTGCCGGTTGTGCCGTTGGGCTGCAGGGCCTGCACCGGAGGTTGGCCGCAATCCCGGATGGTTGAATCTCCGGGTTGCCGGGCGCCCCTGCGCCGGGGGTAGAATGACCTTGCGGAGAACGGCGTCGGCACGGTGTCGGCATGGCGCGGAAGCCTCTGGCGATCCTGGCAGTTGGTGATGTCCGGATATAAAAAACCGGAGCCGCATTTTTGCGGCTCCGGTTCTGTTTTGCTGCGATCCTCCGGTCTATGCGAAGACGATCAGAACCAGCAGACAAAGAGCTAACAAACCGTAGGAGAGGATTCGGTAATTCTTGTAGAAGGGGAGCTTTTTCAGCTCTACGGTCTCGGCATCGAAATCCTTCCGCGACCAGATGTAGGGCTGGATCGTAGCATAGTCGGGTTTGCGGGTTGCAAGGCTCACGACCATGGTTACGAGCATGCTCCACAACAGATAGATCGGTACCGTAAGCAGGAAATGTATCTCACCGAAGATCGACACGCCCCATACGAGTTTGCAGACCAGATTGACAATCCCGAGGAATGCACCGCCGATCAACCCCCAGAAGGCTCCGTCACTGTTGGTACGTTTCCAGAATACGCCCAGGATGAAGACCGAAACAACCGGAGGCGCCAGCATCGAAAGCATCTCGTTGTAGTACTTGAGCAGCGATCCGAAGCGGTTCCCGATTTGCGGAGCCCACAGTACGGCGATCACCAGCACGATGAATGAAACGAGCCGTCCGATCCAGATCTGTTCCTTGGAAGAGGCTTTCGGCTTGCGCTTCATGTAGAAGTCCATCGTGAAGAGCGTGGCCACGGAGTTCAGCAGACCGCTGACCGAGGAGGTCAATGCGGCGATCAGGGCGGCAATCAGGAATCCGACGATGCCTACGGGCATCATCTCGATGACGATCGAGGGGTAGACCATGTCGGGCTTGGCCAGATCGGGGAAGAACGCCCGGGCCATCACACCCGGAATAATGATGATGAAGAGCGTGAGCAACGTGAGCAGGCCGACCAGCAGGACGCCTTTTCGCCCTTCGTCGATGTTTTTGGCCGTCAGGGCGCGCTGTACCAGCTGCTGGTTGTTACCCCAGAAGAAGAATCCCAGAACGGGGATTCCCAGCAGCATGCCCAGCCAGGGAACCGACGGGTCGTCCAACGGACGGACGAGTTTCATCATCACGCCGTTCTGCATGTTTTCGACGATGTAGTCCCAACCGCCTTTCGCGGCGATGATCACCGTCAGCAGGATGGCGCCGAAGAGCAGGATCAGACCCTGGATCAGATCGACGCGGATGGCTGCGGAGAGGCCTCCCGGAATCGTGTACAGGGCGACCAGTATGGCGAAGACAAGGGCCAGAACGGTGAGGTTGGCCTCGGGGAAGATCAGTTTGAAGACCAACGCGGCGGCGTAGAGCGAACCGGCGGCATCGAGGAAGATGTTGATCAGGATGGTGATCCCCGAGAAGTAGTAACGCGAGCGCACGTCGAAACGTCGTTCGAGGAACTCCGGCAGGGTGAAGATGCGCAGCTTGATGTAGAAGGGCAGGAAGAACCACGCGAAGAAGACCATCACGAAGATGGAGATCAGGTTGTAGTTGAACACCGCGATTCCCGTCGAGTAGGCATCGCCGCAATGGCCGATGAGGGTGGAGCTGGAGATGCTGGCCGCAAACATCGAGAATCCGATGACGGGCCAGCTCATGCTTCTTCCGGCCAGGAAATAGTTCTCCGAATTCTGCACCTTGCTGTACTTGATCCCCAGGAAGACGATGAAGATAAAGTAAAGCGCGATGAATACGAAGTCTATGATCTCCAGTGAGTTGAACCAGCTCATGGCTTTTGTGCGAGTATCGAGTTAACCAGTTCGTCCACGTTGGCGGTTGCGACACCCACGTACTTGTCGGCGCCGCCGTAATAGACATACAGGGTTCCGTCGACGATTACGTTACCCGTCGGGAAGACACAGCCCTTGTAGAAGCCCTCCTTTTCATAGGGAAACTCGGGCTCGAGGATGAAGTCGCGGGTGCGGCCCAATACGATGGTCGGATCCTTCAGGTCCAGCATCATGGCTCCGACGCGGTAATATCCCGTTCCGCCATCCTCTACGCCGTGGTAGAGTACGAGCCATCCCTTGTCGGTCTTCAGCGGGGGCGTGCTGCCTCCGATCTTCTCCTCCCAGCTGTCGGGACGCCCCTCGATGAGCAGCTGGCTGGGCGTGTCCCATACCAGCAGATCGTCCGAATAGCGGATCCAGATGGCCGGGTGCTGCGGGCCGTGCCCGTCACCGACCCACTCTTTGGGGCGGTGGAGCATGGCGTACTTGCCGTTGATCTTTTCCGGGAAAAGGATTACGTCCCGGTCGTCGAGGTTCGAGCGGGTGATTCGCCCCAGACGCCGCCAATGGCGGAAATCCTTGGTGATGGCCAGCCCGGTGTTGGCTATGTTCTTGCTCAGGAAGGCCGGAGCGTGGCTGCCGAAGTCCTTGACGACGATCTCATCGTGTGCGAATTTCCAGTACTGGCCCGGAGGGCAGGGGCGGAAGGCATAGGTCACGTAGTAGTAATCGTCGAACTTCACGATGCGCGGATCCTCGACGCATCCGGCATCCTCCCCGTCCGCCGAAGGTCCGAAAGCCGGTTGGTCGGAGACTCTCTCGAAGTGGAATCCGTCGTGGCTCACGGCAAGACCCATTCGGATCACATGCTCCGGATCGTCTCCGGCAGCACGGTAAAGCATGTAGAACGTGCCGTTTTCATACCACACGCCCGGGTTGCAGACAACCAGATTCTCCCATGCATTTGCGGGATTGGGTGACAGCACCGGATTCCCTTCGTATTTCTTCAGTTTCATAGGTATAAATAAATGATGTGTAATGTTAGAGGTGTTTATATTTCATCGATGTAGATGGCTCGGAAGATCGGGGCGGAGAGTTGGTATCTCCACTTGATGTTTCCGTAGTTGTCGGTGATGGCGACCGTCGAGGCATAGATCATCCGTTCGGCGTCGATCCGGTAGACACTCGACTGGTTGGCCGAGTAATCCTCTTCGGGAAGATCGTAGCGGATCGATCACCGTTCGGGCCGACATCGTCTCCTCGTCGATCCGATAGGCCAGAGCCCGCGAACACTTGTTCGTGTATCCGTTGTCGAAGAGCATCAATTCGCCTTCCGAGGTGATCGAGATGCCGTGCTGCCGGTCCGAGAAGTTCGCCTCGTCGTCGATGGCGACGGTTCCCTCCTTGCCCATCCGGTAGACCAACTTCCGTTCGGGGTTGAGTTTCCACACCTGGCTCAGTTTGTTGAACGAGATGTAGAAGTTCCCTTCTTCGTCGAGCCAGAGCGAATTGGCATGCAGCCAGTCCTCGTTGTTCGGATACTGGAACTCGGGGTCGTGCTCGAAGATGTCGGGATCCTCCTCGGGGGTCATCACCTCGAAGGCCGACCAGCTCCAGTGTACGTTCCCGTCGAGATCCATGCAGGTGACGCCGTCGCCGTGGATACATTCGTTGGCCGAACCGCCGAATTTCCTCAGGTCGAACTCCTTTCGGTCCTGATTGATCAACAGGATCTCACCCGAGGGCGTCATCAGGATGTCGTGATGGAAATAGGGATTCTCCAACTCCGTGTGGGCCTTGTTCATGAGGGTGTTGCCGTAGAGGTCCACCACCAGCACCCGTTCTCCCGTGAAGTTCTCATCGGGGTTGAAGCCGACGATGGCCTGGAAACTCTGTGTCCGCCGGTCGTAGTTGGAGCAGATCACCGATTTCCCGAAGGTGGGTTCGTACCAGACAACCCGACCCTTGTCGTTCAACAGGTAGAGCGTACCCGAAGCCTTGTCTCCGACATGGATGTACCCGTCGAAGGCGTAGTTGAACTCCGGCAGGAGATTGGTCGCCTCGATGCTTCCGTCGGGCAGCTTTCCGGTCTTGAAGTCGCTGATGCTCTGCTCCTCGACCTCGCCGGCGGTTGCCGTGACGCGCAGATTGTAGTCGCTTTCCGGCTCCATGATGATCAGTTTGAGTTGATGCTCGGACGATTCGTCGTTGCTGACCACGCTGCGGGTGCGGTGTTCCTCTCCGGATTTCCAGTATTCGACGCGTACGCGGGCCGCCTCCTGCAATTGGACCGTCACCGTTTTGCGGAGCACGTTTTCGGGATCGTCGTCGACCGTGACCGAGGAGATCAGTATGCCGTCGGCGGGCTTCGGAGCGGGAGAATCCCCCTCCCTGCTGCATCCCGACAAAAGGAGCATCAGGCTCAGCAAACAGACTGACAGTCTATTCGGCTTCATGGATCTCCGTGAAAAAGGGTCCCAGAGGCAGATGCCCCGAATTGAAGATATTCGACCGTGCGTTGTCCCGCCAGCAGTACCGTACGTAACGGACCCCGTCGAACGGCGGCAGAAGTTCGATCCGGTCGCCGTCGATTCGGAACTCGGCCCGCGAGAATAGTATGCCGTCCTGCGATACCTCGAATTCCGACTCGTTGTCCGTAGCACAAAGTTCCGTTCCGGCATGCCGCATCTCGAGCAGCAGCTTCCCGTCGAGCAGTCGTGCCTGCACAACCTCCGGCGAGCGGCTTTCGACCGTCATGCCGTAGGTGTCGCTCAGGGCAAGCCCGGCGAGCCGTTCGCCCACGGGGCGCTTCTTGCCCGGATGGATGTTCTGCGGGTCTCCGATGTCGGCCGTGACGACCAGTCCGCTGTGAGGGATCTCCGCAGCGGCCCGGGCCTGTGCGCAGGCCAGTTCGGCCCAGCGGCCGAGCTGGTAGGCGGGGTAGATGAACGGCGCGATCTGCACGAAGTAGAAGGGCAGCTGTGCGTCATCCCAGGCGGTGCGCCACGAGGTGGCCAGATCGTTCATCATCGTCGGATAACGGGCCGCATCGCTGACGTTGCTGCACCCCTGATACCAGAGGAATCCCCGGATCGTATACCCGATCACGGGCTGCAGCATGCCGTTGTAGAGGGCCGAGGCCATGTCGTATTCCGGTTTCTCGGCCCCGTTCTTCCGGCATGTCTCGAGGCGGGTGCGTTCCGGGGTGTAGAAGGGGCGCTTCGTCACCTCGTCGGGCAGCCAGCTCTGCAGGGGGCTGCCTCCGTAGGAGTCGACAAGCAGACCTACCGGGACGTTGAGCTCCGCCTGCAGGCGCCGGGCGAAATAGTATGCAGCCGCCGAGAGCCATTGTACGCTTTCGGGCGTGCAGGCCTGCCATGTGCGCCCGGCGAGCCCTTCGACCGGATGGAACGATTCGTTGCGTGCGACGTTCAGAAAGCGGATATGGGGATAGTCGGCGGCGGCGATCTCCTCCGCGGCGTTCTCGACAAAGAGCCGCCACGTGGAGTCGGGACGCATGATCATCTCCATGTTGCTCTGACCCGAACAGAGCCAGACCTCTCCGATCTGGACCCGTTCGAGCCGGATCTCCTTGCTGCGGGAGCCCGAGAGGGTGACGGTGTGCGTGTCGAAGGAGGCGGCGGGGGTCGGAATCTTCACCTCCCACCGTCCGTCGGCCTCCACCGTGGTTGCAAAGCGCTGCGCACTCCACGATACCCGGATCCGGATCCGCTCGCCCGCATCGCCATATCCCCACAACCGCACAAGGCTCTTCTGTTGCAGCACCATGTCGTCGCTGAAAACATCGGCGAAACGGGGTGCGGCCTCCATCTGCAGACAGCCGAAAAGCATCGTCAGAAACAACAGCGTCTTTTTCATTGCGGATTATTGCATGTTCGTGTAGAGGCGGAAGCTGTTGGCCGGCATCGAGATCTCGATACCGTCGCCCTGCAGATCCGAGAGCGTCAGGTCGCTCTGCTGGGCTGCGGGGAATCCGTCCGCGTCGGTTTTTCCCTGGAACGTCGCACCTTCGCCCGAGATGTACTCATACATCTGCATGCCGGAGAGCGTAATGCCCGTATCGGCCTTGAGCGTGAAGGTGTAGGGAAGGTTGCTGGCATTGACGATGGCCAGCGTGTACTTGCCGTCCTTGCATCCGGCGATGGCCCGCAGTCCCGAAAGTACGGGCGTCGGCTGCGCGACGTTGAGGATCTGCGAACCGTTGGGGAAGAAGCGCGACAGCAGCGAGACGGTGTAGAACCAGGGGCGGATCTTCTCGTCGTCGGCATTGCCGAACTTCTCCTCGCCGAGGATGTTCCAGAATCCCCATCGTTTCAGACGGGTCGACGAGCTGCTTCCGTCGTCGTTGTACATGGCGTCGTCAAGCATCCAGTAGGTCACGCCGGAGTAGCAGGCCCGCATGGCCTGGATCGTCGCATCGGCCATGTCCACCCCGTAGAAAGCGTCGTAGACGTGCATCTGCGAATCGTCGGCAGCATACGGATCGGCCTGGATGGCCTCGAGGTTGCTGTTGCCCAGCGCCGAGCCCTCCTCGTACTTGAAACCCAGCTCGCCCAGAATGATCGGACGCGATTTGTCCGAGGCGGCACGATAGGCCTCCAGCAACTGCAGGAATTCGGTCGAATAGACAGTCTGGTCGTCCGGATAGGTGTGGATGTCGTAAACCGTCACCTTGTCGTGCATCTGGTTTTTCGTGTTGGACATCCACGAGGTTTCGGAGATCGTCCAGACTGCCACGTCCGGGCCGATGATCTGTACGTCGTCCAGCAGCCCCTTCTCCTCGAACTTCTTGTAGAAACTCTCGACACACTTGCTCCAGAGGGCGTAGCTGCCGTTGGTCGAGGACCAGTTGCCGTTGGGTTCGTTGACCACCGTGAAGAACTTGATGCAGGTGAATCCCCGCTCCTTGACCAGGTAGGAGAGGAACGAGGCGGAGTTCTCCACCCACTGGGCATCGACGGCCGAACCGCCGACATGCCCCCATTCGCCGAACTGCACGCAGATTCCGTGCTGCTGGCAATAGTCCAGGATCTTGCAGAGGATGGCATCGCTCTTGTGCGGATCGAACGTATTGCCCGAGATGTAGTTCCATCCCTGCGAAACCATGATGCGGACCAGTCCCGGGCGCATGAATGAAACACGCTTGAAAAGCGTGTTCCAATCAGCGTCGGAGAGTGTTTCCTGTCCGGTCCACGAAGGAACGATGTCATATCCTCCCCATTGGGGGCCGTTGCCGATGAAGGAGTTGACCAGCACCTGGCTCTGAATCCGCATGACGTTGACCTCCGAGGGATCGCCGTCGGCCTGTCCGTCCGAGGAGCTTTGGCAGCCCCCGAGCATCAGCAGGGCCAACAGGGAGCATATAACCGAATGTTTCATGACCTATTGTTTTTTCTTGATTTGTACGTAAAAATCCCACGGTGCATAGACTACCTTGTCGTATGCCGAATAGATCGGGCCCCAGCTTCCGGCACTTTGCAGACCGGTGAACTTGAGCGCATTGTCGTCGACGGTCAGCGTTTTGCCCCAGTATTCGATGTTGCCGCTTTCGACCATGGTGCAGGAGGTCGTGACGTTGTCTGCCGTGGTGAAGGTGATCGTCCCGTTCGTATAGTCGCGTGTCCAGGTGCTCTCACCGGCGGGGATCTTGCGGTAGTTGTAGTTTACGTCGGTGACGGGATTGTTCGCCGTGGATTCATCTTCGGGAATTTCGCCCTTCCACACGAAGTCGGCATAGAGCCCGTCTTCACCGGCGTTGTTCGTGCATGTACCATAGGTGCGTCCGTTGTCGTCGACCCCTTCGAATACGAATTCAAGGGTGTTGTCCATTTCGGCTGCGGGGCCCGTTGTCGGATCCCACCACGAAGCGTCGGTGAACAGATCCACGAAGTCGACGCCGCCGTAATAGGCTCCCGTACCTCCGAAGATATCCATTCCGGTGATCTCCCAGGTGCCTTCGAGGTTCTCAACCAGCGAATTGACGGAAACCGTGTAGACCCGAGTTCCCCCCCCCGTTGCGGCGGTAACGGTGATCTCGGCCGTATTGGTCGTCTCGTCGAAGGCGAGCGTCTCGCCCGCTGCGACCGAGGCCGTAGCCCCGTAGGAGATCTCCATCTTCTTGATCAGAAGCGGTTCGCTCAAATCCGGATTGACGATCGTCACCTCGATGGTGCCTTTCGACTGATTGTCGGCATTGATGCTGATCGAGGCGTCGCCGGCCTGCCGTTCGAACGACAGACTGATGATCCGTTTCTCTTTGTTCCAGTCGCCATCCTCGACCTCCTTGAGCGGGTCTTTCTGGCACGACCCCAGCGAGACGGCGGCAACCATCAACAGAATGAATGTTTTATGAAGTTTCATACGAACGATTTTGAAATGGATTAGTTGTAAAGACCCGGATTGAGGTCGATTTCACGCTGCGGGATGGGATAGAAGGCTGCGTCGGCCTCGCTGATACCGGCGGCCTGTGCATTGGGATCTACCTTCGTGACCATCGCCTTGCGGCGCAGGTCGTAGAGGCGGTTTCCTTCGAAGGCCAGCTCCCAGGCGCGCTCCTGTACGACGGCATCGCGGAACTGCTCCTTGGTGAGTCCTGCGTCGAGCGGCTCCAGCCCGGCACGGGCCCGGATGCGAGCCACCCAGCCGCCATCGTCGGAACCCATTGCCTCGGCGTAGATCAGCGCTACGTCCGAGAAGCGCAGCAGGTAGGGTTTCACGCTCGATTTGTCGCCCGTACTCTCGCTTACCTGGTGCGGATCGATGTATTTGGATGTGAAGTAGTAAGCCGAGGTGCCCAGCGCTCCGCCGTTCGCGTCATACATCTGATTGCTCATCAGCTCGGTCTTGCGCTTGTCTTCCGAATCGAACGAATTGTAGAACTCCGTGTTTGTGGGGAATACCTCGTAGCCGTAGTGGGAGGCGACGAGATTGTCTTCACCCATCTTGACATAGAAGTTCGAGCCGTTGTTGTAGGGCATGAAGAGCATGCCGATCTTCGAGTAGTTGCCCTCGTTCTGTCCCGTGCGGTCCATCGACATGATGAACAGGTGCTCGCAACCGTCGGGCTGGTCGACGTCGTAGATCTCGGCAAGCGTCGGAGCCAGTCCGAAGGGTGCCTCTCCGGAGGTGGAGGCGTCGAGGACCTTCTTGGCCCAGGTGGCTGCTTCGGTGTACATCTCCTCGGCCGTCATGCGCATGTCGGTGTAGTAGCGTACGCCGCTCTCTTTCGACGAAGCGGCCGTCAGATAGAGTTTGGCCAGCATACCCTGGGCTGCGGCCTTGTTGGCCCGTCCGACCTTGTTGGTGTATTGGAGGTTCGCCTCGGCAATCTTCAGGTCGCCGATCATCATGTCATAGGCCTCGTCCATCGTCTTGGCCATCGACGGGGTGGTGTTGTCCACCGTCTCGACCATTTCGCGCTGCAGCGGCACCAGTCCGAAGACCTTCACAAGGCTGAAATGGCTGTATGCCCGCAGGAAGTAGGCCTCACCCAGCAGACGCGTCTTCAGCTCCTCGTCCAGATCGCTGCCCTCGACGTTCTTGATTACGGCGTTGGCCCGGTTGATGGCCACGTAGCAGTATTTGAAATAGACCTGAAGCGTCTGGTTGTTGGCGTTGTCCGTGATGTTCCATTCGTCAAGCGCCTGCGCTCCGGGGTTGTTGGCATCTTCGCCGGATTTCAGCGATACGGTCTCCGAGGCGGCCTCGCCGATGTAGAAGATACCGCGCGAGTACTCCAGGTTGGTCAGTGCGTTATAGGCATACATGATCGCCGACTCGGCATCCTCCGGGGTGTTGTAGAAGTTTTCGTCCGAGTAGAATCCGTAGGGATACTCGCTCAGGTCGCAGGAGACCATCGCCCCCAGGGCTGCAATGGATCCGATCAGGGTTTTAACTATTTTCATTTTCATGGGTGTGCGGATTAGAAGGTGATGTTCAGACCGATGGAGAATTTGCGGAACCGGGGATAACCGCCCCAGTAGATGCCGTCGAGCCCGACTTCGGGGTCATAACCTTCAAACGAGGTGAAGGTGTGGAGGTTGTTGATCGTTGCATAGAGGCGGATGTTGCTGATCGCCTTGCAGACCTTCGTGAAGTTGTAGCCCAGGGATACGTCCTGGATGCGGACGAACGAACCGTCGCGGATGAACCAGTCCGAAACGTAGGGCTGGCGGTTGTTCCGCAGACTCGGATAGCTGTTCGTGGGGTTGTCCACCGTCCAGCGCAACGGCATGGTGGCCGGATTGGTCAGACCGTACTGGTAGAGCACGTCGTTGCCGAAGACACCGTTTACGAAGACCGAAAGATCGAAGTTCTTGTAGCGGAATCCGAGGTTCAGACTGGCCGTAAAGTCGGGATTGGGGTCGCCGATGATCGTACGGTCGTTGCTGTCGACCACGCCGTCGTTGTTGATGTCGACGTATTTGAACTCGCCGGCCTTGGCCAGGTCGCCCGTCAGTCCGGCCTCGATACCCTCGGCGTCGGTCTGGATGATGCCGTCGGTCTTGTAGCCGTAGAAGACGTTCATGGGCTGTCCTACGGCCATGATGTTGGCCGTGCCGACGGGCTGATAGGTCAGCGCCGTACCCGTGAACTCATACTCCATGCCGGTGTTGGGGTCGACGGTCAGGCCCGATGCCACGACATTACCCAGGTTGGTCACTTCGTTCTTGTTTCGTCCGAAGACGGCCGTGACGTTGAAGGAGAAGTCCTTCGTGCGGACCACATCGGCATCGACCGTCACCTCAAATCCGCGGTTGATGACTTCACCGTCGTTCACCCACATCTTGTCATATCCCGACGAGAGCGGAAGGTAACGCTGACGAAGCAGATCGTAGGTGTGCTTGTTGTACCAGTCGAAGACCAGACGGATGCGGTTGTCGAGCACCGAGAGGTCGAATCCGAGGTTCACCTGCCGCGTCGTTTCCCATTTGAGGTCGCGGTTCGGAATACCGCCCCAGTATTTGAATCGACCGTTGGATCCGTAGGTGCCCGTGACATAGCCCGGGCCGATGGCCGTATGCCAGGCTCCGTCGTCGTAATACTCCTCCATGCCGTAACGGCTCAGCGACTGGTAGGCCGAAATACCCTGGTTGCCCGAAATACCGTAGCTGGCCCGGATCTTGGCTTCGTCGATGAACTTGACATTCTTCATGAAGGGCTCGTTGTGGAGTTTCCAGGCGAAGGCGCCCGAGGGGAAGTAGGCCCACTGGTTGTTCTTACCGAACTTCGAGGAGCCGTCCGAACGGAAGGTTGCCGTGAAGAGGTAGCGGTCCCAGAGCGAGAAGTTGATTTTTCCGTAGTAGGAGACCAGTTCCGAGGCGGAGTATCCGTTCGAAAGTCCGTTCTTTTCCGGATCGCCGGCGGCCATGTTCTCGTTGGTCAGCGCCTCGTTGACGAAGTTGTAGGCGTCCAGCGAGGAGGAGCGCTCCATATAATAGTTATAGGAGTATCCGACCATGGCCGTCAGTCGGGAGTTGTTGTTCCAGAGTTTGTCGTAGGTCAGGTAGGTCTCGGGAACGATGTTCTGTCCGAGCCAGTTGGAGATGTTTGCATGACCGTTGTTGAAGACGCCGTCCTCGGTGTATTTCTTGGGGTTGTAGGCGTCGGAGACCGTCGTGCCGTACTTGTAGTTGAGCTGGCCGACCCACTCCAGTCCGGGCAGAATCTCCCACGTGGCCATCCACGACGAGATCAGATCGAGACCCTGGCTCTTGTTCTTGACCGTATTCATCAGGGCTACAGGGTTGGAATAGTCGGTTTCGCTGGCCTGCCAGTAGTCGCCGTTTTCGTCATAGACCGGCCACAGCGGGTTACGGCCGACGTCGCCGCTGAAGGAGTTGCGCCAGTCTTTGGAGATGGTGTTGCTCGTGCGGATGCTCAGATTGGGCAGCATTTGGTATTCGACGTCGAGTTTGCCGATGACTTTTTCGTAGTCGTCGGTCTTGTAGACGCCGTTGTCGTCGTAGTAGCTGAATGCGAGGTTGTAGGTGAGTTTCTTGTCCCGGCCGTTGATTGCCAGCGTGGTGTTGTTGACAATGGGGGTGCGCATGATCTCGTCGGCCCAGTCGGTGTGGTAGGGCCAGGCTCCGCTCTGGATCTCGGCCACCGAAGGATAATAGGTTCCGTTGTCGTAGTCGCCCACGTAGAGAGGATCCTGTCCGGCGTTGATGCGCGACTCGTTGTCGAGCTGTGCCATCAGGGCGGGATCACGCCATACGTTGAGTTTCTGGGTGAACTGCGAGATGGTCGTCCTGTTGAACAACTACAAGGCCAAGTTCGACTACCCGACCCATTATCATTCGGATTATGAATTGAATCTGGTAATGAATACCTCCGGGAAACGGATCGTCGGGGACTCGATCGAGGAGTTCGACCAGGAGGATCTGGTCATGATCGGCCCGGGTGTTCCTCATGCGTGGAAGGCCCCCACTCACGAAAACACGCATGTCATCACCATTCAGTTTCATGAGGAGATGTATAACTCGTTTCTGCTTTCGAAACGTGTCTTTGAGCCGATCCGGGAGTTGCTGTTCCGCTCCAAGCGCGGCATTGCCTATCCCCGGGAGGTGAGTTCGTCGATCAAAAGGAAACTGCTGGATCTGAGTCAGAAGCGAGGTTTCACGACGGCGCTGGACTTTTACGGCATTCTTTACGATCTGGCCACGGCTGATGGACAACGGCTGCTGACGAGTTCGACCTACGACAGTTCGCTGCTCGTACGGCAGAGCAAGAGCCGTCGGATCGAGAAGATCTGCAAGTATATCGACGAGAACTTCGGGAAGGAGATCACCCTGAGGGATATCGCCGAGTTGGTCAATATGTCGGAATCGGCGGCGAGCCATTTTTTCAAGAAACGGACCAGCCGCAGTTTTATTACCTATTTGAATGACGTGCGGATCGGAAATGCATGCCGGTTGCTGGCGGAGACGACGATGAATATCTCGACGATTGCCTACGAGTGCGGTTTTTCGAACATGGCGAACTTCAACCGGGCCTTCCGCAAATACCACAAGCAGACCCCGTCGCAGTACCGCAACGAGGTCGAGCGTACGATGACCAAATATTGAGTGGCGGGAGGGGCAGACTGCCTTTGTCCGGAAGGTTTTGCCGATGGCCCGGCATCCTTCGGACACCCCTCCCTCCACGACAAAACATTTCTATTCGGGGACGTAGATGATCTCACCGTTTTCGAGCTCGTAGGCCACACCGACCTTGCGGCCTCGTTTGCCGCCCTGCGAATCCTGATTCTCCGAAGGGGTGTAGCGGTTGATCCGCTCGCCCTCCTTGGTGATGATCTCCATGTTCTCCTTGCCGGGGTTCTTGACCATTGTGAAATCCTCCTGGCTGAACATCTCGGTCATATTGTATCGGCTCACCAGCGCCACCATCAGCGCCACGGCAAAGACCATCGCCACGTCGAACAGGTTGCTCACGACGCTCATCGGGTCGTTCTCTT
>CALUJN010000051.1 GCA_944320985.1 uncultured Alistipes sp. | reverse complement strand
CTGGGCCGCAACGGCAAATACATCGGCAAACCCGCGTCGGCGGTGGTCAACTGCTGCCCGACGGACACGATATACGACATCAGAGAGTAATGAAGAAACGCATCATCGTCATTGGCGGCGGCGTAGCGGGCATGCAGACGGCCCTTCGCCTCGCAGAGCTGGGCTTTGAGCCCGTGATCGTCGAGAAGGAGCCCGAACTGGGCGGTAAACTCAGGGGCTGGCACGTGTTGTTCCCCACGTTCACTCCGGCCGAGGAGGTGCTCACGGAGTTGCGCCGGCGGGTCAACGAATCCGGTATCGAAGTGCTGACCTCCACGGAGGTTGCAGGACTTACGCCGCACAGCGTGGAGCTGGCCGACGGACGTTCGCTGACTTGCGAGGCGGTGGTCCTTGCGACGGGTTCCACGCTCTTCGACGCCTCGATCAAGGAGGAGTACGGTTACGGCATCTACGACAACGTCTACACGTCGGCCGACATTGAACGCATGTTCAACGAAGGGCGCGTCACGAAGGCCGACGGTACGGCTCCCCGCCGCATCGCCTTTCTGCATTGCGTGGGGTCGCGTGACGAGAAGGTCTGCCAGCAGCATTGCTCGAAGGTCTGTTGCGTGACGGGCGTCAAGCAGGCCATCGAGATGAAACGGCTCTTCCCCGAGGCCGACGTCTTCAACTTCTACATGGATATCCGCATGTTCGGACCCGGATACGAGGAGCTCTACCGCGAGGCGCAGCAGAAATACAACATCCATTTCGTGCGCGGGCGGATCTCGGAGGCCGGACCCACGATGGACGGCCGGGTGCAGATCAAGGCCGAGGATACGCTGACGGGACGTCCGCTGCGCATGAGCGTCGACATGCTCGTCCTGCTCATCGGCATGCGGGCCAACGACGACAACGGGACGCTGGCCGCCGGTGCCGGATTGCAACGTGCCCAGAGCGGCTTCATGATGCCCCGGAACCTCTTCCTGGGGAATATCGCCAGCAATGTCGACGGCATCTTCTATGCCGGGACCGTTACGGCCCCGAAGACCATCGGCGAATCGTTGAACGAAGCGACCGCGGCGGCCGATGCCGTGGCGCGATACGTGGAGGCATAGCGATGGCGGCGATCAATTTCGGATATACGATCTCGAAGCCCCGGGCCATCGACCTGGACCGCAACAACCTGCGCAAGAGCGACGAGATCCTTCGCGAGATGCCCGAACTGCAGACCTGCATCGGCTGCGGGGCCTGCACGGCGATCTGTACCGCGGGGAATCTTACGTCGTTCAACTTCCGCAAGGTCCATACGCTCGTTCGCCGCGGCGAATACCAGGGCGCTTACGAGGAGATGAACAAATGCATGCTGTGCGGCAAGTGCCGCCTGGTCTGCCCCCGGGGAATCAATACCCGCGGGGTGGTGATGTTGATCAAACGTAAACTGGGAGATTTCTGACGATGACATTCTACGCACCCTTCTGTCTGCCGTTCATTCTCGGCGCGGCGGTGATGTTCCTCACCCTGGCATGGAAATGGGGACGCTGGCTCTGGCTGCTTCCGCGCCGCGACAAGATGCGGCTGCTGCGCGGCCTGCCCACGCGCCGGACGTTCGAAGCCGTGGGCGAGGTCATCAGCGAGTCGCTGCTTCACCGGCGCATCTTCCGGGTCAACCCCCTGTTGGGATACATGCACATGTCGCTGGCCTTCGGGTGGTTCCTGCTCATTCTCGTGGGATGGATCGAGACCGTCGCCTATATCGGATTCCGCTATGTGCCGCTCCAGGGGCACGTCTTCTTCAAATACTTCGCCACGAGTCTCGAGCATAAGCCGCTGTTCGATTTTCTGATGGATGCGCTGCTGCTTTTTGTCCTCTCGGGCGTGGCGCTGGCCTGGGGCAAACGCTTCTACTCCCGCGCCATGGGGCTGCGTCGTACGACAAAGCATGTTCCGGGAGATAGGGTGGCGCTCTCGGCCCTGTGGTTTATCTTCCCGGCGCGTCTGATTGCCGAGAGCACCACGTGTGCCATTTACGGTGGCGGCGGGTTCCTTACCGGCAGCCTCGGAGGCTGGATGGCGGCCCATATCGGAGTCATGCCGCTGCTGACGCTGGAATCCGTGGCCTGGTGGTTCTACTCTTCGTGCCTCGGCGTGTTTTTCGTGGCGCTGCCCTTCTCACGTTACATGCACATCTTTACGGAGATCCCGCTCATCTTCCTGCGCCGCTACGGAATCCGTTCCTCCGAGAAGGAGTCCTCGTATGACAACTTCCAGGTCGAGGCTTGCTCGCGCTGCGGTATCTGTATCGATCCCTGTCAGCTGCAGAGCGTGCTGGGAATCAACGATGTACAGTCGGTTTACTTCCTGCGGGACCGTCGCTACAACCACCTGCGGCTGCAGGTTGCCGACAACTGCCTCATGTGCGGGCGCTGTGCGGAAAAGTGCCCCGTTGACATCGACCTCAACACGCTGCGGCTCAATTCGCGTGACCGGATGCACAACGTTCCCGATGAACGGCGTTACGACTATTTCAAAGGGTTGGATCGTTCGTCGGGAGCGGGCAAGGTGGGGTACTTTGCCGGGTGCATGACGCTGCTCACGCCGCGGACCCTTGCGGCGATGACGACGATCTTCGAGTCGGCGGGTGAGGAGGTCTGGTGGGCCGACCGCGATGGCGGCGTCTGCTGCGGACGACCGCTGAAGCTGGCCGGGGAGACCGATTCGGCCCGCAAGATGATGAAATACAACACCGATCTCTTCCGCAAACACGGTATTACGACCCTTGTGACCTCGTGTCCGATCTGCCTGAAGGTTTTCCGCGAGGATTACGACCTGCCGGGCATCGAGGTGCTCCACCATTCGGAGTATATCCTGCGGCTGATCCGTGCCGGGCGTCTGACGCTGGAGCACGGCACGACACGTTTTACGTATCATGATCCCTGCGAACTGGGCCGTGGCAGCGGCATCTACGACGAACCGCGGGCGGTGATCGAGGCGGTGGGCGAGTTGCTGGAACCGGCCTCGACGCGGGAAAATGCCTTGTGCTGCGGCTCGTCGGTGGCCAATACGGCGATTTCGGACGGACAGCAGGTCCAGATCGCCCGTTCGGTGGCTGCGGAGCTGGAGGCTACGGGCGCCGAGGTGATCGTGACGGCCTGCCCGCTCTGCAAGAAGGCCATCGGCCGCGGTACACGGGGTGAAGTGCGCGATTTGTCGGAGATCGTTGCGGCCTCGTTGAAATAATTTTTACCGGGCAATCGGCTGATAAAAAGGGCGTTTCGATGCGCTGCGCACTTTGTGTGGCAAATTCGATTTGGAGAAAAGTTTTTTTTGACTTATCTTTGCACACGCAAAGGCGATAAAACGGGACCTGTCGAGGCGGAGTTGACGAGCGCGTTGGCGAGTTGAGACGGTAACAGAAAGATATATCGCGGGATGGAGCAGTTGGCAGCTCGTCGGGCTCATAACCCGAAGGTCGGAGGTTCGAGTCCTCCTCCCGCTACCACGGCGGACAATTCGAACGGATTGTCCGCTTTTTTTATTGCCGGGTCACACTTGTCGGAGCTGTTGCGGTGAGGAGGTTGCCTCCGAACGCACCCGGATCGAGACGAACCCGAGCCCTCTTCTGAACAGGACGCTCTCCCGAAGCCGCAAGGAGCCGGGAAAAAGTGAGGCGGGTGTTTGAACTTTGAAAGAATAAAGTTATTTTTGTTTGACGCCCGAACTTTCATAAAAGACCCTCCTATGCGCTCCTTTTGCCTTCGTTTTTTGTCTTTGATTGCCATCCTGTTGTTCCATGATTCGCCTTTGCGTGCTGCGGACTTCGCCTTTTCCAACTTGATGACGGAGTCGGTCTGGAACCATCGGGTGGTTTACAGCATTGCCAAGGATCAGAAGGGGTTGATCTGGATCGGAACAGACAACGGGCTGTATCGATACAACGGTTATCAATACCGCTATTATTCGCAGCCGGAGCTGAACAATAACACGATCAACAAACTTTTCCTCTCGGAAAAGGGACTTCTGATCGGTACGAACTCCGGACTTTGCATCTATGATCCGGATTCGGATTCGTTCAGCGAGATCTCGTTGACGGGCGATACGAAGGGGCCGGCCTCCCCGATCAGTGTACGTACCATCTATTATTTCGACGGGACTTATTACATCGGGACCAATGACGGGTTGTTGCTCCTGGATTCCGAACTGAGGTTTCAGTCCCATGTCATTTTTGCCAGCAACGACCATGCCGAGAGCTCGAACATCGTACGGGCCCTTCAGGCCGACAGCCGGGGACGTATCTGGGTCGGAACCTACAACGGTTGTTATCGGTTTACCCCTTCGAACAGCAAAATCGAGTTTATCCGGACTCTTGACCGTCGGGCGACGGATCCGGTCAATAATCTGGTGCTGTCGTTCGAGCGGATTCCGGGGCGGCCGGATGAATTGCTGATCGGCCACGAAACAGGCCTGAGTCTGATCAATATCCAGTCGCTGGCGTATCGGGTCTTCCGGAAGGGTGCCACGTGCAATCTCTCCAACAACAGCATGAAGTGCGTAAAGTATCTGTCGGACTCGCTGGTGCTGCTGGGTACCGACAACGGACTGAACCTGTTGAATCTGAAGGATCTCTCGGTGGTTCATTATTTTCACGAGGCGGAGACGCGTCACTCTTTGTCGGACAACATCATCTCCGATATTTTCCTGGATCGGGAGAACCGTTTGATCTGGTTGGGAACCAACCGGGGCGTCTCCCGAATCAACCTCTCCGAGAGAATCGGAGGTCAGCTGTTCACCTATTCGGACAATTCCCTCTATGCGACGATGCGGGATATCGGCGAAGATACGCGGAATCGGGTCTGGATTGCCACGACCAATGGCGTGCTGTGCTGCCGGGACGGTCGTCTTTTGAAACTTTTCGATACGGAGGCCCATCTGCGGCATAACAACTCGACGGTCGTTTTCGAGGATGCTCAAGGGCGGATATGGATCGGAACGCTGAACGGGATCAACTGCATCGATCCGGAAACATTCCGGGTCATGGAGCTGCAGGGCGTCGATGACAAGTATGTGCGGGGGATTCATCAGACCTCCGACGGGAATATCTGGGTTGTGGATGACAAGGGGGTTCTCAAGGTCATATCGGAACACAACCGTTATCGGTTGAAAAGAATGCGTGTGGACAACCCCCTGTTCAACCGCTCCAATACGGAGATTCTGGTATCGGGATTCGACCGGGATCTTCTATGGCTGGGAGCCAACAATGGCATCTACTGTTATCATACGCTTGACGGCCGGTCGTCCTTCGTGGAGGGCAGTTCCGATTTCAGCAACATTACGGCGATGAAGGTTGCCGGCGGGCGGATCTTCTTCGGTACGCCTTACGGGATTTTCTGCTACGAGCAGGAGTCTGGAACGTTCTCGCCGCTTCCCGTCAGCAACAACAAGATTTCGGTGGTGGATCTGGCTCTGGATGGAAACAGCCTGTGGATTGTGGCCCGGCAGATGCTGTATCACTACGACCTGACCTCCGGGAGTTGCTCCCGATATGACTACATAAAGGATGTGCCCTTCGACGGAGAGACTCCGCAATGCATCGTCTGCACGGAACGGAATGTGATTGTGGGAGGATACGGCCAATATGTGAAGATCGACAAGCGGAAGATCACCAGGGAACGTATTTTGGCCGACATGGTCATCACCCGGGTCATTGCCGGCGATTCGCTCCAACAGACCAGCGATCGGCGGATTGCCTTGAATTACGACAACCGGGGCCTCAAGATCGAATTTGCCCTGCTCAACTATCCGGATGCGGCCAACAACAAGTACAAATACCGGTTGAAGGGTTTCGACGAGGCGTGGATCTGCAATATTGACGGGGCCAATACGGTGGAGTATCAGCATATTCCGCCCGGGGAGTATGTGTTTGAGGTTTGCGGCGCGAACGAGGACGACGTATGGTCCGATCGGGTGGCCCGGTTGGAGATCGGGGTCTCGTATCCGTGGTGGCGTCAACCTTGGGCGTATGCGCTTTATGTTTTGCTGTTGCTGCTCTTTTTGGGGATCGTTACCTTCATTATCCGGTGGCGGATCCGGGTTCTGGAACGGCGTCAGAGCGAACGGCTCAAGCAGGAGAGTCTCCGCTCGCTGAATGCCATGCGGATGCAGTTCCTTGCCAACGTCTCTCACGAATTCAAGACCCCGTTGTCTCTGATCCTGGGACCTGTCGAGGTGCTTTCCGAGGAGTTGCAGACCAATGAGCGGATGAGCGTGCAGCTCCGGATCATGCATAAGAACGTCATGCGTCTGCGCAGGCTCGTGGAGCATATCATGAACCTTTGCAAGCTGGAAAACAATGAGATGAAGTTCCATCCGCAACTGGGGGAGCTGGTTCCGTTCGTGCGGAACATCGTCGAGACCTTTGCGGTCAGTGCCGAGCAGCGGCAGGTCCGGTTGACGTTTGTCTCCGAGGTGGATTCCGTGCTGATGATGTTCGATGAGGAGAAGTTGGAGGAGATTCTCTACAATTTGATTGACAATGCGTTGAAGTTTACGCCGAAGTATGGCGAGGTTTCGGTGCTGGTCTCCAGGGACCGGGAGACGCAGGAGCAGGTCTGCATCGAGGTGAAGGATTCGGGAATCGGCATTGCCCCCGAGGAGCTCGACCGGATTTTCGAGAAGTTCTATCAGTCGCCCCGGACCCAGGTTGCGGATCAGCAGGGAACCGGGATCGGCCTGAACATCGTCAAACAGTTTGTGGAGATGCACAACGGGCGGATCGAGGTCGCTTCGGACCCCGGACGAGGAAGCACTTTCCGGGTTTTTCTTCCGATTATCTCCGTCTACGAGAAATATGTCGATGCCCGGGAGCCGGAAGACAAGGAGAAACCGCTTCTTGTGGTGGTTGAGGACAATCCCGACATGCGGGAGTATCTGAAGGTGAACCTTCAGGATCTCTATAACATCCTGCTGGCCGAGGATGGAACGACTGGCTGGGAGCTGATCCGGAGCCGGATTCCCGATCTGATCCTGAGCGATATCGTGATGCCCGGGATGGACGGCCTGGAGTTGGCACGCAAGGTGAGAGGGGAGTTCCAGACGGAACATATCCCCCTGATTCTGCTGACGGCGTTGAGCGAGGAGATGAAACTGAAGGAGAGTCTGGAGGTCGGCGCCACGACCTATATGACCAAACCCTTCTCGATTTCGGTGCTTCGGCTGCGCATTGCCGGCATTCTCTCGGATCGCAAGAAGTTCCAGGAGAAGATTCGGCTTCAGGTGTTGCAACAGCCCGCCAGCGTTCAGTTTGAATCGCGCGAGGAGCGATTCGTCCATGATTTTGTCAAGATCGTCGAACAACACATGGACAATCCGGAGCTGGATGTCGAACTCTTGTGCAAGCACCTGGGATATTCCCACCAGCAGACCTACCGGAAAATTCATGCCGTGACCGGAAAGAGCATCAACGGGTTCATCCGTTGCATCCGGCTGAACCGGGCGGCCCAGCTGTTGCGGGATTCCGACTGCAACCTTTCGGAGATCATGGATCGCATCGGCATGAGCAACCGGACCTATTTTACAAAAATATTTAAAGAGGAGTTCGGAATCTCCCCGGCGGAGTATCGCGATAATCAACGGAGATAAATGATGAATCCGGACATGTTTTTGATTAATCCGGTTGCGCAGGGCGGGTTGTTTATGACGACCTTTACGAAACCAATCTAAACTCTAATTAAAAACATGTATGAGAACCGGAATTCTTAATTGCTTCCTTGTAATATGTGTTTTTCTAAGTATTACAAGCGGATTGTTTGCACAACCCCAGGAGAGAACCATTACGGGAAAGGTTGTGCTGAATGACCTGTCCGAGCCGGCGGTCGGAGCCGTCGTGCAGGAAAAGGGGACCAATAACGCCTTGGCAACCTCGACCGGAGGTCAGTTCTCGTTGAAGGTCTCGAATACTCCGGCGACGCTTGTTGTCTCTTATATGGGCTATAAGACGCAGGAGGTGGTTGTCAAGGGCGGTTCCGTGGAGGTCGTGCTGGAGGAGGACTCGCAGAGTCTGGACGAGGTGGTTGTGGTTGCCTACGGAACGATGAAAAAGAGCGATCTGACCGGCTCCGTGGCCTCCGTTTCGGCCGAGGAGATTAACAGCATGCCGGTTTCGTCGCTGGACAAGGCCCTGCAGGGTCGCGTGCCGGGCGTTTCGGTCAAAACGGCTTCGGCATCTCCCGGCGGATCGATGGAGGTTGTCATCCGGGGCGGAAACTCGCTCATGAGCGGACTGGATCCGTTGTATGTCATCGACGGATTCCCGGTCGACAAGAGCTACATGAATTCGTTCAGTCCGGACGATGTGGCCTCCATCGAGGTGCTGAAGGATGCTTCGGCAACGGCGCTTTACGGCTCCCGGGCCTCGAACGGCGTGGTTCTGATTACCACGAAAAAGGGCCGGAAGGGGCGTACGAAGGTCGAGTATTCGAACTATTTCAACTTCCAGTTTGTTCCGAAGGATCTCAATCTGCTGAATGGCAGTGAGTTCGCCATGATCTACAACGAGTACCTCGAGAATACGGGTCTGGATCCGGTCTACGTGGGCGACAACCGTTACTTCCCGGCTCCGGAAGAGATCGGAGAGGGTACCAACTGGTTCGATCAGATTACCCGGATGGGCTTTGCACAGAATCACCAGCTGACTGTCTCCGGCGGCAGCGACAAGGTGAACTACATGCTTTCGGCCAACTACAACAACCACGAAGGAGTCATTATCGGTGGTGATTTCAACCGGATTTCGCTGCGCTCCAACACCGATTACAAGGTAAACAAGTGGTTGACGATCTCCAATAATTTCAGCTTCGGACGGACCGACCGGTCGGGATCGGGCGACAATACGGATTTCGATACCACGAACGGCACCATTGCCAACATGATCAAGATGTCTCCGGCGTTGCCCGTCTACGACATCAACGGCAACTATATGCAGAACAACTTCCCGGGAGCCAATTCGCTGGAGAATCCGGTGGCCATCGCCAAGGAGATCGACCAATCGAACGTGATTGACAACATGATCGAGAACCTGTCGATCGTCATTACGCCGTACAAGGGCTTTACCTTCACCTCGCGGCTGGGTATCAACGTCAAAAACAACCGGAACGACAACTATACGCCGCGGACGACGGTCTCGGGCAGCAATACGAACGGCAGCGCCTCGATCTCCGTGGGCTCCTACACCTCGATCATCAATGAAAACATCCTGACCTATGACTCCGATTTCCGCGACAAGCGTCATCGTCTGAGTCTGATGGCCGGTTACTCGATCCAGAAGGAGGTCAACAAGACGGCCGGGTTGTCGGCGTCGAATTTCCCGTCGGATTTCTTCCTGACCAACAACATGGGTGCCGCGACGGAGCACGATCCCGGGAGCAGCTGGAAGACGGCCTCCCAGCTGGTCTCCTACCTGGGACGGATCAACTACGTGTTCGATGACCGTTACCTGCTGACGCTGACGGGGCGTGCCGACGGTTCGTCGCGATTTGCCGAAGGCCATAAATGGGGCTTCTTCCCGTCGGCAGCCGTGGCCTGGAATATGAAGAATGAATCGTTCCTCAAGGATGTGGGGCCGATCTCCAATCTGAAGCTGCGCCTGAGCTGGGGTATGACCGGTAATCAGAACATCGGACTGTATAAATCCATGTCGTTGCTGGCGATCAATAAATATGTCTTCGGCAACAGCGTGGTCAACGGTATCGCCTCGAGTGTCCTGGCCGATCCGGAACTCAAGTGGGAGACGACCTCGCAATATAACGTGGGAATCGACTACGGAATGTTCAACAACCGGCTTTCGGTGACGGCCGAGTATTATTACAAGGTGACCAACGATCTGCTGCTCAACCAGACCATCCCCTCGACATCGGGCTATTCGCAGATCCTGACCAACGTGGGCAAGTTGCAGAATCAGGGTTTCGAATTCGGGATCCGCGGCGTGGCGCTCGACCGGAACGGCTTCCGCCTGACGCTGAGCGGCAGTCTCTCCCTGAACCGCAACAAGCTGCTTGAGGTGAATACCGAGAACGGCGAGCTGTGGATGGACGACATCTTCATGAAGGAGGGCTATCCGATCGGTCTGTTCCGCGGCCAGGACTTCATGGGCATCTTCAAGTCGCAGCAGGAGATCGATGAATACGTGCATCCGGAGACGGGCCAGAAGATCATGCCCGGCGCCAAACCCGGCGATGTGAAGTACCGTGACGTGAATAACGACGGCAAGATTTCGGGTGAAGACTGGGTGATCCTGGGCAACTCGAATCCGGACTTTATCTGGAACTTCGGCGGGGATTTCGAATACAAGAACGTCATGCTGTCGTTCCTCTTCATCGGCAGCCAGGGCAACTCCATCCGCAACAAGACCAAGGCTTACTATACGCAGGTAAGTACGATGCGGTCGAACCTGTCCCGGGATGTGCTGGACCGTTGGCACGAGACGAAGAATCCGGACGGCAATTTCATGCGGCTGGGCGGAACGGGAACCATGCCCAACGTGGAGGACGGCAGTTTTGTCAAGTTGCAGAACATCCGGCTGTCGTATCGGTTCCGGCTTCCGAAACTGGGAATCGAGGAGATCGATCTGTTCGTCAGTGCACAGAACGTCTTTACCATCACCGATTATTCGGGCTTCGATCCCGACATCAACACCATGAGCGACAGTAACGTGAACTTCGGAACCGACAATGCGGCCTTCCCGAATCCGAAGGTTCTGTCGGCGGGTTTCTCCATCAAGTTCTGAGAACGGAGGAATGTGAGGAGTTTTTTGTCACACCGTTTATGTATCAATTGCAGTTATGAAAAAGACAATACTTAGTATTTTCGTTATAGGTGTTTGTGCGGGCTGTCACGAACAGTTTCTGGAGGAGAAATCGTATAGTCAGATCTCGGTCGAGAATTCGTTCAAGACCGAGGAGGATGCCATCATGGCGGTCAATGCGGCCTATTCGCTGCTGGCCGGTGAAACCTATTACGACAACACCTACATGCTCATGGCGGACGGGCCCTCCGACATGATGCTTACCGAGTGGAACAACCCGCTGGACAATTACAATAACCTTAACAATACGGACGATAATGTCAAGACGTTCTGGAATGCGGCCTGGAAGGTCAACGCACAGACGAATCTCGTGATGGAACGGGTTCCGGCCATCGACATGGATCCTGTCGTCAAGAATCGGGTGTTGGGCGAGGCCTCGTTCATTCGGGCGTTGAACTACTTCCACCTGGTCCGTTTCTTCGGGAACATCCCGCTGATCACGAAAACGACGACGAACGTCGACGAGATGCTTGTGGAGCAGGTTCCGAGCGACAAGATCTACGAACAGATCATCACCGATCTGGAGTTTGCCTGCGAGAATCTTCCGGATGCCTACGAAGGTGCGGATGTGGGCCGGGCTACGCGTTGGGCAGCGAAATCGCTGTTGGCGAAGGTCTATCTTACGATGGCCGGCTACCGGGAGGATCCCCTGACCGGAGAGTTGATCAAGGGCGATTCGAAATATTACAAGAATACGGCCGATCTGTGTCTGGAGGTGATCCAGTCGGGGCTGTTCGATCTGTTCGAGAACTTCGCGGACATCTACGAGGATGAGAATGAGAACCTTGTCGAGGATATCTTCTCCATCCAGTATCTGGATGGCGCCGGCGGCTACAGCGGCGGTGTGGGGACGACCAAGACGCCGCGTTTCGTACCGAAGGGCTCGAAACTGGCCGCCGTCGAGTGGAAGACCTATGCCGTGGAGAAGCTCTTCTACGAGAATTTCCCGGATGATGACCGGAAGGCAGCCACGTTCCTGGTCTCTTACCTGGATGAGAACGATGCCCTCGTGACCATGCCGTCGGCGATTCTTCCCTATCCTTTTGTCCGGAAGTTCCTCTCCGACATTCACGAAGGTTCCGACAAGCAGTACAAGGCCGTGGATGGAAAGGATTATGGCGACAACTATATCGTTTTGCGTTATGCCGATGTTCTGCTGATGTACAGCGAGGCGCTCAACGAGCTTTACGGTCCCTCCTACAACAATGGCACCGTGGAGAATACGCTCTACGGCATCAACCGGGTGCGGACCCGTGCCGGATCGAAGGCCTATACGGTTGCGGACTGCAACGACGATCCCGACATGTTGCGTACGATGATTCTGGACGAGCGCTGCTGGGAACTCTGTTTCGAGGGACACGGGTGGTTCGACTACGTGCGTCACGGCGTGTTGGTCGAAAGGTTGCTGGTAGCAGGCCGTGCGACCAATGTGGCCCAGCACAACTACCTGATGCCGATTCCCTTCTCGGCCAGACAGACCAATCCCCTGTTGAAACAGAATTACGGTTATTGATCCAAAAATCCAAGCCATGAAAAAGTTCAATATATTTTTGACGGCTCTTTTGGCCACGGCCCTTGCTTCGTGTTCCGAGACCGAGCCGACCTATGAAACTCGACCTGCGGATTGTGCGGCTCCGACCCTTTCGATCGAGGGGCAGGAGGAGCTGTTTGCCAACGGGACCTCGGCCATGGTCGAAAGCGATGTGACCTTCCGGATGCATGCTGCGGCCGAGGCCGGACTCACGGAGTTGCTGATTAACGACCGTTCGGTGCGGAATTTCACGTACGGACAGCTGCGTGAGAGCTTCGATTTCAAGTTCACGATGCCCGATGTGGCGGATACGACGCTGGTTTTCACGGTTTGTGACGAGGAGGGACAAAGCACCTCGCTGTCGCCCATTACCGTCACGGCCGAGGGACGCATTGCCAGCGATTTCCTGATTGCCGACATGCAGGGCGAGCTGGTGGAGACGGCCGAGGTGCCCCTTCCGATGCATGAGAATGCTTCGAAGACCCAGGAGAAGATCACGGTACGTTCGGATATCGAGGGCAACGGGTATGCCTATCTGAGACGGCTTTGGGAGGCAACCTACAAGCAGCCCTTTGCATTTGCCCAGGCAGATCCGGCCGGCGGTGAGGAGAAGTGCCTGAAGATTACCAAGGAGGGCCCGGCTCTGAATATGCAGATCCGTCTGGATCAGACGATTCCGTCGACGCTCATCGACGGTGTATTGTCGGGCGAGCGGAAACTGGTGATGGATATCTATATCGACAGTGACCAGGTTCCGGCCTCCAACAACAGTTTTATCGTCCTGTATGCCAACTTTGCCCGCTACAAGAACGATGCGTCGGGTATGGTCAACAACTGCGTTTCGCAATGGATCTTCACGGAGGAGAATCTGCGCACATGGACCGAGGCGGTCTTTGATCTGGGAACCTCCAATACCGGAACCAGCAATCACATAACCACTTCGGAGGTGGACATGCTGGTCATGAAGCCCACCATGAACAATGCCCATGGGCCCTATTATATCAAGAACATCCGGATCGTGAAAGCCGACGAATTATAAAATGAGACTTATGAAACTTCAAACAACTGTTTTGTTCCTGTTGCTCGGAGCCTTCCTTCAGGCCTGTGAGCAGGAGTATCCTACGGCCCCTGTTGTCGGAGTTACGACCGGGACGGACGAGGAAACGGAGACGGGGGTCGATGCGGACATCACCGTCACCGTCGATCTGAACTCGGATAACGGTCGGATCAGCGACATGCTTACCGGCGTCAATCTGCTCTATTGCTTTGAGCGGGATGCGCTTTGGGCGGGGGATCCCGATTCGAAGATGCTGAATTATCTGAAAAGGATGAAATCCGGCGTGCTGCGTTATCCGGGTGGCAAGATCGTGGAGGCGTGGCATTGGGACAACCCCAACGGACAGTTCAGCCAGGACAGCTGGAATCCCGCGTACAACCCCTCGAACGACAAGGCCGACACGGAGTTCATGGATCTGGAGGAGTATATGGCCGTCGTGCGGGAGCTGAATGCCGAGCCGTTGATCGGGATCAACATCACCTCGGGCAAGAAGTGGAAGAACGACGTCCAGGCGAGCGTGGCGGAGGCCAAGGCGCTGGTGCAGCACTGCGTCGACAACGGCTATGGTGTCAAGTACTACTACATCGGTAACGAACCCTATCATACCGGGGCGACGTTGCAGCTCTCGGCCGATGAATACGGGGAGGAGATCAACCGTTTTGCCGCGGCCATCCACGAGATCGACCCCGATGCGCAGATCGTTGCCAACTGGGATCGGAATGTTACGGCGGCCAACATGGGGAAACTGTTGAACAAGGCGGGTCAGAACATCGACATCATGGAGATTCACTGGTACTGGAGCTGGGGTACGGCCTCGTGGGACCTGTGGAAGTCCCAGATTCCGATGTCGGCTAAAAACCAGTGGTATACGGGCGGCAAACCGCACTACGAGGAGGTTCAGAAATTCAATGAATTCGCCAAAAAACTGGGATACGACCATATCAAGTTCGCGTCGCTGGAGTGGAATATTGCGCCCAGTGCCAACGAGCAGTCGACTCCCAACAAGTTTCAGATGGCCCTCATGCAGAGTGAAATGTTGATGCAGTTCATGGAGGGAGGGCTGTGCATGGCGACCTTCTGGCCCCTGCACTACGACAATTCCAGCGATATCCGCTACATGCTCGATGCCGCCAACGGTTACGAACCGCGCTATACGATCGATGTTTTCGCCATGATTGCGCCGCTGCAGGGCGGAACGCTGCTCAGCCGTACGACCACGACGCGGGAACTCTATACCATCGTCTCGAAAGCTGACGACGGTACGATCCGTGTGGCGATGCTCAACAAGAACTTTGCGTCGCGGAAATGCGCCTTGAACTTCAAGGAGGATTTCAGCGGAAAGACGGTCTCCGTGGAGTGTTTCCGCGAGGCCGCGACGGCGGGCGAGGCCCAGATTACGACCGACCTGGAACCGACGTTCGAGAATGGCATGCTGATCGTCGATATGCCTTCCTATTCGTTGGCCGTTCTTACCATCAAATAAGTATTATACAGAGTCTGTTTTCCCGCAGGGGCTTCTTGTTGCATGGAGCCCCTGCGGTCAAAATCGATTGATCATGAAGCGTGCTGTTTTTATTGCACTTCTCACGCTGGTTTCGGGGTTGGGCCTTCCGGATGTATCCGCGCAGGAGATCCGGAATTTCGACTTCGACTGGGAGTTTGTCAGGTTGCCGGCCGATACGGCGGATCGGACTCAATGGAGGAGAGTCGATCTGCCGCATGATTGGAGTATTCATGGCTCCTATTCCCCGGAGAACGGCGACTGGCAGAACGGCTTTCTGCCGGGAGGGGTCGGTATCTACCGGAAGAGGTTCGATCTGCCGGCCGGCTCCGAAGGAAAACTGTTGAAGATTCTCTTTGACGGAGTATATCGTTGCAGTGACGTGTGGATCAACGGGCACCATCTGGGCTACCGTCCGAATGGCTTTATCGGATTCGAATATGATCTGACGCCTTATGTCCGTTTGCGGAACAATGTGCTGGAGGTGCGTGTCGACCATTCGAAGAACCTTTCGAACCGCTCCTATACCGGCTCGGGAATCTATCGGCATGTCTGGCTGAAGGTCGTGGATCCCGTGCATGTCCCGACCTGGGGCGTCCACTTTACGGCCCGGACGGAGGCCGGTAAGGGGATGTATTGCGTGGAGGTTGCCGCGGTGAATCTCGACCGGAGCGTGCAACGGGGCGATCTCGTCCTGACCTTTACGGACCGGAACGGAGAGGTGGTCGGCGAAAACCGGCGTTCCGTGCGTTTGATCTACGGGGATACGATCACCGCCCTGTTCCGGGGAACGATCCGCGACGTGCAGCGCTGGAGTCCCGAAACGCCTCATCTCTATACCTTGAAGACCACCCTTGAGGTCGGAGGAAAACCCCGGTTCGAATGCACGGAGAAGGTTGGATTCCGCGATGTGGCGTTCAGCGGAGACCGGGGATTCCTGTTGAACGGAGCTCCTGTCAAAATCAAGGGAGTCTGTGAACGTTCCACGGCGGGGGCCTTGGGCGCTGCGGTTCCGGATGATGTGTTGTATGCCCGGCTCAAACAGCTCAAGGAGATGGGCTGTAATGCCATCCGGACGTCTCATCATCCGTTTTCTCCGGGCTTTTACGATATCTGCGACAGTCTGGGTCTGATGGTCATGGACGAGATTTTCGACGGCTGGGAGACTCCGAAAGCGGAGGAGGATTACGGGCTGTTTTTCAACACGTGGTGGCGAAGGGATGTGACCGATTTCGTCAAAAGAGACCGGAATCGTGCCTGTGTGATTCTGTGGAGTATCGGCAACGAAGTGGTCCGTCCGACGCGGGAGACGCAGGCGAAGATCATCGCCCTGTTTCAAGAGCTGGATTCCACGCGTCTGACGACGCAGGGAGGTCTCGATCCGACCCGTGGCATGCAGGGTACGGAGAGCCGCACGCTGCTGGGCGTGAAGGGTTTCAATGGGGATGGCGAGGAGATCGGGGTTATCGAGCAGTTCCATGTCCGTTATCCGGATGTCCCCATTATCGGGACGGAGATCCCCCATACGCTCCAGACACGGGATGTCTATCGGACGCGGACCCATTGGCGGAAATTCGAGTTTCCGGCGGTCTGGGAACGCAAACCGGGCAGATCCGTCTCCAAGGAAGAGTATCTGAAGAAGATGTATCCCATTCCGGACCTGACCGATCGGGAGGTCTTCGAGGAGGAGGTCAGCACCCGATATTACCGGAACGGAAGCTATTATCCCATAGCGAACAATCTGCCCTCGACCACCTATTACCAATCGTCCTACGACAATGCTTCGGTCCGGATTTCGGCCCGGGATTCCTGGCTGGAGGTCGAACGGCTTGATTATCTTTCCGGGACCTTCCGCTGGACGGGTTTCGACTATCTCGGGGAGTCGAACGATTGGCCGAGTCGTTTCATGAATTGCGGCGTGATCGACATTTGCGGTTTCCCGAAGGATCATTACTATCTTTACCAGTCCTTGTGGACCGACGAACCGATGGTTCATCTGCTGCCGCACTGGACGCATCCCGGAAAAGAGGGGGTCGAAATCCCGGTTGTGGCCTATACCAATGCCGAGGAGGTGGAGTTGAGGCTCAACGGCGTTTCGCTGGGCCGCAGGAAGAATGATCGGCAACAACTGGTGTGGATGGTTCCGTATGCTCCCGGCCATCTCGAAGCGGTTGCTTATCGGGATGGGCGTGTGGTAGCCTCCGCTTCGCGAAAAACGGCGGGAACGGCAGCCTGTCTGCGCTTGCAGGCCGATCGGCCGACCCTGAAGGCCGACCGGACCAGTGTGGTCCAGATCGCCGTTGAGATTACGGATCGACAGGGTGTGACGGATCCTCATGCCGAACCGGTCATTCGGTTTACGGTTTCGGGCGGGGGGCGGTTGATCGGTACGGACAATGGAGATCCGTTGGATCTGTCCGATTACAAGGTGCCGGTCCGCAGGGCGTTTCGCGGAAAGGCCATGCTCTGGGTGCAGTCCGATGGAACCGACCGCCCGATCGAGGTCCGGGCGACTGCTGAAGACCTGGAGCCGGATGTGGTTCGAATCGATATTGAAAAATGATTGTCCCGTGTTGTTATGAAACAGTCTTTTATTTTATGGCTCATGCTCGGACTTTTGCCGGTCGGCAGCGTGGCCCGAAATGGTGGGGAGACCCATGTCGAAGTCTCCTGTGACACGATTCTCAAGCGAAACGTGAAGCGGGGAGCCGCCTCGGCCAATCTGTGCTGGTTGCTGGATTCGGATCTGAAGAACCCCAATGCCCATCGCTCCATGAAGGAGGCCTTCGGGGATCTGGGCGTCGGTTCGCTGAGATTCCCGTATGGACATCTTGCCGACAATTATCTGTGGCATGCGGGTGACGGTGACGCGCAGGAGGGTCTGCAACCCCGGGTTGCATCCGTTCGGCAACAACCGGCCTCCTGGGAATGGGCCGTGAATCCGGACGGCAGTTTTCCCAAGGGCATGGACTTCGACGAGTACATGAGCCTGTGTCGTTCGCTGCAGCTCGAGCCGTTGGTTGTCGTCAATGCCCTTTCCTACAAGTATGAGCAGGGTCCTACCCTGGAGCAGTTGGCCGCATCGGCCAAAGCGTGGGTGTCGTATGCCCGGTCGAAAAACTATAAGGTGGCCTATTGGCAGATAGGCAATGAGGTGGATCACCACGGGGATTTGATCACGAAGCGCGAGTATGTCGACGCCTATAAGCAGATTGCCCGGGCGATGAAGGAGGCGGATCCGACGATTCGGGTAGGCCCCGGAATCCTTAGTAAAACGGGTTATTTCGATCTGATAGAGGAGGAGGCTCCGGAACTTATGGATTTTACCTCCTGTCATCAGTACATGTGGGCACACAAAGACTCGTGTGCGACCTATGAGGACTGGCTTCGGATCCGACGGACCTTCATACCCAATGTCAAGGGGATGCAGGCCGCCGTAGAGAAGAGCGGACGGGATCTGGAGATTGTTGTCACGGAAACGGGCGTAACCGGATCGGGTTTGAAGCCGAATGATGTATTTGCGTCACTGTGGTGGTTTCAGGTTTTGATGGAGGAGCTGCATACGCCGCAAGTCTCCTATGTCTATTTTTGGGGAAGCCATACCCCCTGGCAGGGCGGTTTCGATACGGAGGAGGATGTCGGTGTTCTTTTCCGGATTGACGACAACTCCCCGAAGCCCATTGCCGAGGTCTCCAGACTGGTCAACAGGAATCTGCATGCCAACTTGTTGCAGGTTTCCTGCGACAATCCGCTTTTGGAGGTCTATGCCTCCGGAGAGGAGGATTGCCGGGCCGGTTCGGTGTTCATTTTGAACAAATCGCCCCGGGAGGAGTCAGTTCATGTTACGATGAACGGACTGCCGTCCTCCTGTACGTCGGTTCGCTGGAGCGGCCTGTATGGCGTATCGCCTCAGGCTCGGGAGCTTCAGGAGCTTCCGTCCAAAGAAGTGTCGATTGAGGAGGATCAATTTACCATCACTCTTCCGGCCTATTCCATCTCCGTGATTCGGTATTGATGGGTTACGGCAGGCTGAAGACGGGCCTGAAAATGCAAGAAGGAGAGCTCTGCGGAGCTCTCCTTCTTTGTGACGCCGACAGGACTCAAACCTGTAACCTTCTGATCCGTAGTCAGATGCTCTATTCAATTAAGCTACGGCGCCTTTCCTTTATTGCGAGTGCAAATGTAGGGCAAAATTCCGAACTGTGCAAATAATTTGTTGAAAAAAATTGCAGTTTTTCGCTGATTTGTGCTCCCATGGAGCCTTTCTGCAGATTGTCAGTCGGTTATAAATCGACCTTATTTGATCTCGCGGTCGGGGTGCTTCTTCAGAAACTGTTCCCAACTTTGCGATCCTCCCTTCGAGGCCGCTTTCTTACCCCCGCCAAGTCCCTTGACCCGTTCCTCGCCCATGACCGCATTCAAGGGGCTTGCCGTCGCAAAATAGTGACACAGGGCAACAGCCATCCCGTCCGTGGCATCGAGACGCCGGGGCGGCTGGTCGATGGTGAGCAGCCGACAGACAATACCCGCAACCTGTTCCTTGGTCGCTGCACCCCGTCCCGTAATGGCTTGTTTGATCCGCATCGGGGCGTATTCGAACACCTCCAGATCCCGGCTCAGCGCCGCAGCCATCGCGACGCCCTGTGCCCGTCCCAACTTGAGCATCGACTGTACGTTCTCCCCGAAAAAGGGCGATTCGAGGGCCACCTCCCGCGGAGCATATTCATCGATGAGTTTTCCTACCCGTTCGAATATGTAGCGCAGTTTCGTGTAGGGATTCTCGAATCGGTGCAGATCGATCGCCCCCAGCACGACCGAGCGGACCGTGCGACCCTCGACCTCCAGCACGCCATAACCCATATAGTTTGTGCCGGGGTCGATGCCCATGATGCGGTATTTTTTCGGTGGAACCATTCCGATTGCAATGTGGCTGGAAGTGACTAAATGCAGACCCCTCCCTCCGACAGTCGGAAAGGAGAGGCCTGTATGGTAGGCGGGAGTCCGTCGGATGATTTTCGTCCGGTTCGGACCCGGATTATTGGAGCAGTTCGGCGATCTTCTCGTAGAGGGCCTCACCGCGCAGATTCTTGGCGACGATCTTGCCCTGGCTGTCGATCAGGAAGTTCGACGGAATGCCCTGTACGGCATAGTCCTTGGCGGCCTGGTTCTCAAAGCCCTTCAGCGAACTTACATGAAGCCAGTTCATCTCGTTGTTGTCGATGGCCCTGAGCCAACTGTCGCGGACACTGTCGAACGAAACCCCGAAAATCTCGAATCCTTTCTTGTGGAATTCGTCGTAGGTCTTCTTCAGATGGGGAACTTCGCCCATGCAGGGTCCGCACCACGAAGCCCAGAAATCGAGCAGCACATATTTGTTTTCCGGATTCTCGACCACCGATTTCAACGAAATCTCGTTTCCGTCGGCATCCGGGGCCACTACATCGGTGTAGGGCTGTCCCACATCGCTCTTGAGTTTGGCTTCGGCCTGCGTCTTGAGGTCGGTGAGGACCTTGGACTGCTGCATTTCGGGCGAGAACTTCGCGATCTCATCGAGCATCTCCTGCCCCGAGAGATCGTAGCTCTGGTCGGCCAGGAGCATGGCTCCGAAGATGTTGTCGCGGTTCTGCTCCATCGACACCTGGGCGAGTTTCTCATATTCCGATTCGATGGCTGCGCGGCGCTCCTCGGTCGTCGAGCTGTCGCGGAACTCCGTGATGAGTTTGTTGGCGGCATCGCTGTAGGCCGTGCTGGCATCGTTGGCCGGGGTTCCGCTCACCCGTTTCCGGAGGGATTCGCTGTCGTCGGCTACCGAGATCGTACCGGGTTCGAGGAACATCACGGCGGCAAACGTGGCATTTTGGTCGCGGGCATCGCGCAGGATGGCGAACTGCGGCTCTTCGACCGTACCACGGATACGGAAACTTCCGTCGTTTACGACGGCCGAATCGAGGAGGTTTTCCTGCTGATCCAGCAGATAGACCGTGGCGTTGGCGCCTTGGATCTTACCTTCGATCACGTATTGGTTTTTGCTGCCGCAACTCGACAGCAGAACGGCCGAAGCCGCAAAAAGAAGGAGTTTGTTCATGGTCTCTTATTTTTTGAGTTCGTTGAGTTGTTTTTCGAGTTCCTGGACGCGGCGTACGAGTTCCGGGAGGTTCTTGAAGACGGCCGACGAACGGTGGTACTGCATGCCCGGGAGGGCCGGGTAGCCGAGGCGGATTTCGCCGTCGGGGACATTCTTGTCGATGCCGCTCTTCGAACCGATCTTTACGCCGTTTCCGATCGTCACGTGGTCGGCGATGCCGACCTGTCCGGCGAGGAAACAGTTGTGTCCGACTTTCGAGGTTCCGGCAATGCCGGTCTGGGCCGACGAGACGGTGTTTTCCCCGATCTCGACGTTGTGCCCGATCTGGATCAGGTTGTCGAGTTTCACACCGCGGCGGATGATCGTCGAGTCGGTCTTGGCGCGGGCGATGCAGGTGTTGGGACCGATCTCGACATGGTCTTCGATGATGACGTTGCCCAGTTGGGGAATCTTGTCGAATCCGCCCTCGGCATTGGGCATGAATCCGAAGCCGTCGGCACCGATCACCGCACCGGCATGGAGGATGCAGTCGGCACCCACCGAGCATCCTTCATAGATCTTCACGCCGGGATAGAGCGTTGTGTTGTCGCCGATCGTGACGCCGGTTCCGACGTAGACCTGGGGATAGATCTGACAACCCTTTCCGATCTTGGCGCCGGCTTCGATGACGGCGAAGTCTCCGACGTAGCACTCCTCGCCGAGCGAGGCCTTTTCGTCGATCGAGGCCCGGGTGCTGATCCCTTTGCGGCGGGGTTTTGCGGCGTTGTACATGGCCAGGAGCTTCACGACGCAGGCGGCGGCGTCATCCACCTTGACGAGCGTTGCCGTGACGGGCTGCGAAGGGGTGAACGTGCGGTCGACCAGGACGATCGATGCCTGTGTGGTGTAGAGCCAGGGTTCGTATTTGGGATTGGTCAGGTAGGCCAGCGAGCCGGGTTTCCCCGCCTCGATCGAAGAGACGGTGTGCACTGCGGCGTTCTTGTCGCCGAGGACCTCGCCGCCCAAAAATCCGGCGATCATTTCGGCCGTAAATTCCATCATAGTCGTTAGAGGTATTGGTTGATATCGATTCCAAGGGGAAGGAACTCCTCGACGTTGCGCCCGAACGAGAGGACTTCGCGGACCGTCGACGAGGAGATGTCGGCGACGGGGGCCGGGGTAAAGAGCATCACGGTAGTCAGCGCGGGGTAGATACGGTGGTTGGTGGCCTCCATCGTACGTTCGTACTCGAAGTCGGTGGTGTTTCGCACCCCGCGGATGATGGCGCAGGCTCCGACCTCTTCGGCGAACTCTCCGGTCAGACCAGTGTAGATTCGGGCCTCGACACGGGGTTCGTGGCGGAAGACGTCGTCGATGAGGCGCTTGCGGTTTTCGACGCTGAGCAGTCCGCATTTGGTGGTATTGTTGCCAATGCCGATCACCACGCGGTCGAAGAGGTTCAGGGCCTCGTCGACCAGGGCGGCATGCCCGCGGGTGAAGGGGTCGAACGACCCCGGGAAGATTGCGATGCGTTCCATATTCGGCAAAGGTAGAAAAAAAACGCAAACCCTGAACGTTTTCGGAGTTTTATTCGTGTCAGGGCGTGGAGGAAGTCGGACCGGGATGGCAAAATGCGGGGAGAGGAGCGGTGCGGAGGAGGAACCGGGGTGGGAGGGGTCAGCGTTCCAGACGGATGTATTCGGCATGGACGATCCGTGTGTGCGGGTTCGTCGAGACGATCTCCTGCCGCAGGGCCTTGGTCCCCCAGCGGATAAAGAGGAAGCGATGCGGAATGCGGTGCACGACCTGCCGCAGGGTGTCGACGCTGCAGATGCGGCACTGGACCGAATCGCGGCGGATGATCCCCTCGACGCGGACCCAGGGATCCTGCCAGCGGAAGTGGCGCAGGGTATCGTAGAGGGGAGGAAAGAGGGTACGGTGCAGGGCCGCCGTATCGTGAGGGTCCGGCAGATTGTGTGGCGGGCCGATTCTGTCGGAGAGGGGGATGTCTGTCGGGACGGCGGCCGGGTTTCGGAGGATGAGCGTGTCGCGGAGCGGAGCACGGAACTCGCTTTGTGAGGCGGAGGCGATTCGTGCCGTGGATTCCAGACGGCGGATGCGGATACCGAGGCGGCGGATCTCCTCGGCATCGGCGGCCCGGAGACGTTCGAACTCCGCGCAGCGCAACCGCAGCACCTGAACCGTAGCGGCCTCTTCGCCGGCCCGGGTGCGGTAGTGGACGATCTCGGAGGCCAGCGTTTCTTGATTTTGGGCAAGCCGGCGGTTTTCTCCCCGGTAGTGGCGAAGCGAAAAGACCAGGGCAGTCGTAACGAGCACGGCGTAAAGAATGAGGTATTTTTTCATGGTTTTCGGGGTTTGGAGTCTCCCGAAAGATAAGCCCGCATGCGGCCGGCCGGTTTCCAAATTTTATACCTCCCCTTAAGACGGGGGCTTTACGGGTGGAACTGGCAGCGAAGGGCTTCCGATCCCTTTACCCGCATACGACCGTCGGAGTGCAGACCTGTATTCGAGTCTTGCGACCTGTTTTCGCCCCGATGCTCCTGCCTCCGTCGATAATTTTTTGATTATTCCAGCGCCTCGGCGATCCGCTCGGCGAGGAAGGTCATCAACGGCTGCCCGTTGCAATGCGAGAGCGAGGTGATGCCGCGGTGGTCCGTGAAGAAGAGCTCCTCGATGCGCCGCAGGTCCGCCATGCCGAAGGGCTCCTCGCGGAACTCCAGTCCGACCTTGCCGACGGCCCGCAGAGTAATCTCGCGTTCGACCCGTTTCGGTCCCGGTGCCGCCCAGACCGTGCGTCCCGTGATGGCGAAGAGCGGCGCACCCTCGACATCGCGGAAAATCCCCTCGGCATCGCTGCGTATGGCCACCTCCGCGCCGGCCCGTTCGGCGGCCCGGTGTGCCAGCAGCGCCGTGGCCTCCTGTGCCAACGTAGGGGCCTCGCTCAGCGGTACGTCGTAGTGCAGCACGACCCCGGCGGGTTGCAGGCTTCGGTAGCCGTATCCGTCGTAGAGGGAGATGCCGGCCGGGAGGATCCGCTCCTCGCCCTGCGGCCG
The DNA here is from genome assembly GCA_944320985.1 of uncultured Alistipes sp. Lineage (GTDB taxonomy): Bacteria > Bacteroidota > Bacteroidia > Bacteroidales > Rikenellaceae > Alistipes. The sequence goes on along the minus strand of CALUJN010000051.1, from coordinate 36,285 downwards.
CAACTCCAGCCGCATGAATCCCGAGACGCCTGTCGGATAACGCTCCGCAACGGCCCGTGCTTCGAGCCGGGCCTTCAGGGCTTCGACGGACGGAGTGTAGGGACACCCGAACCATTCGCGCGAAGCGGCGTCGAGCACGGCGGCATGTTCCGCAACGTGGAGAGCACGCCCGCGGGCCAGATGCACCGTCTGATAAAGGTATAGATCCGTCACAACAGGAAGATTTTCAACAGCAGTTCACGCAACAGTTCGCCGTCCGAGGCGCCTCCCGCGCCCAGGCCCTTGCTCTTGGCGTCGTATTCGCGCAACAGCCCCAGTACCTGAAAGACCTTGCGGTTGTCCCACGCGGCGGCGTTCTGCTTGATCTCCCCGAGAATAAAGGTGTTGCTTTTGCGCAGGATACGCATCAGCTCCTGGTCCGAAGGGAAGGGCTGGTTCCGGCGTCGGGCGAGCCAGCGCAGGTAGTTCACCACGAACAGGTCGCGGAACTGGCTGAACAGCGCCATGATGGTCAGGAGCAGCGGGTTGTCCTTCGGGTTGCGGGCGAAATGGTCGGCGATCATCAGTGCGCGGTTCATGTCGCGCGTGACAACGGCCTTGCAGAGTTCGAAATTGTTGAAATCCTTCGAAATGCCGATGTTGGCCTCGATGTCGCGGTCGGTGATGCGGCGGGTCCCCTCGGGGAGCGAGACGGTGAGTTTCTGCAGCTCGTTGGCGATCTTCGAGATATCGGTCCCGAGGTGGTCCGTGAGCATCGAGAGGGCCTTGGCGTCGATCTCCAGTCCGCGGCGGCGGATGAACTGCTGGAGCCATGCCGCGATTTCATAGTCGCGCGGCCGTACCGATTCCAACACCACGCCGTTGGCCGCACATCCCTTGTAGAAGGCCGAACGCTTGTCGACATTTTTCTCCTTGTGACAGATGACGAGGATCGTCGTCGGGGAGGGCTTCTGGGTATAGAGCGCGAGTTTGTCGAGCCCCTTGAGCTGCTGGGCCTCCTTGACGATCACGACCTGGTACTGGCCCATCATGGGCATCTGGCGGCAGAGGTTCACGATCTGCCCGGCATCGGAATCGCGTCCGTAGACCGTGATCTGGTTAAAGGCCCGTGCGGCCTCGTCGAGAATCGTTGTCGCAAGCCGCTCGGCCACGCCGTCGATGAAGTAGCTCTCTTCACCCATCAGGAGGTAGATCCCCGCAAAACGCCGGGCTTCGATCTCTGCCAGGATTCGTTCGAAGTCGGCCACGGAGTCCTTGAATTTCATCGTTCCCTTGGCCATTTCAGACGATCTCTTTGGTGATGCGCAATACGTTTTCCGTCTCGGAGGTCAGGCGGTAGCGGTCGTCGATGCGCCGCCCGACGAGCCAGACGATCTCGTCGCCCGACAGCAGCACGAACTGCCGTTGCTTTTCGGGCAGCGGGACCTTGGCATCGATCAGGAAGTCGCTGACCTTCTTGCGACCCGTCATGCCGAAGGGGATGAACCAGTCACCTTCCTGCCAGCGGCGGAGCGTCAGCGGGAATTGCAACCGGTCGGCGTCCACTTGTGCGATGTGCTCCGGGACGCCGAAGTTCTTGATCGTGTCGATGTCGCAATATTCGTAATAAAGAACGGCATTTCCGCAGTAGCTGCGCGGTGCTCCCTTTGCGACCGTCACGAGACATGCGTCGTCGGGGGCGATCGGCGCCACGAGGATCGTGCCGCGGTCGATCGAGGCCACGTGGTCACGCGCATAGAAGCGTCGTCCGACAGCCTCCTGTTTCAGCGCCCGGCACAGGGTGTCGATCACGTCGCCCTTGAATCCGTAGGCCGAATTGAGCAGTTCGTAGATGACGAACTCCTGCGGGAAGGCCGGGTCGATGCGGTCGAGATGGATCGTGTCGATTCCGTTTTCCGACGTGACGGCCAGGGCCCGGATGCGTTCGATGCCGTGGTTGATGAAGAGTTGCGCATCGGTGAGCCGAGCCAGGTTGCGGCACATCAGACTCGTAAATTTGGGGTTGATTTCGCGGATGCGGGGGATCAGTCCCAGCCGGATCTTGTTGCGCAGGTATTTGGTCGAACGGTTCGATGAATCCTCCCGGTAGGGGATGTGGTTGGCTGCGGCGTATTCGAGGATTTCACGCTGTGAGGCGAAGAGCAGCGGACGGACGATCTTTCCGACCTGGGTGGAGATCCCCGTGAGCCCGCGCAGTCCGGTTCCGCGCAGCAGGTTGATGAAGAAGGTCTCGATCGAGTCGTCGGCATGGTGGGCGATGGCTACGACGGTGTAACCCTCCTGGTGGCTCAGTTCGTCAAACCAGGCGTAACGCAGCCTTCGGGCGGCCATCTCCATCGACTCGCCGGTACGCTCCATTTCGGCGGCGGTTTCGAAGCGGCGGTTGTAACACGGCACGCCGTATCGGTCGGCCTGTTCGCGGACGAGCACCTCGTCCTCGTCGCTCTCCGCGCCGCGCAGCTGGAAGTTGCAGTGGGCGACGCCCACCGCATATCCGCAGCGAACGAAGAGCGAGAGCATGACCATCGAATCCACACCCCCCGAGACGGTCAGCAGGATGCGGTCATCGTGTGTGAAGAGGTCATTCTCGTCGATGTAGCGTTGAAAGGCTTCGATCAGTGTCATGGCTTCTTACAATAGATTCACTTCGGTGTCGATGGTGATGCCGAACTTCTCGAGGACTTCGTGCTGGACCTTGCGGGCGAAGGCGATCACCTCGCCGCCCGTGGCGCCGCCGTAGTTGACCAGCACCAGGGCCTGTCGTTCGTGCACGCCGACATTCCCTTCGCGCCGACCCTTCAGTCCGGCCCGGTCGATCAGCCATCCGGCCGCCAGCTTCACGCGCCCGTCCGGGGCCGGGTAGTGCGGCATGTCGGGGTAGCGGGCGAGGAGCTTCTCGGCCACCGGGGCCTCCACGACGGGGTTTTTGAAAAAGCTCCCGGCGTTTCCGAGTACGGTCGGATCGGGGAGTTTCGAGCGGCGGATCGCGCAGACCGCCTCACGGATGTTGCGCAGCGTGGCGCCGCCGCGAGCTTCGACCTCGCGTTCGACGTCTCCGTATCCGAGTCGGGGCCGGGGTGTGCGGGAGAGTTCCATTTCGAGCGCGGTGATGATGACTCTCCCCTTGAGCGTATGCTTGAAGACGCTTTCGCGGTATCCGAAGCCGCAGTGCGGGGCGTCAAGCGTGAGCATTGTTGCGGTTTCGACGCAGAACATCTCCACCCGCCGGATCGTGTCGGCTGCTTCGGCTCCATAGGCTCCGATGTTCTGTACGGGAGCCGCTCCGGCCTTCCCGGGAATGAGCGAAAGGTTCTCGAGTCCCCACAGGTCGTGTTCTACGGCCCATTCGACCAGTTCGTCCCACTCGACACCCGCCTCGACGCGGATGAAGACCGAATCGCGCTCCTGGCGGAGCATCGAGATCCCCCGGGCGACGGGAGTCACGAGCACTCCGTCGTAATCCTGCGTGAAGAGGATGTTGTTCCCTCCGGAGAGGACCATCCAGCGGGAGGGCACTCCGTGGGCGAACAGTTCGCGCAGATCGTCCGGGGTTTCGAATTCGACGAGGCGCGCGGCCTGCTGGTCGACACCGAAGCTGTTGCGGTCGCGCAGGCTGATATGGTGAAATTCTCGGATCATGATGTGCAAAGTTACGAATAATTTGCGTAACTTTATTGCTCAAAACCTATAACCGATATGTTTACCGAACAGGATTTACAGCAAATTGCCGATCATGGGCTGAGTGTGGCCCAGGTCGAAACCCAACTGGAAAATTTCCGCCGCGGCTTTCCGTGGCTGAACGTGGTGCGTGCCGCTTCGCCCGGGGATGGTGTCGTGATGCTCGACCAGGCCGATGCCGATGCCGCTGTGGCACGTTACGAGCAGGCGGCTGAGGGTTTGGGAATCGTGAAGTTCGTTCCGGCTTCTGGGGCTGCTACGCGGATGTTCAAGGAGCTCTTCTCGTTTGTCAACGAGGAAAAGCGCACCCCGGGTATCGATACGTTGTTGTCGAATCTCGAACGTTTTGCCTTCTGGCCCGAGTTGAAGGCGGTGCTGCCGGCCGGGGCCGATGACCGGGCGAAGGTCGACGCCATCGTGAACGACGGTCTGAACTACGGTCACAAACCCAAAGGCCTGGTGACGTTCCATGCCTATCCCGAGGGGGCGCGCAAGGCCGTTGAGGAGCATCTTGTGGAGGGTGCCTCCTACGCTTCGTCGCAGGGCGTGGCGCGGATCCACTTCACTGTCTCGCCCGAACACATGGAGGGCTTCAAACAGCTGCTTGCCGGGAAGATCCCCCTCTATCAACACCGCTTCGGCATCCGCTACGACATCTCGTTCTCGGTGCAGAAGCCCGCGACGGACACCATCGCCGTGAATCCCGACAACACCCCCTTCCGCCAGGAGGACGGGCGGCTGCTGTTCCGTCCCGCGGGCCACGGTGCGCTGATCGAGAACCTGAACGAGATCGATGCCGACGTGATCTTCATCAAGAACATCGACAACGTGACGACCGACGCCCGGCGTGGCGATACGGTCCGCTACAAGAAGGTGCTGGCCGGCGTGCTGCTCGACCTGCAGGAGCGGGCGTTCGAGTACCTGCGGGCGCTGGAGGTCGAGGGTTGCGAACTGGCCCCGATTGCGGAGTTCATCGAGAAGCGGCTGTGCGTGAAGCTGCCGGCGGATTACGATTCGGCGCTGCTGCGTGCGGTGTTAGACCGCCCGATCCGCGTCTGCGGCATGGTCCGCAACGAGGGAGAGCCGGGCGGCGGTCCCTTCTGGGTCGGGAACCCCGACGGTACGGAGTCGCTGCAGATTGCCGAGTCGAGCCAGATCGGGCCCGACGACCAGCCGCTGATGAAGTCGGCCACGCACTTCAATCCGGTGGATCTGGTTTGCGGCGTAAGGACCTCGAAGGGCGGGAAGTTCGACCTGCGGCAGTATACCGATCCCTCGACGGGCTTCATCTCCTCGAAGTCGAGCGGCGGCCGCGAACTGCGGGCTCAGGAGCTGCCGGGGCTGTGGAACGGCGCGATGGCGCGTTGGAACACGGTTTTCGTGGATGTGCCCATTACAACCTTCTCGCCGGTGAAGGTCGTGCAGGATCTGCTGCGTCCCCAGCATCAATAGAGATGGGCCTTTCCGTATGAAAAAAGCCTCGGTCCGGCGGGCCGGGGCTTTTCTTTTTGTTATTTCAACACGTATCCTTCGTCGGTCTTGCGGATCGTGCCCTGTTCGACCAGTTGGGCGATCATGCGTGAGAGCGACGGGCGTGCTACGCCGAGGATGAAGGCCGTCTCCTGCAGGTTGCGGATGACGTGGTTGTCTTTCAGATAGCCGATCAGGCGTGACGAGAGGCTTTGCAGGGCGAATTCGTTGATCCGCCGGCTCAAAAAGAGGCTGTGGTCGGAGAGGATCGTCAGGAAATTCCGCAGCACGGCGTTGTCCTGCTCGATGATTTGCAGGATGCTTTCGCGTCCCACGACCCAGAGCCGGCAGTCGCTGTTGGCGACGATCGATACGGGATAGCGGCTTTCGGTCCCGAAGATGAATGCCGAGGCGAGCGTGTCGGGAGCCGTGAGGGTGTCGAGGGTCAGCTCGCGCCCTTCGGAGCTGGTCATCTGGGCATAGACGCTGCCCTCACACAACAGGAACAGCGATCGGCAGACGCTGTTCTGCAGGGCGATGAAATCTCCTTTCCGGTAAACGGCATAACGCCCCGGGGATCGCTGCAGCACCGATTCCATGACGGATCGGTCGCCCCCATGGAAAAGGGGCATGTCATAAATTTCACACTCCATGAAGGTTCGAATTTCACGATTGGAGATTCGCCGTAACATCGGTTACGCGAAACCTTGTTTTGTCTCTCTATTTTTGCACCCGTTCCGGGCGGACCAGGTAATTCTGCAGGGATGCAGCGACCTGCGCGACGGAGCACGATTTGGGATACAAATATATATAATAACAATAAGGACGCCAAATGAAGAGAATTCTTTTTGCAGTTTTATGGAGCGGACTGTTTCTGGCCTCCTGCGAGCAGGAGGAGTGGAGACCGGAACCGTCGGTGTCGGCGCAGAACGGAATTTCGTTCAACCTCGAGGCGATGGCCTATGACGGAGAGGTAACGCGTGCGACAGAGCTCAGAACGAATTACGATCGGGTGGAGTTTCTTGTCGCGGACGATGCCTCGGGCCGGGTGATCGGCAATCTCAAGGGATTGTACGATCCGCAGAGTTCGATCTTGCGGATCGAGGGGTTGCGCGACGGGACGTATCGCTTGCTGGTGTTGGGGATTCGCGGAGAGTGGTCGCAGGACCGGATGACGGTTCATTCGATCGGTCATATCGATGAAGAGTGGGTGAGTTTTCCGTCGGATCTTCAGCGGTCTCTTGCCGCCGAATATTTCTATTCGCAGAGCCCCTTTGTGGTGCGGGTCACGACGACACCCGAGGGGGTCGTGGAATCCGTGGTGACGGGAACCGAGACCGTGCAGCAGCGCATTGTCGGACGTGCCGATTTTACCTTTGTCTATGAGAACCCTTATATCCGTACGGCGGAGCTTTTGAAACGGGCCGTACTTTCCGATGCGCGTTTTCATACCGGATTGACCGGATCGGGCACGTTCGTCGGGGAGAGCGAGGAGCTTTTGCTGGAGGTCGATCTGGAATCGGCATCGAGCTATCTGTTCCTGCCTACGGTTGAAGGCACTTCGCTCCGGGGCGAGATCGAACAGGTGACGCGTACCTACCGGGGCGAGCAGGTTCGTCGGTTCTTCGGGTTTGAGCTCGACTGCATCGAGCCCAATCGCATCGGACAGGTAAATACCCGGGTTGTCCATCCGGACAACACGTCGGGGACGATGTTCATCACGCAGCGGGCTTATGATGAAGGGACGCATGGGCTGATCCTGCAGGACGGCGAGCCGAAGACGGTCTATACGGATACCTCTCAGCGGCGTTTCAATACGGCGGCACCGCTTCAGTGTTCCCTGACCGATGCGGGAGAGTTGCATGTCCGGTTCTATTCGCCGCGGGCTCTGTCCGGGGTGCTTGTCCGGGCCCGGTTCCCGCAGGTTGACAACGAATACCTCGATCTGGCCTGGTTCGACAGCATACCTCCTTTTGCGGATTTCTACGAGACACTGCCGCAGGTGCAGCGACCGACGCTCTGCCTTTCGGAATCGGGCCGTTGGGTCGAACTCCCGCAGTTGGACGTGCAGGCGTTGGCCGGTGCCGAGTTCAAGATCGAATCGGAGGATCCCTATTGGGCGAAATTGCAGAAAATCCTGCACGGTTGGACCATTGCGTTCGGACTCTATGGCGGGGATCCCGATCTTCCGAACGGCGGGCCGGTCGGCAACTGGATGGGCATACGCCCGGTGCACTGCCGCGAGGTTGTGGCTTTCTTCCTGAACTTCACCTACATGATCGACATGCCGGAGCATGAGGAGATCCTGCGGGAGAACCAGGATCGGCTCTACGGCAATGGAGGAGTCGAGGATAAGGTGACGCCCGAGACGGTGCTTGCGCAAATGCGCCAACCGCGGAGCCTGGTCGTGGGACTCGTCTATTCGGGGAACAACGTCATCGGACTGGGCGGAGGCAATATCTTCGGAGCCTACCAGACGGCCTGGCTGAGCCACTATACCAATACCTATTCGTGTGAGGTGATGTTTCATGAGCTGGGGCACGTAATGGGCTACAGCCACAGCAGTTCGTTCACTTATGGGCCTTGGGCGCAGGAGTTGATGAATAACTTTTATGTCCGGCATCTGAACGAAATGCCGATCGATTCGCCCTCCTATCTGAATACATCCAAGAACCCGACCTTGTATCCGTAAATCATGAAAAGAAGCTGTTTATTTCTCCATTGGGCAGCCATGCTGCCGATACTGCTGTCGACCGCGGGATGTGCGGACGACAGGATGCAGAACACCGAGGCGGTTGCGACTCCGTTGGTCGTGCGCCTGAATGCCGTGTCGCCCGAAGGTGCCGAAGCCTCGGATTTCGAGTCGACGGTTCGTTCCGTGACGGGATATCGCTTTGAAGGCGGGCTTCTTCGGGAGGTAATCTCCGGAATTGCCACCGGACACGAGATGCTCTATACCTTTCCGTCATCGTCGCCGCGCGGTGAGCTCCACCTGGCCGTGAATGCTGCCGGAATCGAAGCCTTCGAGGGCCTGACCCCGGATCTGACCACGCTCGAGGAGTTTCGGAAACTCGAAGCGTCGCTCGATGAGATGACGCATGAAAGTCTTGCCATGACGGGCCGTTTGGATCTGGACGGGGCTTCGGTCTCGTCGGAGGCCCGGAGCGTGAATCTGCGTCGGAGCGTGGCGCGTATCGATCTTCTTTCGCGCGATGCCGAGGTCGAGGTTCACTCCGTGACGATTCGTCGGGTTGCCGATCGGGGCTATGTCCAGGAGAACGGCACACCCTCTACGCCGTCATCGGCCTTGCGGACGGATCTCCTGCGTGAGTTCGGAGCCGCACCGCTGACCAACGCCCGGGAGACGCTGTTCTACCTCTGCGAACAGTCCAATGATGGAATGGAGGTCGAGGTCGTGGTCCGTTTTGACGGAGGATGGCACCGTTTGAAGAATACGCTTCCGTCCCATTTGTATCGCAATACGGTTTATACGCTGGAGGTCTATGGCCGGGGTGTTGATGCGGGCGTGTTGGTGACGGAAGGGAACTGGGACGAGGGCCTTGGAACGGAGTCCGCGCCGGTTTTGCGGGGACTGGTCGATGTCGAGGCCTCGCAACTGCCCGACGGCGTGCGGTTCAACGATGCCTGCGATACGGTCTATATTCCCCATGTGGCCAGTGAATTGCGTCTGGTGCTGCGGGCGGAGCCCGGATCGGAGGTGACTGTTGACGGCCGGGTTCACGGTGTTAGCATCACGCCCGAGCCCATGACACGGAGTCTGGAATCGGTTGCGGCCGTTTCGGTTGCCACTTCGTTGCGGATGCCCGGGACGACGAACGAATACGCCGGATTGACGCTGTCGCGTGACGGAGTGGCGTCGGGACGTGTGGTCCTGGTCTTCATGGCCCATCCGGTCCGTATCGAAGGCTTGCTGCAACTGGATGAGACGGGAACCTGTGACTTCGGGCGCTACGTCGAGGGCGAATTGGCCCGTATTACGGCGCCCGAGGGGACGATTCTCTCGCTGGAATTCGAGGATGGTGAGTCCCGATGGATGGATTTGCGGCCGGATGACGGGGCTTACCGTCTGTTGGGTGGCTGGAAACCCAATGATTCCCGGGCCGATGGCCGCGAGCAGGAGGGATATCTGGTCATTGCCGATGGCATGGGCGGTCCGAAGGAGCGCTATATGATCCGGCGCCGCAACTGGGGGCTTCCGGTTGTGAACATCGGAGGTACGTGGTGGTGCAAATACAACCTGAGGGGCAACGTCTCCCGCTATGAGGATCAGGTGCTGATAGCGGATGATCCGACTGCGGATGCCGATCTGGCGGACTATCTGGCGGCTGCCGACGATGCGGATCTGCTGGCTCTTCTGGGCGACCAGTACCAGGCCGGGAACCTGCAGGGACTTCCGCTGCGGCACAACGGTTCGGCCTTCTATCATGAGGGAATGGCCTCCTCGGGGCAGAACTTCGGAACACTCGCCCCGACGACGATGGCACCCTACGGCTATCAGGTCCCCGATTATGACGACTATGCCTTCTTCTCGCAGAGTGAGAACTACAACATCGGAGGTGTCGGAGAACGCACCTTCCGCAATGCGGCGGGGGATGAACTGACGGTCCGCATCCAGGAGCGCAATGCCGAGTTCCTCGGACATACCTACGGGACGATTGCGATCTACGAATTCCGGTCTGGCGGTGCGACCTGGGTATTGGCCGGTCTCGGGCACCAGTGGAATACCACGCCGGGGAACATCTCCCGTATGATGCTGCTGTTGGCCACGTATGGCAACAGTTCGAAGACGTGGACGATGGAGGGCTATGCCAATGCGGATCGCCCGGGCCAGAACTGGATCAAGTACGTGGCCAACAATTCGACGAAGACGCGCGTGCTGCGCTGTGTGAAAACACCGGTCGAATACATCTATGAGTGATGTTGACGGCTGTACCTGAAATATGAATTATTAATAGAAACCATTTTAACAGGAAAATTATGAAAACGAACAACAAAAAGATGAATGTAAAGACGCTTGCTTTTTCGATGATGCTGACCCTGGGGCTGGGAGCCTGCTCCGATGGGGTCGAGACGCTCCCCGTTCCGGGCCCGGCACCGTTGGTGAAGACCCGTCTGGCTGCGTTCGAAGGAACGGGACAGGCCCTTGACGGCGAAAACGAGATCTCCGATTTGCGGGCCTGCCTCTTCGAGTCGGGCGTGCTGACGAAAGTTTACGATACGCCGACGTCGGTCGATGGCGGCTATGGCATCCAGCTCGACAGCCACACCGGAACGCTTTACGTGGTGGCGAATACCGAAGGTTTGCTGGATCTGAACGCCTTGCAGGAGCGCTCGATCAGCGAGAGCGAGTGGTTGCAGCTCTCCGTGGCGATGCAGGATGCTGCACCGGCGCGTTTCTTCTCGGGAAGTCTGACGCTCGACGGCATGGAGAATTCGCAGACGGAGCTTCCGGTGACGCTCAAACGCGGTCTGGCACGCTTCGACCTGCAGATCCGCACGGCGGGTGTGGCTTCGGTACGGAGTCTGACGTTGAAAAACGCGGCACAGTCGGCCTATCTGTTCCCGGTTTCGGGCGACCTTTCGCCGGCTGACGTGCAGCGCAAGGATGCCGTGGCGACGATCACCGAGCCGCTGACGAAGGATACCCCGGCGGTGCTGTATGTATACGAACAGGAGAACGACGGCCTGGAGGTGGTCATCGAGGCCGAGATTGACGGTGTGTCGAAGACGCTGACCAAACGACTCGAAACGGATCTGGAGCGAAACAAAATCTATACGCTGACCGTGCGCAAGGATGTGATCGACGTGCGCCTGGACATCTCGTTCGACGAGTGGGAGGAGGGCAGCGATACGGAGCTGACGCCGCTGCGCCGCTGATCCGGCGAGGCGAATTCCCTGAATCCGCAAAATCTGCAAATCGATGAAAAAGGTGAAAAACAATCTGATATTCCGAATCCTGGGGCCCATGGCCCTCTGCGGGAGTCTTCTCGCGTGTACGGAATCTCCCGAGTCGTTCCCGGGAGATTCGGGGACGGGCGGAGTGATCCGTGTCTTGCCGATGTCCTTTGCCTCGGATGCGTCCGGCAACGGGATTCCGGGCGAGGATGCGATCGATCGGGTAAATGCCTATCTCTTCGAAGGGGGACGTCTTACGCGGGTCTATGAGGAGCTGCCGACCTCGGAGCAGGGGTGCGATCTGCAGTTGGAACGTCTTTCCGGTACGCTTTATGTCGTGGCGAACGGCCGTCCGGAGGTTGCTTCAGCGGTTCCGGCTCCGGGCCTTGCCGAGGCGGAGTGGCTCGAGGCGACGATCGGAAACGGAAGTGGTGCTCCTGAACTCTTTGCGACAGGTCGCCTGGATCTGGACGAGGTGCCGGCCGGACAGCCGTCGGTTCCGCTGACGTTGACTCACGGTACGGCCCGTCTGGACCTGCGGCTGCGGGTCGCCGGGACGGTCTCGGTCGATCGTGTCACGCTTCTGGACGCCGCCAGCACGGGTTATCTGTTGCCGCGGGAGCCGGTTGCAACACCTGCCGGGAGCGAACTTGCCGATTTCGAACCGTCGGGATCGCTGCCTCTGACCGAGGATACGCCCGGTCTTGCGTATCTCCATGAGCAGAACAATGCTTCCCTGCGCATACGTCTCGAGGGGCAGATCGATGGCAAACCCTATACGCTGGAGAGCGCTCTTCCGCGACCGGTCCTCCGTAATCGCATCTATACGGTTACGCTGCGCAAGGATGTGATCGACACCGAGGCCCGTCTGACGGTCGAGGCGTGGACGGACGGAGGGGAAACGGCGGTTGAACCGGATCTGGATACCCCTTTGACGGTCGATGCGGACCGTTCGAGCATTCCCGCGGATGTTCGGATTGCCGAGGCGGGTCGGACGCTCGTTCTGCCCTATACGGAGACGGAGATTCTGCTTGCCGTGACGAGTGACAGCCAGTTGGAGGTGCTTCCGTTGACGGAGTTCCCGCTGACGGTCGAGGAGGTCTCGACGGGAAGCGGCCCCGATGACATGAATCTCTTCCGGATTCACAAGTCGCTCTATGCACCGAACCGTCCTGCTGCGGAGGTTGAGGTCCGTTTTCGCCGCAAGGGCCTTGAACAGGTCTATCCCGAGGATCGGATCCTGTTGCAGCTCGCCGCCAATCCGTCGCGGATCGAGGGAGACCTGGACTTCGACAATGCGGCCTATACGGTGGATTTTGACCGCTATGTCGAGAACGAACTGGGACGTTTCGTGCTGCCCGAAGGCAAGGAGCTTTTTGTGGAGTTTGATGACGATGAGGATCCGTGGGTGTTGATTTCGGCCTCTTCCGAGCGATCGGATACCTTCCGGGTGGTTGGAGGCTGGCGTCCGAATGATCCGACGGCCAACGGACGCCGGCAGTCGGCCCGGTTGGTGATTTGTAACCGCGAGGATGGTTCGATGCGCGAGGAGTATACGATCGTGCGGCGCAACTGGGGACTTCCAGTGACGTGGTTCCACGGCGTGTGGTGGTGCAAGTACAATGCCCGGGGCAATTCCCGAAGTTTTGAGGATCAGGTGCTTTCGTCGGCGGATCCGGCGGCTATGGCCGGAAAGAGCCTCTTCGACTATCTGGCGAGCTGTACGGCCGAAGAGTTCTATGACCTTTGGGGCTGGGCCTACCAGGGGGACAGCGGTGTGGGAATGCGTGTTGTCGAACAGGATGGCAAGGCCGTGATGGAGGGTTTCTCGACGGATATTTCCGCACACATCAACAGACTGCCGGCCGACGCCTTGTCCCCGGAGGGCTATGAACTTCCGTCGATGGAGGAATTCAATCGGGTTTTCGATGCCACGGACTACATTTGGATGATGTGGAGCGGTACGCATACGCTCAAGGTCCCCTGGGAGGGGCATTCGCGGGTAAGCCGCAGCCAGCAACGGCGTAATGGTCTGACGATCGGTACGTTGTCGTTGAACGATCTGCTCAGTGTGCGGATGTGGAGTCCGGATTTCCCCTCCGACGAGGGCATTACGTGGTACGGCCCCGGAGCACAGTGGAATGCCGACGGGATCATGCACTCGAATCACTACAACAACATTCTCTTCAGCGTGCACTCTCCCGAGGGTTCGGGTTGGTACATAAACGGAGGACTGGGAAACATGTATATGACGAAGAACGGCGCCGGAACGAGGGATACACGGATTCTGCGTTTCAAGAAGTCGGACGTCGAATATATCTACGGCGATTCCCGCAAGCAATAGCTGTCGGAATTCCGGATAGTTGGAGCACACCCCTGCCACGAAACGTGGCGGGGGTGTGCGTGTTTTGTCGGAACGGATCTTCCATTTGCGCGTGAAATTCATCGAAAGCGGATAATTTGTCGGCCGTAAATTCTGTTTATTCATAATCTTTTATATATTTGTGTCCGAAATTGAAAAACGATAATTAAAATACGATATCATGATGGAAAACAAACTGCAAGAGTTAACGCGGAAGCTCTATGACGAAGGTCTGGAGAAGGGTCGTGCCGATGCCGACAAACTGATCTCCGATGCCAAGGCCGAAGCGCAGAAGATCCTTTCGGAGGCCCGAGCCGAGGCCGAAGGAATCGTCGGCCAGGCCCGGAAGAAGGCCGAAGAGGTGGAGAAGAACACGTTGACGGAGATTTCGCTGGCCGGACGTCAGGCCGTTTCGAAGATCAAGTCGGAGATCGCCTCGCTGATCGTTGCCCGGACGACTTCGGAGGGGGTCAAGGCCTCGACGCTCGATCCGGCCTTCCTGCGTGAGATGCTCGTTGCCGTGGCCCGGAACTGGAACGGGGCCGATTCGGGAAAGGTCGAACTGCAGGCGTTGCTTCCGGAAGATGCCCGGGAGAAGCTGGATGCGGCTTTTTCGAAGAGCGCCCAGGCGTTGCTCGATGCAGGCATCGAGGTGGGCTGGTCCAAGGAGGTGAAGACGGGCTTCAAGGTGGGAGCCAAGGATGGCGGCTACTACATCTCGTTCACGGATGCCGACCTGGAGGCCCTGCTGGGTGAATACCTCCGGGAGAAGGTTTACCAACTCCTGTTCAAGGCATAGAGGCATGTTCGCAAACCAATATTACACGCTGGTTGCGTCGCTCAGGGAGTACACGCTCGATGCCGATACGAAGGGTTTCGACGCCCGGGAGATTATCGACGGTATTCTCGAAGGGGTCGAGGCGCGGGACGGTCGTCTGGTGCGTCTGCTCTACGGTTATTACGACTGTGCGAATCTTGCCGCCCTGCGTGGGGGACGTCAGACCTTCAATTCGCTGGGCAATCTCTCGCGTGAGGAGCTGGAGGCGGAGTTGAAGAGTCCGCGGCAGCTTCCCGAAGCATTGGCCCGCGTCGTCAGGGCCTATGGCGATCCGGAGGGAGAGGATGCCGAGACGGTCGATACTGCGCAACGCTTCGAGAAGGAGCTTTTCGGAGCCTACTACGCGCTGTGCGAAGCCTCGCGGAGCCGTTTCCTGCGTGCCTGGTCGGTATTTGACCGGACGTTGCGTAACGTTACGGCCGCCGTGGCGGCACGTGCTGCAGGACGTGCGGTCGAGGAGTCGGTGGTCGGAGAGGGCGATATCGTCGAGCAGCTTCAGCGCAGTTCGGCGGCCGACTTCGGCCTGCGGGGGGAGTTGCCGTACATCGACGCGGTCATTGCCGCGATGAACGATGAGGCAAACCTCGTGGAAAAGGAGCGCAAACTGGATCTGATCCGCTGGTCGGAGGCCGCGGAGCTGGCGACGTTCGACTATTTCGACATCGATGCCATCCTTTCCTATCTGGTCCGGGTGAATATCGTGGCTCGCTGGACGCGCCTGGACGCCGCCCGGGGCCGGGAGATGTTCGACCGGCTGATGTCGGAACTGGACGGTCGTGAACTCATTGAAAATAAACAATAAAACGATACAATGAAAACAACGGGACGTGTAAACGGTATCATCTCCAACATCGTGATCGTCAAGGCCGACGGACCTGTGGGCCAGAACGAGATCTGCCACGTATGGACGGGAGATACGAAGATGATGGCCGAGGTCATCAAGGTCATAGGCGACTCGGCCTATGTACAGGTTTTTGACAGCACGCGCGGGCTGAAGATCGGCGACCGGGTGGAATTCGAGGGTCATATGCTCGAGGTGACGCTGGCGCCGGGTCTTTTGTCGCGCAACTACGACGGTCTGCAGAACGACCTCGAGAAGATGGAGGGTCTGTTCATCGCACGCGGATCGATCACCGATCCGGTGGATTTCGAGGCCGAGTGGGATTTCACGCCGCTGGCCAAGGCCGGGGACAAGGTCTCGGCCGCATCGTGGCTGGGCGAGGTCAAGGAGCAGTGGGTCAGCCACAAGATCATGGTTCCCTTCACGATGACGGGCAACTATACGGTCAAGAGCGTGGCCAAGGCCGGCAAATACAAGGTCAAGGATACGGTGGCCGTAGTGACCGACGCCGAAGGCAAGGACCACGAGATCACGATGGTCCAGAAGTGGCCGGTGAAGCAGGCCATCCGCTGCTATACGGAGAAGCCGCGTCCGTCGCGCGTCATGGAGACGGGCGTGCGGGCCATCGATACGTTCAACCCGATGGCCGAAGGCGGTACGGGCTTCATCCCGGGGCCGTTCGGTGCGGGCAAGACGGTGCTGCAGCACGCCATTTCGAAACAGGCCGATGCCGATGTGATCATCATGGTGGCGTGCGGCGAGCGTGCCAACGAGGTGGTCGAGATCTTCAAGGAGTTCCCCGAGCTGGTCGACCCGCGTACGGGGCACAAGCTCATGGAGCGTACGATCATCATCTGTAACACGTCGAACATGCCCGTTGCGGCTCGTGAGGCCTCGGTCTACACGGGTATGACGATCGGCGAATACTACCGCTCGATGGGTCTGAAGGTGCTGGTGATGGCCGACTCGACGTCGCGTTGGGCGCAGGCGCTGCGCGAGATGTCGAACCGTCTGGAGGAGCTTCCGGGTCAGGATGCCTTCCCGATGGACCTTTCGGCGATCATCTCGAACTTCTACTCGCGGGCCGGACTGGTGAAGCTCACGAACGGCCAGACGGGATCGGTGACGTTCCTCGGTACGGTGTCGCCGGCGGGCGGTAACCTCAAGGAGCCCGTTACGGAGTCGACCAAGAAGGCGGCCCGTTGCTTCTATGCCCTTTCGCAGGGTCGTGCCGATTCGAAGCGCTACCCGGCCATCGACCCGCTGGAGTCCTACTCGAAATACCTCGAATACCCCGAGATCCGCGCCTACCTCGACGAGCATATCGAGAAGGATTGGGTCGACCTCGTGTATGCGGGCAAGACGCTCGTGCAGCGCGGCAAGGAGGCCAACGACCAGATCAACATTCTGGGTGACGACGGCGTGCCGGTGGAGTACCACGAGCGGTTCTGGAAGTCGGAGCTGATAGACTTCGTGATCCTGCAGCAGGACGCCTTCGACGACATCGATGCCAACTGTCCGATCGAGCGACAGAAGATGATGTACGAAATGGTGCTGGGGATCTGCCGTCAGAACTTCTCGTTCTCGGATTTCGAGGAGTGTTCGCAGTTCTTCAAGGGGTTGATCAACCTCTTCCGGCAGATGAA
This sequence comes from uncultured Alistipes sp., assembly GCA_944320985.1. Classification (GTDB taxonomy): domain Bacteria; phylum Bacteroidota; class Bacteroidia; order Bacteroidales; family Rikenellaceae; genus Alistipes. Next base: position 19,534 of record CALUJN010000051.1, on the reverse strand, counting down.
CTACTCGGAGTGGAAGTCGGAGAAGTTCGAGAGCTACAAGCGACAGATCGAAGAGTATGTGAGTGAAAAAAACAAGTAAACCATGACAACACGCGCATTTCAGAAGATATATACCCGCATCGACAACATCACCAAGGCGACGGTGACGCTGCGGGCGCAGGGCGTCGGGAACGACGAACTGGCCACCGTGGGCGGCAAGCTGGCCCAGGTGGTGAAGATTATGGGTGAGAACGTGACGCTTCAGGTTTTCGCCGGGACCGAAGGCCTCTCGACCGACTCGGAGGTCGTTTTCCACGGTGAACCGCCGAAGCTGCGGGTTTCGGACGCCCTGGCAGGCCGTTTCTTCAACGCTTACGGCGAGCCGTTGGAGGGTGGTGAGATCGTCGAGGGTGAGGCCCGGGAGATCGGCGGCCCGACGGTGAACCCCTTCAAGCGTATCCAGCCCTCGGAGCTCATCGCTACGGGTATCGCGGGTATCGACCTGAACAATACGATCGTGACGGGACAGAAGATTCCCTTCTTCGCCGACCCGGACCAGCCCTACAATGCCGTGATGGCCAACGTGGCGCTGCGTGCCAAGGCCGACAAGATCATCCTCGGCGGTATGGGTCTTACGAACGACGACTTCCTCTACTTCAAGTCGGTCTTCGAGAACGCCGGAGCGCTGGACCGCATCGTGTCGTTCGTCAACACGACGGAGAATCCGCCCGTGGAGCGTCTGCTTGTTCCGGACATGGCGCTGACGGCCGCCGAATACTTCGCCGTGGACAAGGGCGAGAAGGTGCTGGTGCTGCTCACGGACATGACGCTCTACGCCGACGCGCTGGCCATCGTCTCGAACCGTATGGACCAGATCCCCTCGAAGGACTCGATGCCCGGATCGCTCTACTCGGATCTGGCGAAGATCTACGAGAAGGCCGTGCAGCTGCCCAACGGCGGTTCGATCACGATCATTGCCGTGACGACGCTTTCGGGCGGCGACATCACGCACGCCGTGCCCGACAATACGGGTTATATCACCGAGGGACAGTTGTTCCTGCGCAACGACTCCGATACGGGCAAGGTCATCGTGGACCCGTTCCGTTCGCTGTCGCGACTCAAACCGCTCGTCATCGGCAAGAAGACGCGTGAGGACCACCCGCAGGTGATGAACGCCTGCGTGCGCCTCTATGCCGACGCGGCGAACGCCAAGACCAAACTCGAAAACGGTTTCGACCTGTCGGACTACGACGAACGGGCCCTGAAATTTGCCCGCGACTATTCGGAGAAACTGCTGGCGATCGACGTCAACATCGGCATCACGGAGATGCTCGATACGGCATGGACGCTCTTTGCGAAGTACTTCTCGAAGGAGGAGGTCGCCATCAAGGAGGAGTTGATCAAGAAATACTGGAAGGAGGCGTAACGCACGATGGCCATCAAGTTCCAATACAACAAGACTTCGCTGGGCGAACTGGGCAAGCAGCTGAAAATGCGGCAAAAGGCCCTTCCGACGATCAAAAGCAAGGAGTCCGCGCTGCGATCGGAGGTAAAGAAGGCGAAGGACTCCGCCGGCGATTACCGACGTCAGTTCGAGTCCCTGAAGGGGGAGTACGACTACATGGTATCGCTGTGGGGGGAGTTCGACCGTGACCTGCTCCGCATTGCGGACGTGGATCTTGCTGAGCGGAAGATTGCCGGTGTCCGCATTCCGGAGTTGGCGGATGTTCACTTCGAGGAGCGGGCCTATGACCTCTTCTCCTCGCCGGCCTGGTTTGCCGACGGGATCGGGATTCTGAAGCGTCTGGCGCGTCTGGGCCTCGAGTACGAGGTCTACAACCGCCGGATGGAGCTGCTGGACTTCGCGCGTCGCAAGACCACGCAGAAGGTGAACCTCTACGAGAAGGTCCAGATCCCGGGTTATGAGGATGCCATCCGGAAGATCAAACGCTTCATGGAGGACGAGGAGAATCTTTCGAAGTCGGCCCAGAAGATCGTGAAAACCAAACAACAGAACGCCGGGGAGGGCGCGATGCTATGATAGCCAGAATGTCGAAATACGACTTTGTGCTCTATGCGGCACAGAGCGGGGATTTCATCGAGCGGCTGCGTGAACTCGGGCTGGTGGATATCACCACGACGGGATGGGAGCCTTCGGAGGAGGACCGTCAGTTGCTGCTCGACATCGAGGGATGTGCGAAGGCTGCGGAGTTCCTGAAGGGCTTCCGGGCCGACGAGGCCCATGCGGCGCTGCGCGGCGAGCCCTTTGCCACGGGTGAGGAGGCCTATGCGCACTATGCGGAGGCGCAGCGCGAAGCCGCTGCTATCCGTGCGGAGATTGCGCGTCTGGAAAAACTCGCCGACGAGCTGCGTCCGTGGGGCGCTTTTGATGTGGAGCGTACGGAGCACCTCGCTGCGGAGGGGATCGTGTTGCACTACTTCTCCGCACAGCGCGGTACGTATGACAAACTGCAGGAGGAGTGGTCGGCGAAGTATACGCTTGCGGAGATTTCACGCAACGACTCTACGGTATGGTTCATCGTGGTGACAGCCCCGAACGAGGAGGTGTCGCTCGATGCCCAGGAGATGAAGACCCCGCAGATGGATGTCCGCGAGGCGGAACGCCGCCTGGCTGCGGAACGGGAGAAACTGACGGCACTGGATGCGGAGTTTGCACGGGTGGCGGCCTCGGAGGCCCTGCTCGCGCAGTATGCCACGACGCTGAAGGAGCGTCTGCAGGGGGTGCGTGTCGAGGCTACGGCACAACGGGAGGCCGACGGTACGTTGGTTATCATGGAGGGCTGGGCCGAGACGGAGACTTCGGCGAAAGTCGACGCGCTGCTCGAATCGTACCCCAATGTGGTATGGCTCAAGCGTGACCCGACGCCCGAGGACGATACGCCCGTCAAGTTGAAGAACAACCGCTTCGCGCGGATCTTCGAGATGATTGGCGACCTCTATGCGCGTCCGAAATACGGCTCGCTGGACCTCACACCCTTCTTCGCGCCGTTCTACATGCTCTTCTTCGGCATCTGCCTGAACGATGCGGGATATGGACTGGTTCTGCTGGCGGCGGGCCTCTTCATGCTTCACAAGTTCCGTGAGCCGGGCATGATGCGCCGTGCTTCGTGGTTTGCCACGCTGTGTGCCCTCTCCACGGTGGTCTTCGGCGGCATTTGCGGTTCGTTTTTCGGGCTGAGCCTCTCGGAGTATTTCCCGTCGATTCCCTTCTTTGACTTCCAGGGCAAGTTCTTCCTCATCTCGCTGGTTATCGGCCTGGTGCAGATCCTCTTAGGCATGGCGCTCAATATCTGGACCACGACGCGCTGCTTCGGCATCTCGCATGCCTTCGGACAGTTGGGCTGGTTCATCATCCTTGTTTCGTGTGCACTGGCCGTGGCGCTTCCCATGGCAGGGTTTGCCATTCCGGGCTTTACCTCCCAGTCGGTGACCTTCTATGTTGCTCTGGGCCTCGGCGGCGTGCTGTTGCTGCTGCTCAACAACCCGCGGCGCAATCCGCTGGTCAACATCGGTGCCGGACTTTGGGATCTCTACAACAACATTACGGGACTGCTGAGCGATGTGCTTTCGTACATCCGACTGTTCGCTATCGGACTCTCGGGCGGCGTGCTGGCGCTGGTCTTCAATACGCTGGCCGAGGGCTTCGTGCCGGAAGGTGCCGGGATCGTGGTGCGGCTGCTGGTGATGATTCCGATCCTGCTGATCGGACATGGCATCAACCTCTTCATGTCGACCATCTCGTCGTTCGTCCACCCGATGCGTCTGACCTTCGTGGAGTTCTTCAAGAATGCCGGCTTCGAGATGGCTACCCGGTCGTTCGACCCGATCCGCAAAATGGACAAGACAAACGAATAAACAACAATAATCAAAAACAATTCAAAACATTATGGAAACAACAACAGCATTGGTAATGGCTTACGTCGGCGTAGCGTTGATGGTGGGCCTGGCGGGCATCGCATCGTCCGTGGGAACCGCAATTGCGGGTCAGGCGTCTGTCGGCGCCATGAAAAAGAACAGCGGAGCGTTCGGTAGCTACATGATTCTCTCGGCGCTTCCGGGTTCGCAGGGCCTCTACGGTTTCGTCTGCTTCTTCCTGGTGCAGGGCGGACTGACGAATCCTACGATTACGCAGGGCGCCGCCATTCTGGGTGCCGGTATTCTGGTGGGTATCGTGAACCTGGCATCGTCGATCTACCAGGCCAAGATTTGCGCCAACGGTATCGCTGCCATCGGCAATGGTCACGATGTGATGGGTAAGACGCTGATTCTGGCCGCTTTCCCGGAGCTGTACGCCATCCTGTCGGTTGCTGCAACCTTCCTGATCGCGACGCTCGACGGTGTGAACCTCTTCTAACGAGCGGTTGTTCCGATCGCTTTGGGTCTCTCCTCCGCGAGAGACCCTTTTTTGTGCTCTTTCCGGAAAATACCGAGGCCTGCTGTCTCTCTGACAGCGGGCCTCGGGTGTTGGCGGCATGATTATGGAATCGCCCTATCTGCCGTTGCGACGGGTGGAACGGCTGACCTTCGGACCCTTGCTGCGGTTGTCCGACGAGGCGCTCCGTCTGTTCGCGAGTCCGGGCAGCAGAAGCTCGAAATCGAGCTGCCGCTTTTGGAGATCGGCGCGCTTCACACGGATGCGCACGGCATCGCCCAGCGTCATCCGGATGCCGGTCGATCGTCCGACGATCTCGTATTGCTGCTCGTCGAAGAGGAAGAAGTCTCCCTGAATATCGCGCAGGAAGGACATGCCCTCGATGTGTGTTTCGTCCAGTTCGACGTAGATGCCCCACTCGGTGAGGCCCGAGATGTGCCCGTCGAACTCCTCGCCGATGTGCTCCTTCATGAATTCGACCATCTTGTACTTGATCGAGGCGCGTTCGGCTTCGGCGGCGACGATCTCGCGGTCCGAAGCGCGTGCACAGAGCTCCTCGACGGGCTCTTTGGCAACCGACTTCCCGCCCTCGAGGTAGTGGGCCAGCAGGCGGTGAACCATCATGTCGGGATAGCGGCGGATCGGCGAGGTGAAGTGGGTATAGTAGGGGAATGCGAGTCCGTAGTGTCCGATGTTGTCGGTGGTATAGAAGGCCTTGGCCATCGAGCGTACGGCCATCGTCGTGACGGCATTCTCCTGGGTCGAGCCCTTGATCTGCTTGAAGAGCTTGTTCATTTCGCGAGCCACGGCACGTCCCTTCGAGGCCTTGAACACGTGGCCGAAACGGAGGATGAACTGCCGGAAGCGGTCGAGTTTCTCCTCGCTCGGCGAGTCGTGGACACGGAAGACCATCGTGCGGGGCACGGCGCGCCCCTTTTCGTTGTGGCGGTGTGCACAGAACTCCGCCACGCGGCGGTTGGCCAGCAACATGAACTCCTCGATCATCTGGTTCGACTCCTTCTGCTCCTTGAAGTAGACGCCGAGGGGTTTCCCGTCGTCGTCGAGCCGGAACTTCACCTCCTCACGTTCGAAGGAGATGGCTCCGTTCTTGAAGCGGCGGGCCCGCAATGCCTGGGCCAGCCGGTTGAGCGTGAGAATCTCCTCGGCAAAATCGCCGCGGCCGGTCTCGATCACCTCCTGCGCCTGGGCGTAGGGGAAGCGGCGGTCGGAGTGGATGACCGTACGTCCGAACCATTCGTCGAGGATCTCGAGATCCTCGTTGAGGGTGAAGACGGCCGAGAAACAGAGGCTCGTTTCGTTGGGACGCAGCGAGCAGAGTTCGTTCGAGAGGCGTTCGGGGAGCATCGGGACGGTGCGGTCCACGAGATAGACCGACGTGCCGCGTTCGACGGCCTCGTCGTCGATCACCGAGTGGGGTTTGACGTAATGGGTGACGTCGGCGATGTGCACGCCGATCTCCCAGACGCCCTCCCTGATCTTGCGCACCGAGAGGGCATCGTCGAAGTCCTTGGCATCGGCGGGGTCCACGGTGAAGGTCACTACCTGGCGGAAGTCGCGGCGGCATGCGATCTCGCGGGCCGTAACGCTGCCGTCGATGGCTGCGGCGGCAGCCTCGACTTCGGGCTCGAAACGGTAGGGGAGTTCATACTCGGCCAGGATGGCGTGCATTTCGGTGTCGTTGTTCCCGGCGATGCCGAGCCGTTCGACCAGTTCGCCCACGGGGCTCTTGCTTCCGGGTTGCCAGTCGACGATGCGCACGACGACCTTCTCGCCGTCGCGCACGTCGGGATAGGTGCGGCGCGAGAGGTAGATATCCATGGGCATGCGGCGCGAATCGGCCTTCACGAAGATCTGATGCGCCCCGACCTCGGCTACACCGACATAGGGTTTATGGGAGCGTTCGATGATGCGCGTGACTTCGCCTTCGAACTTCCCGTCGCGGCCGCGGTGGGTGACGGATACCTCGACACGGTCGCCGTCCAGGGCGTAGTCCGTATTTCGTGGATTGACGAAGATGTCGTTTTCGAGCCCCTCGACCTCGACGTAGAGCGCTCCCGACTGGGTCATGGAAGCCACCCCCTCGTAAAGGGGCCTGTGTTGCTGCGAGAGACGGTACTTCTCCCGCGAACACTCCTCGACGATTCCTTCGTCGAAGAGGCGGCTGAGGATCTCGAACGTCTCGCGCCGTCCCTCCTTCGAGGCGCCTCCCGAGACCGAGGCGAGGTATTTCAGCGTGTATTGCGTGTTGGGGAAATCCCGGAGCAGGTGGAGAATGATCTCCTCGCGGGACGATCGCCTGTTTTTCTTCGGCGCGTGTTGTTGCTTTTTGTTCATATCGTGTCAGTTATTTTTCAAGAACCCGAAGGGCCAGATCGTGCATGAAACCGATCCCCGTATCGATGGCTCTTTCGTCGGGGAGGAAGGTGGCGGTGTGGGATCTTCCGGCCTGAGCCCCGACGCCGAGGCGGTAGAAGAGCGAGGGATACTCCCGGCAGTAGAAACCGAAATCTTCGGCGGTGGTTCTGAGAGGGAGCATCTCGATGTGCACGCCCGTCTTCCGTGCGAGGTCCACGGCCAGCTTGACCAGAATCTCGTCGTTCACGACGCAGGGGTATCCGTGGCTGATCTCCACGCGGGTCGAGACGCCGTAACGGGAGTCGATCTCTGCGGCGATGTTGCCGATGCGCTGGTGGATGATCTTGCGTTCGCGTTCGTCGAAGGTGCGCAGCGTCCCTTCCATGTAGACCTCGTCGGGAACGATGTTCGTGGCGCCGGGGGCCTCCACACGGCCGATCGACAACACGCACTCCTCGCCGTTGAGAGCCACGAGGCGTGTAAGCAGTTCGGCTCCGGCGGCTACGGGATCCTTGAGCAGCTGACGCATGGCGCCGTGTCCTCCCGTTCCGTGAACCCGGAAACGGAGTTCGTCGCTCGAGGCCATGTACTTTCCGGCTCGGAATCCGAGGCTTCCGACCTCGAGCTGCGAGTCGACGTGCTCGCCGATTACGGCGCGGATGTCATACCCTTCGAAGGGCTTCTCGGCCAGGACGAGCGACGCACCGCCGGGGTTGCACTCCTCGCCGGGCTGGAAGAGTCCGAAGAGGGTGCCGCGGAAGTCGTGTTGTGCGGCGAAGCGCTGCAGTACGCCGTAGAGTACGGCTGCGTGCATGTCGTGACCGCAGGCATGCATGACGCCCGTATGTTCCGAACGCCACGTACAATCGTTGCGTTCGTCAATCGGCAGGGCGTCGATATCGGCCCGCAGGACGAGAGCCTGCCTGTCTTTTTCCGCGGTTTTCGAGCCGCGGATCGTCGCCAGAACACCGGTCCCGGCAATCCGTCGATGGGCGATGCCGAGCGCATCCATCCGCTCTTCGATGTAACGGGCCGTCTCATGCTCCTGGAACGAGAGCTCGGGATGGGCGTGCAGATGCCGCCGGAATTCGACGGGGGTTATCTCCTTTTCATTTTCCATGGAATCTTCAACTTGTGCCGGGGAGTGAAGGTCCGGCGGTCGGGAACCGTTTCGGACGGAGCTCCGGGGCTGTCATTCGATCAGAAGAGCGTCGAGACGATCTTCTGGATGTTGGTCGTGCGGCTCATCGTGTAGTAGTGCAGCACGGGAACCCCTGCGGCCATCAACTCGCGGCTCTTGGTGATGGTCCATTCGGTTCCGATTTCGCGGGCGCTCTCGGGATGCGCCTTCACCTCGCGGGTGAGCTCTTCGGGGATCGTGACGCTGAACGTCTCGGGCAGCACCTCCAGATGGCGGGGCGTCGAGAGGGGCTTCAGTCCCGGGATGATCGGAACCGTGATTCCGGCCTCACGGCAGCGGCGCACGAAATCGAAATACTTGCGGTTGTCGAAGAACATCTGTGTGATGACGTATTCGGCTCCGGCGTCGATCTTGGCCTTCAGATGGGCGATGTCCGCCGTGGTGTCGCGGGCCTCGAAGTGGACCTCGGGGTATCCGGCCACACCGATCGAGAACTTCGAATGGTGGCACTCCTCGACCTCGCCGTCGATGAAGCGTCCGTGGTTCATGTCGTCGATCTGCCGTACGAGGTCCACGGCGTGGGCGTGTCCCTGGGGATGGGGCATGAAGCGTCGTTCGTTCTGCGACTTGTCGCCGCGCAGCGCCAGGACGTTGTGCAGCCCGAGGAAGTCCATGTCGATCAGCGTATCCTCGATGTCGTATTTCGAGAGACCGCCGCAGATCAGATGGGGCACGACCTCCACGCCGTAACGGTGCTGGATGGCGGCCGAGATACCGACCGTGCCGGGGCGCCGTCGGACGACATGCCACTCGATGCTGCCGTCTTCGCGCACGGTCTCCTTGATCCCTTCGCGGTGGAAGGTGATGTTGATATAGGCCGGCCGGTAGGGCATCAGCGGTTCGATGGCGGCGAAGATCTTCTGGCTTCCGTCGCCCTTGAGCGGCGGGAGAAGCTCGAAGGCGAAGCGGGTCTGTTTCGCGGCGATTGCTTCGTGGATGATATCGACTACGTTCATGGTTCCGTGTCAGATGTTGTTGGGTATGATCTTTTTGATCTGTTCGACCTCCATGCCGCGGCGGCGGGCGTAGTCGAGCAGCTGCTTGGTGTCGATCGTCCCGACGGAGAAGTACTCGGCGTCGGCGAACATCAGCCCGCACAACGCTTCGCCGGGATCGATCATCCAGTTTTCGGTCAGGCGCATGCCCGTGGTGGCCTCGACGGCCAGCAGGTCGAAGACCTCGCGCTTGAGCGAATGGTCCGGCGAGGCGGGGTACCCGAAGGCCATGCGGCGTCCGCGGTACTGGCCGCGGATGATCCGCGGGATGTCGAGAGTCTCTTCCGTTTCATATCCCCACATCTGCCGCCGCACGAAGGTGTGCACGGCCTCGGCAAAGGCCTCCGTCAGCCGGTCGGCGAGCAGTTTTGCGAGGATGGCCGAGTAGTCGTCGCCCTCCTTCCGGAAGCGCTCCTCCAGCTCTTTCAGCCCAATTCCTCCCGTCAGGGCGAAGCAGCCGATCCAGTCCTCCTTCGGGGCGATCCAGTCGGCCAGCGAATGGTTCTCCTCGCCGCGCGTCTGGTTGCGGAGCATCGGGAGGCGTTTTTCACGACCCTTGGTGTCCGTGACCACGATGTCGTCCCGTTCGGAGCGGGCCGCAAAGATCCCCACGACGCCCTGCAGCGTCAGCAGATGTTCTTCGCGGATGCGTGCCAGCAGCGCCTGGGCATCCTCGAAGAGCTTGCGGGCCTCGGCTCCCTTTTCGGGGTGGTCGAGGATCTCGGGATAGCGCCCCTTGAGGCCCCATGCCGGGAAGAAGAAGTTCCAGTCGATGAAGGGTTCGACATCCGAGATGTCAAAATCGGGGAAGACCATGCGTCCCGTGTGGAGCGGCACGACGGGGATGTGTGCCGGGGCTCCGCGCCGGGCCTTGCGCACCTCGACGATCGGAATCAGATCGCGTGCGCGCAACTTGCGGGCATACTCCGCCCGCAGCCTCTCCTGCTCCTGTTTCACCTCTTTTATATAGGTGTCGGCGTCGTTCCCGAGCAGCCGGGCGAGGATCTGCGTGTTGCAGCTGGCGTTGGGCGAGTGGACGACCACCCCGGAGTAGACCGGCGCGATCTTGACGGCGGTGTGGAGATCCGAGGTGGTGGCACCTCCGATAATGACCGGGATCCGCAGGCCGCGCCGCTCCAGCTCTTCGCAGACGTGGGCCATCTCGTCGAGCGACGGCGTGATGAGTCCGCTCAGACAGATCACCCGGGCGCCCCATTCGACGGCTTCGTCGACGATGTGCGACGATTCGACCATCACCCCCAGGTCGCGGATCTCGTATCCGTTGCAGGCCATCACCACCGAGACGATGTTCTTGCCGATGTCGTGCACGTCGCCCTTTACGGTGGCGATCAGCACCTTGCCGGCCGTGTGGGCCGACGCCGCAGCTCCCTGCCCGATGTAGGGGGTCAGCACCGCCACGGCGCGCTTCATCACGCGGGCCGTCTTGACCACCTGCGGCAGGAACATCTTGCCCTCGCCGAAAAGCTCCCCGACGCGCTCCATGGCAGGCATCAACAGCCGGTCGATCACCTCCATCGGGCTTCCGAGCGTACGATACCCTTCGAGGGCATCCTCTTCGATATGGTCGGCCACGCCCTTGAGCATGGCGTGGGCAATGCGTTCCTCGAGCGTCCCGCTGCGCCAGGCATCCGGTGCCTGCGGCTGGACCTGGGCCGTCTGCTGTACCTCGTGGGCATACTCCGTGAGCCGTTCTGCGGCATCCTCCCGGCGGCAGAGGATCACATCCTCGACCCTTTCGAGCAGTGCGGGTTCGATTTCGCTGTAGACGCGCAGCATCTGCGGGTTGACGATTCCCATGTCCATGCCGGCGCGGATCGCGTGGTAGAGGAACACCGAGTGCATCGCCTCGCGCACGGCGTTGTTGCCGCGGAAGGCGAACGAGAGGTTCGAAACACCGCCCGAGACCTTCGCATAGGGCAGATGCTCCTTGATCCAGCGTGTGGCATTGATGAAGGCCTTGGCATATCCGTCGTGTTCGGGAATGCCCGTTGCCACGGCCAGGATGTTGGGGTCGAAGACGATGTCCTCGGCCGGGAACCCGTTTTCGGTCAGCAGCCGGTAGGCGCGCTCGGCCACCTCGATCTTGCGTTCGAAGGTGTCGGCCTGTCCCCGTTCGTCGAAGAGCATCACGACGGCGGCGGCACCGTAACGGTGGATCTCCGCGGCGCGGCGCAGGAACTCCGCCTCACCCTCCTTCAGGGAGATGGAGTTGACGACCGCCTTGCCCTGCGTCACCTCGAGCCCCGCCTGGAGCACCTCCCACTTCGAGGAGTCCACCATCACCGGCACGCGGGCTATTTCGGGCTCCGAGGCCATCAGATTGAGGAACGTGCGCATGGCCTCCACGCCGTCGATCAGGCCGTCGTCCATGCAGACGTCGACCACCTGGGCGCCGGCTTCGACCTGTGCCCGGGCCACCGAAAGAGCCTCTTCGTAGTTACCTTCGCGGATGAGCCGTGCGAAGCGGGCCGATCCGGCGACGTTCGTCCGTTCGCCGATGTTGATGAAATTGGCCTCGGGAACCACGCGCAACGGTTCGAGTCCTGCCAGTACCGTTTCGTGACTCGGCTCGGGCAGCGGCCGGGGCGAGTATCGGTCGACGATCTTCGACAATTCGAAGATATGTGCCGGGGTGGTTCCGCAGCAGCCTCCGACGATATTCACCAATCCGCGGCGCATGTACTCGCCGACCTCTTCGGCAAACATCGCGGGCGTTTCGTCGTAGCCACCCATGACATTGGGAAGTCCGGCATTCGGATGGGCCGAGATGCGGATTTCGGACACGGCGGCCAGCCGCTCGAGGTAGGGCAGCAGCTGACGGGCTCCGTAGGCGCAGTTCAGTCCGATCGAGAGCAGGCGGGCATGGGCCACCGAGGCGGCGAACGCCTCGACGGTCTGTCCCGAGAGGGTTCGGCCGCTGGCGTCGGCCAACGTGCCGGAGACCATCACGGGAATCCGTCGTCCGAGCTCTTCGCCGAGTCGGTCGATGGCGTAGAGGGCCGCCTTGGCGTTGAGCGTGTCGAAGACGGTCTCGACGAGCAGTACGTCGGCCCCTCCGTCGATGAGTCCGCGGGCCTGGTCGGTGTAGGCCCCGACCAGCTGCCGGAAGGTCACTTCGCGGGCCGCGGGATTTGCGACATCGGCCGACATCGAGGCCGTACGGTTCGTGGGGCCCATCGATCCGGCCACGAAGCGCGGTTTCTGCGGATTGCGGGCCGTAAAGACGTTGGCGGCCGTGCGGGCCACCTCGGCCGCGGCCCGGGAGATTTCGTAGGCGAACTCTTCGAGGCGATAGTCGGCCAGCGAGACGGCGTTGGCATTGAACGAATCGGTTTCGATGATGTCGGCCCCGGCCTGCAGGTATTTTTCGTGGATTTCGCGCACCACGTCGGGTCTTGTCAGCACGAGCAGGTCGTTGCAACCCTTGAGTTGTACGTTCCACGAGCGGAAGCGCTCGCCGCGGTACTCCTCCTCGCCCAGACCGTAGCTCTGGACCATGGTGCCGAAGCCGCCGTCGAGCAACAGGATGCGGCGGGCGAGCAGGGCCTGCAGCGTATCGTTTTTCGTCTCTGTCGGTATCATTGTTCGATGATCTCTATTTCAAACAGTTTGCTCCAGTTCTTGCCCGTGACGAAGAGCCGTTTGGCGTCAGCGTCCCAGGCGATTCCGTTCAGCACGTCGGTCGTCGGCGTGCGCTCCTCGTCCGGGAGGAGGCCCGTGAGGTCGACGACCCCTTCGACCCGACCCGTGGCGGGATCGATGATGACCAGCTGATCCGTGGTGTAGACATTGGCCCAGATGCGTCCGTCGATCCACTCCAGCTCGTTGAGATACGACACGGGTTCGCCCCTCCAGGTCACGGTGACATGCCCCTCGCGGCGGAACGTTGCCGGATCCAGCGTATAGAGATTCGCCGAGCCGTCGGTCATGTAGAGTTTCTTGCCGTCGGAGGTCAGCCCCCATCCTTCGCCCGCATAGCGGTGGTCGCGGATCTTTTTCAACCCCTCCTCCGTAATGCGGTAGACGTGCGCGGTGTTGGACTGCCAGGTCAGCTGGAAGAGTTCGTCGCCGAGGATGGCGATCCCCTCTCCGAACTCCGCGCGGGGCAGACGAACCAGTTCACGGCTTCGGCCCGTCTGCAGGTCGAGGGTCTGTACGACCGACTCGCCGTGCAGCCCTGTTCCCTCCCAGAGTTCGCCCTCATGCCACAGCAATCCCTGTGTGTAGGCCTTCGGGGAGTGGGGATAGGCCGCCTTCACGCGGTAGGTGTAGTATTTCGGCTCGCTCGGCAAGGTGGTCGCGGCGTTGTTTTTCGCCGTCTTCCGGGCTCGGGCCGGGGAGTTGCCGCAGGCCGTCAGGAGCCCTGCGGCCAGGAGCAGGATCGTCGTCAGTTTCATTCTTTGGAATGCTATATCCTGCAAAGTTACGAAAAGCAAACCATATATCATAATTTCACCTATATTATGGAAGTTTCTGTTGGGCGGATTCGAATAATTTCGTATCTTTGCCTCCCGATTCCGAGTGGAAAAACGTGAAAGAACAGATATAATACATTCATTATGAACATCGTAAGAGAACAACACGGCGAGAATAACTCGCTGATCCGCGTGACCGTCGGTCCGGACGATTACGGCCAGGAGGTCGAAAAAGCCCTGCGTGAATACCGTCGCAAGGCCAATATCCCGGGCTTCCGCCCCGGCATGGTCCCGATGGGCATCATCCGCAAGATGTACGGCAAGGGCGTCGTGGCCGAGCAGTCCTACCGCAAGGCCTCGAACTCCGTCTTCGAATACCTTCAGAAGGAGGGCATCGACTACCTGGGCGATGTGATTCCTGCCGAGGAGCAGGGAGCCTTCGACTTCGAGAACAACACGGAGTTCGAATTCGTCTTCGAGATCGGCGAGGCTCCGGAGATCAAGATCGACCTCTCGGAAAAGGACAAGCTGACCTACAGCAAGATCAAGATCGACAAGAAGATGCACGAGGACTACCGTTCGAACTACCTGCGCCGCTACGGGCGTCTGGTGGATGCCGACTCGGTGACGTCGGACGAGGCGCTGACGGTGACGCTCGACAACGGTGACATGAACGTGGCCGATGCCTACGTGGGTCTGATCTCGATGACCGACGAGGAGCGCAAGCCCTTCCTGGGCAAGAAGGTCGGCGACAAGATGAAGGTCAACATCAACGAACTCTACAAGACCCCGGCCCAGCGCGCCGCCTGCCTGCAGGTCAAGGAGCATGAGCTCGAAGGCATCAACCCCGAGTTCGAGATGGAGATCACCAAGATCCGCCGCTTCGCCGAGCCCGAACTCAACGAGGAGTTCTTCAAGATGGCCTTCCCGCAGGGGAATGTCACCGATGAGGCGGGCTTCGACAAGTTCCTCGACGCACAGATCGAGAGCGAGCTGCGTCGTGAGAGCGATTACCTCTTCACGCTTCAGTTGCGCGACTATCTTCTCAAGAAGGCCGACCTGAAGATGCCCGAGGCGTTCCTCAAGCGCTGGCTCTACACGATCAACGAGGGCAAGTTCACGATGGAGGAGATCGAGAAGGACTTCGACCAGTTCCTGAAGATGTTCACCTGGAACTACCTTCAGAAGCACTTCATCAAGGCCGACAACATCACCGTGACGAAGGAGGAGGCTACGGCTGAGGCCAAGGCGCTGGCAGCCGCCCAGTTCGCGCAGTACGGCATGCCGTCGGCTCCGGATGACATGCTGGCCGGTTATGCCGAGAAGATCCTTGCCGACAAGGAGCAGGGGCAGAAGATCTACGAGAAGCTCTTTGAGACGAAGGTCGTCGAGGATGTCAAGTCGAAGATCAAGGTGACGGAAAAAGCCGTTTCCGCGGATGATTTCGCCAAATTGGCGAAGGAGCTTTAGGTTTCGCGGAATATTTTGATTACCTTTGGACTTTGCAGGCGCGATGTTTGCAAAGTCCATTGGCGTTTTAGGGAACGGCCTCTGCGGACGGTTCCCGGCCAAGTCTCTCGTTGGCCTGCGAAATGTGATGGAACGAACAACGAATCGAACGGAATATGTCTGAATTTGAAAAATACGCCCGGAAGCATTGCGGGATCAGTTCGCTGAAACTCCATGACTTCCAGTCTGTCAGTGCGGCCTACGTTTCGCCGACGATCATCGAGGAGCGGCAGTTGAACGTCGCGACGATGGATGTTTTCTCGCGGTTGATGATGGACCGCATCATCTTCCTCGGGGCTCCGATCTACGACGATGCTGCCAACATCATCCAGGCTCAGCTGCTGTTTCTGGAGTCGGTGGATCCCGACAAGGATATCCAGATCTACATCAATTCGCCCGGAGGTTCGGTTTCGGCCGGCCTGGGCATCTATGATACGATGCAGCTTGTGTCGTGCGACGTCGGGACCATCTGTACGGGTCTGGCCGCCTCGATGGGAGCCGTGCTGCTTACGGCCGGGGCCGCGGGCAAACGGGCCGCGCTGCCGCATGCCCGGGTGATGATCCATCAGCCGCTGGGCGGGGCCCAGGGCCAGGCCTCCGATATCGAGATTACGGCCCGCGAGATTCTCAAGACCAAACGGGAGCTTTATGAGATCCTTGCGGCCCATTCGGGTGTGTCGATCCGCAAGATCGAGAAGGATGCCGACCGGGACTACTGGCTTTCGGCCTCCGAGGCCAGGGAATACGGACTGATCGACACCGTGCTTTCCAAACGTGAGAAATAAGCTGCATGGCACAGAATCGCAATAACAACGGCAATAATGGCAAGAGCGGGAGCGACAGCTGCTCGTTCTGCGGTGCGCAACGCTCCGAGGTGGAGATCATGTTCCAGGGTGCGAACGGCGCGAACATCTGCAACAAGTGCATCGAGAACGGCTACCGGATCCTGGTCGACAACGACATGGCCACGGAGCGCAAGGGGCGCGCGGTGGCAGCTCCGCTGAAGAAGGAGGAGCTGCTGAAGCCTGCCCAGATCAAGGAGTTTCTCGACCAGTATGTCATTGGTCAGGATGCCGCCAAACGCTACATGTCCGTGGCCGTCTACAACCACTACAAGCGGCTGCTCTACGCTCCGAAGGAGAACGAGGTCGAACTCGACAAGTCGAATATCGTGCTGGTGGGCCCCACGGGAACGGGCAAGACGCTCATGGCCCGGACGATCGCCAAACTGCTGAAGGTGCCCTTTACGATCGTCGATGCCACGGTCCTCACCGAGGCGGGTTACGTCGGAGAGGATGTCGAAAGCATTCTTTCGCGGCTGCTGCAGGTGGCCGACTACGACGTGGAGCAGGCGCAGCGAGGTATCGTCTTCATCGACGAGATCGACAAGATCGCCCGCAAGAGCGACAATCCCTCGATCACGCGGGATGTCTCGGGTGAAGGGGTGCAGCAGGCGCTGCTGAAGATCCTTGAGGGGACCGTGGTGAACGTTCCGCCGCAGGGCGGGCGCAAACACCCCGAACAGAAGTTCATCCAGGTCGATACGCGCAACATACTCTTTATCTGCGGCGGTGCGTTCGACGGTATCGAGAAGAAGATCGCCCAGCGCCTCAATACCCGTGCGATGGGCTACGGACGCATCAGTGCCGATCCGATCGACCGTTCGAATCTGATGCAGTACATCACGCCTCAGGATCTGAAATCATTCGGATTGATCCCCGAGCTGGTGGGGCGTCTTCCGGTGCTGACCTACATGCAGCCGCTGGGTCGTGACGCCCTGCGTTCGATCCTCACCGAGCCGCGCAATGCCATCATCAAGCAGTATGTGCAGCTGTTCGCACTGGACGGTGTGACGCTGACCTTCACGGAGGAGGTGCTGGACTACATTGTCGACAAGGCCGTAGCGTTCAAACTCGGCGCCCGCGGTCTGCGCTCGATCTGCGAGGCGATCATGATGGACACGATGTTCGAACTGCCGTCGACCGGCGCCAAGGAGTTCACTGTTACGCTGCCTTACGCAAAGGAAAAGATAGAAAAAGCAAAAATATTGGAGCTTAAACAGGTTGGATAGTTTCTTTTTATTTGCTTTTTATTATCTTTACGCCGGGGATTTGGCTGAAAAGCCTGTACCCCGTACATTGGAAAACCGAGAAACCTGTAAAAAAATACTAACTCTATGTCTACAACGAATTCAAAACTGACGCGCGTGGCCGACAATGTCCGTATTCTGTCGGCGGCGATGGTGGAAAAGGCGAAATCGGGACATCCGGGCGGTGCCATGGGTGGCGCCGACTTCATCACGGTGCTCTATGCCGAGTTCCTGCGCTACGATCCCGATAACATGGCCTATCCCTATCGGGACCGGTTCTTTCTGGATCCGGGACACATGTCGCCGATGCTTTATGCGACGCTTTCGCTGGCGGGTCACTACTCGACCGAAGATCTGCAGTCGCTGCGCCAGTGGGGCAGCGTGACGCCGGGACACCCGGAGGTCGATGTGCTGCGCGGAGTGGAGAATACGTCGGGACCGCTCGGACAGGGGCATGCCATGGCCCTCGGTGCGGCCATTGCGGAGCGTTTCATGGTGGCCCGTTTCGGCGAATGGATGTCCCACCGGACCTATGCCTACATCTCGGACGGTGCCGTTGAGGAGGAGATCTCGCAGGGTGTGGGGCGTATAGCCGGACACCTCGGGCTGTCGAACCTGGTGATGTTCTACGATGCGAACAACATCCAGCTTTCGACGAAGGTCGACGAGGTCGACACGGAGAACGTGGCGATGAAATACGAGGCCTGGGGTTGGAACGTGCTGTCGATCGACGGACACAATATCAACGAGATCCGCGAGGCGCTGGTTGCGGCGCAGAGCGAGACGGAGCGTCCGACGCTGATCATCGGCCGCACGACGATGGGCAAGGGTGCCAAGGGCCCTGCCGGCGAGAGCTTCGAGGACAAGGTCTCGACCCACGGACAGCCGCTAACGGCTGCCGGCGCCGACTTTGCGGCTACGGTGAAGAATCTGGGCGGAGATCCCGAGAACCCCTTTGCGGTCTTCGAGGAGAGCAGGGAGGTCTTTGCCGAGCGTCGTGAGGCGCTGCGTGCCTGGGCTGCCGAGCAGGCTGCCGTCGAGAAGTCGTGGCGCAGCGAACACAAGGAGCTGGCCCGCAAACTCGATGAGTTCCTTTCGGGACGCCTCCCGGAGATCGACTACAAACAGATCGAGGTGAAGGCCGACGTGGCAACGCGTGCCGCTTCGTCGTCGGTGCTGGGGGTCTATGCCGAGAAGATCGACAATATGATCGTCTCCTCTGCGGACCTCTCGAATTCGGACAAGACGGACGGCTATCTCAAGAAGACCAAAGCCTTTACGAAAGGTGACTTTTCGGGTAAATTCTTCCAGGCGGGCGTCTCGGAGCTGACGATGGCCTGCGTGATGAACGGTATGGCGCTGCACGGGGGTGTAATTCCCGTGTGCGGAACCTTCTTCGTCTTCTCGGACTACATGAAGCCGGCCGTGCGTCTTGCGGCGCTGATGCGTCTGCACGTGATCTATGTCTGGTCGCATGATTCGTTCCGTGTGGGAGAGGACGGACCTACGCACCAGCCCGTGGAGCATGAGGCGCAGATCCGCCTGATGGAGCATCTGAAAAACCACCACGGCGAGCGTTCGATGGTCGTGTTGCGTCCGGCCGACGGCGAAGAGACCGTCATGGCGTGGAAACTGGCCGTCGAGGAGCACCGCCCCGTGGCGCTGGTTCTCTCGCGTCAGAACATCAAGAACCTGCCGACGCTGGGAGCCAGCCGTCGCGAGGAGGCGGCCCAGGTGGCCAAGGGCGGCTACGTGGTGATGGATGCCGCCAAACCGGCCGCCGTGCTGATCGCCTCGGGCTCGGAGGTCTCGACGCTGATCGAGGGTGCCGAGTTGCTGGCGACGGAGGGAATTGCTGTCCGTGTGGTAAGCGTTCCGAGCGAGGGCTTGTTCCGCGACCAGCCCAAATCGTACCAGGAGAGCGTGTTGCCCGTGGGCGTTGCGCGCTACGGCATGACCTCGGGGCTTCCGGTGAATCTGCTGGGCCTTGTCGGCGAGAAGGGGATGATCCACGGTTTGGACCACTTCGGCTATTCGGCTCCCTACAAGGTGCTGGACGAAAAGTTCGGCTACAACGGCGCTACGGTTGCCGCCGAGGTGAAGAAGATGCTGGGACGGTAACGAACCGCCCGGTGCAAGATCCGTATGCAAAGGAGAGGAGCGGCATCCGTCCGTTCCTCTCCTTATTTATAAATAGGACGGGCATTTCTGTCCTGTGCCAGGCGTTTCTTTGCCGCCCTTGACGGACTCTTTCTGCGCTCTTTTGTAAAAAATCCCGGGAAAGCCCTTGCCAATCCACGAAAACTCCTTATCTTTGCGGTCCCGTCTGTCAAGCGGGGAATGTGGAAAGATTTGACTGATTGCAAACCACAATAAAAAATCGCTAAAACAGCACATTTTTTATTTCCAACAGCCAATTTTTCCCATTATAGACGTTTAACCTTAAAAAAACGGTTCAAAATGGGTTTTTTGTTTACATCGGAGTCTGTCTCGGAGGGACACCCCGATAAGGTTTCGGATCAGATTTCCGATGCCATTCTCGACGAATTTCTTCGT
>CALUJN010000050.1 GCA_944320985.1 uncultured Alistipes sp. | reverse complement strand
TGATCGCCAAGCACTTCCCCAACGACAAGATGTTCGGCTACCTGATGGAGAAGGAGGTCAAGGCCATCTCGTCGCTCATGGAGGCTCCGCAGCACCCGTTCTGCGCCATCATCGGCGGTTCGAAGGTTTCGACCAAGATCGGCGTCATCAAGTCGCTCATCGAGAAGGTCGATTCGATCGTCATCGGCGGCGGTATGACCTACACGTTCGCTGCAGCCCAGGGCGGCAAGGTCGGCAACTCGATCTGCGAGCCCGACATGTTCCCGGTGGCTCTGGAGATCCTCGAGCTGGCCAAGCAGAAGGGTGTCGAGCTGGTGATGTCGCCCGACGCGCTGATCGCCGACGCCTTCTCGGCTGACGCCAACACCTCGACGGCTCCGGCCGACAACATCCCCGACGGCTGGGAGGGTGTCGACATCGCCGACGAAGGCAAGAAGAAGTTCCGCGAGCACATCCTCGGCTGCAAGACCATCCTGTGGAACGGTCCCGTGGGAGTCTTCGAGATCGACAAGTTCGCAACCGGATCGAAGGAGGTGGCACTGGCCATCGCCGAGGCCACGAAGAAGGGTGCCTACTCGCTCATCGGTGGCGGTGACTCGGTAGCCTGCATCAACAAGTTCGGGCTGGCCGACCAGGTATCCTACATCTCGACCGGCGGCGGCGCCCTGCTCGAGTACATCGAGTTCGGCACACTGCCCGGCGTAGAGGCCATCCGCGAATAGTACTTTACGAACACGCAATCCCACAGCGGAGATTTCCGGACCTCCGGAAGTCTCCGCTTTGCGTCAAAACCCGAACGAAACCATGAAACGTATCATCCTCTTAGCAGCAACCGTAGCCTGTATGGCATCCTGTCAGAACAACAATACGAAAACTCCGGCCATCGACCTCAGGAATTTCGACCTGACGGTAGCCCCGAACGCCGACTTCTACCAGTATGCCACGGGCGGCTGGCAGAAGAACAATCCGCTCAAACCCGAATTCTCGCGCTACGGCTCCTTCGACGTGCTGCGCGAAAACAACGAAAAACGCATCAACGCCCTCTTCCAGGAGATGACCAAACTGGAGACTACCCCGGGGAGCATCGAACAGAAGATCGCGGATCTCTACAAAATGGGGCTCGACTCCGCACGTCTGAACGCCGAAGGGGCCGCTCCGCTGGCCGCCGACCTGCAATTGGTCGACGGACTCACCGACCGGGCCCAACTGCCCGAGGTGCTGGCCAAAATCCACATGGCACTCGCCAACCCGTTCTTCGGCATCGGCGGGATGGCCGACCTGATGGACAGCAACACCAATACGCTCTACGTGGCCCAGTCTGGAATCTCGATGGGCGACCGCGACTACTATGTGGATCCTCAGAACGCCAAGATCAAGGAGGCCTACAAAAACTACCTGATCAAGCTCTTCACGCTGTGCGGCTATGAGGCTGCCGCCGCCGAAACGGCCGCTGCCGATGCGCTGGAGATCGAGGATTCGCTGGCCGAGGTCTACTTCTCGAACGTCGAGCAGCGCGACCTTCCCGCACAGTACAACCCCATGTCGCGTGCGGAGTTTGCCAAGGCCTACGACGCCATCGACTGGGATATCTATTTCGAAGGGATGGGTCTGGCCGACGCCGACCGTATGATCGTACAGCACAAGCGCGTGATGGAGCGTGTCAATGAGCTGCTCAAGAACCTTCCGCTCGAAAAGATCCGCCACTACCTGGCCGCCCAGATCATCGACGGAGGAGCACGTTCTCTGAGCGACGATTTCCAGACCGCGTCGTTCGAATTCTACGGCAAGACCATGTCGGGACAGCAGGAGCAGAAACCCCGCTGGGAATGTGCCATGTCGGTGCCCAACGGACTGCTGGGCGAGGCCGTGGGCGAGATGTACGTGGCGAAGTATTTCCCCGAGAAGGACAAGCAGCGCATGATGGAACTGGTCAAGAACCTGCAGACGTCACTCTCGCAGCACATCGCCGCCCTGGACTGGATGTCGGAGGCCACGAAGGCCCGGGCTCAGGAGAAGCTCTCGACCTTCACCGTAAAGATCGGCTATCCGGACAAATGGAAGGATTATTCGACGCTGACGATCGATCCGACGAAGAGCTACTATGAGAACCTGCGCAATGCCGGACTCTGGGCCACGAAAGACAACCTCGGGAAGTACGGCAAACCGGTCGACCGGGCCGAGTGGGGCATGACGCCGCAGACGGTGAACGCCTACTACAATCCCACGACGAACGAAATCTGCTTCCCGGCCGCGATTCTGCAGCCGCCGTTCTACAATCCCGAAGCCGACGATGCGGTGAACTACGGCGCTATCGGTGTGGTAATCGGTCATGAGATGACCCACGGCTTCGACGATCAGGGGCGCCAGTTCGACAAGGACGGCAACATGAACAACTGGTGGACCGAAGAGGATGCCGCCGCCTTCAAGTCCAAGACCGATATTCTGGTCAAGCAGTTCGACGCCATCGAGGTTCTTCCGGCCAAGGAGGGTCAACCGGCCCTGCACGCCAACGGAGCTCTTTCGCTGGGTGAGAACATTGCCGACCAGGGAGGTCTGCGCGTGGCCTGGACAGCCTATCACAATTCGCTCGAAGGGAAAGAGGCTCCGGCTCCGATCGACGGCTTTACCGACGCCCAGCGCTTCTACCTGGCCTATGCCACGCTCTGGGCTCAGAACATCCGTGACGAGGAGATCGCCCGTCTGACGAAACTCGATGTCCACTCGCTGGGCAAGTGGCGCGTGAATGCCACGCTGCGCAACATCCAGGATTTCTACGATGCCTTCGGAATCACCGACGGAGAGATGTTCCTGCCCGAAGAGGAGCGCGTGATCATCTGGTAACCGCCCCAAAAAGGGGAGAGGCAGCCTTGCACAGGTCCTTCATGAAAAAGCCGTCCGAAAGTTGTTCGGACGGCTTTTTTGCAAGAATGGGAGGACATCCCGGACCGAGAGACCGCCCGACAGCATGACCGGTCAGGAAACCGCGAAGAGTTCCGGAACCGAAAATCTCCTCCGAAAGCGAGAAAACGCCCCGAAACCGAGCGACTGCACAACAGCATGACCGGCCTAGATACCGTGAAGAGTTCCGGAACCCAAAATCTCCTCCGAAAGCGAGCAAGCAACCCGGAACCGAGAGACCGCCCGACAGCACGAAAAGGGTATGGTTCAATAAAAGGTTCCTTTGGGGGCAAAGATAGCGTATCCGAAATTGAAGGTCAGATACATGTTGTTCCAATCCTTCAGGTCGTATTTCGTCAGCGAAAGACTCACCGGACCGATCGGCGAGTGATAGACAAGCGACGCTTCGGCTATATAGTGCCAGCGCTCGTCGGGAACCCCCAGGGGATTGAATTCCCGTTTGTTGCGGAACATGGTATAAAATCCCGTGCGGAAGAAGAAATCGGGCATCAGATCGAAGGTCGGCATCACACCTCCTGCCACGAAACGATCGGCCCGGTAATCGGGCATGAAGACCATCCGGGCATGCGACACGGGTGCATATTCGGGCATCGACATCAGCGAGGCGCTTCGGGTGCTGAACGACGGATGATTCGTGTAGACGGCATCGACATTGAACCCGAAGGAGAACCAGCTGCACTGCGGCAGATCGAAGAACTTGTTCCAGGTGAAGCGTCCGCCGAACCATTGCCGACGTTCGCGTATGAGGAACTCCTCGGCATCATAAGGCTGGTATTTGTCGCGTCCGGAGATGAAAATCCCCGAAAGATAGAGTTCCGATCCTCGACGCGGGTAGAGGAACTTGTCAAGCGTATTGCGGGCGATTGCGGCCTTGAGTCCGAAGAAGGAGAAACGCGAATGATCGGTATCGTCGGCAAACAGATCGTCGGAATCGTAACGGTAATTGACATGACCTCCGTTGGCGCGCAGCACGAAAAGGCTGCGATGAGTCATCGGCATGCCGACCCCCATCGAGAGGAAACTTTCGCTGCTCTTGACCTGTTCGGCATTGCGGATGCGGGAGACGTTTCCGAAATAACCGTGCCGGAAGTTGCTGACCGAGAAGTTGTAGGAATAGTCGAAAAAGAGCGGTTCGATGGCATAAAGATCGGTCCGCCCCCCGAGCGATCCCCATGTATAAAGCGGCCCGAGATAGAGATCGGCTCCGAGTTGTTGCGAAACACGCCCGATCGAACGATATCCGATGCCGATATAGGCCTGGTTGAAGGCTGTTGAGGAGACATTGCCGCCGATGGTGATCTTGAAACTGGGACGGGCCGTGAAACGGGCATCGAAGGAGTAGCCCCGCGTAAGAGAGTCGTACTGCACCTTCGGGAATCCCATCGTGAGATTTCCCTCCGCAAGGATCTCGAAGAGGTTGTTCCGCAACTCGCCAAAAGACATCGGCCGCTGTACGCCGGGCGTACGACGATCCATGTGCAGGAAATCACGGATATACTCGCGCTGCTCGCGTTTCAACCCCTCGAGTTCATAGTCGTTGAAGATCAGCGGAGGACACTTTTCGCGGAAAGCCCGGCGTCGTTCGGCGAACCACGCGGAATCACGACGTTCACTCACCCGCTCCAACAGCTGCGGCATGGCGGCCATGGCATCCTCGTATCCGGCATTCATGATCGCCTCGGCCTGACCGAAATCGAGCATCGAAACCCCCACGGCGCGTCGGATCGTGACGCTCCGCTCCGCGGGCAGCGTATAGTCGGTGTCCTGCATGGCGAGCATGAAGGCCTGATCCATGATATCGCTGTTTTCACTGGGCGGGGTGTTTCCGGCCGTACAGATCGATCCGATAATCAGATCGGGATGAAACTCCGCGTCAAGGGGTTTCCAGGGGAAATTGTCGTAGATGCCACCGTCGTAAAGCAGCATCGAATCAATGGCCACAGGCTTGAAGACCAGCGGGATGGACATCGACGAACGGATCGCCACACTCAGATCGCCCGAGCGCATCACCACCGGACGTCGGTGGTTCATGTCGCTGGCCACGCAGAGAAACGGCACCATCAGCCGGTCAAAATTCCCGCCCGATGCCGCCGTGGCCGGAGCAAAAAGGTCGATCAGTGCCAGATCGATCTGTGTCGAGGAGATGAGATTGGTCGGAAACTGGAGGCGCTCCCCGGCAGGATTTCCAAGATTCACGCGCACGCTCAGAAACGAGGGGTTGTTTCCCAACTGACGATAATAACTCATGTAGCGGTTGGGATCGATACGTCCCGAGACCCATTCGCGGACAACCCCCGAGGAGACGATGGCCCGCATCTCGGAGGGGGCGTATCCGGCGGCATACATGGCGGCGATGATCGAGCCCATGGAGGTTCCGGCGACATAATCGATGGGGATTCCGTTCTCTTCGAGGGCCTCGAGCACGCCGATGTGATAAAGGCCCTTGGCTCCGCCTCCACTCAATACCACCCCGACGCCTCCCGCCTCGGCACGCAACGCCAGGAGGAGCAGCAAACCCACAAATGAGCCGATTTTACGCAACATATCTCAATTTTTTTATAACTTTGCACGTTACTAAGGATGACCCTCAAAAGTAGACAAAAAAGAAACACGCACAAAATATGATCGACAAAATCAATGAGCTCCTGCGACAAGTCGAGGAGTTCAAACCCAAGGCAGCCCAGGAACTCGAAGAGTTCCGCATCCGGATTCTGGGCAAGAAGGGCGAACTGAATGCCCTGATGGAGGAGTTCAAGACGGTAGCCCCGGAACTCAAGCGCGAACTGGGCCAGCAGCTCAACCGACTCAAAAACACGGCAACGGAGCGCATTTCAACGCTGCGCGAGGCGCTGCAGAACGCCGCAGCGGATACCGTTGCCACGTCGGGCGATCTGACACGCCCCGGCACGGCCGAAGAGCTCGGCTCACGCCATCCGATTTCGTTGGTCCGCAATCAGATCGTCGAGGTCTTTTCGAGACTGGGTTATACCGTAGCCGACGGTCCCGAGATCGAAGACGACTGGCATGTCTTCTCGGCGCTGAACTTCCCGCCCGAGCACCCGGCACGCGACATGCAGGATACCTTCTTCATCGAGAAGAATCCCGACATTCTGCTGCGTACGCACACCTCGTCGATCCAGGTTCGCACGATGGAGCGCCAACAGCCGCCCATCCGGGTCATCTGCCCCGGGCGAGTCTTCCGTAACGAAGCCATCTCCTACCGCGCCCACTGTATCTTCCATCAGATCGAGGGTCTCTACATCGATGAAGGGGTTTCGTTCGCCGACATGAAACAGTCGCTGCTTTACTTCGCCAAGGAGATCTTCGGCGAGCAGACCGCCATCCGGATGCGTCCCTCCTACTTCCCCTTCACGGAGACTTCGGCCGAGGTCGACGTTTCGTGCAACCTCTGCGGCGGCAAAGGGTGCCCGGTCTGCAAGGGAACGGGATGGCTCGAGATCATGGGCTGCGGCATGGTGGATCCGAACGTCCTGAAAGCCAACAATATCGATCCCGAGAAGTATTCCGGCTTCGCCTTCGGCATGGGCATTGAGCGCATCGCCATGCTCAAATACGGCGTGAAGGATCTGCGCCTCTACTTCGAAAACGACGTGCGCTTCCTGCATCAGTTCGACGAAGCACTCTAAAACGCCTGCCCATGAAACGACTCACGGCGATCACGATATTCTGCCTCGTTGCACTCTTTCCGGCAGCTTTCGGCTCGGGAAAGGGCATGCGGACAACAGCCGCCCCGGAGTATCCCGATTCGCTGCCGAGCGTGTGGTTCTATACCGAGGGCATCAAAGAGAACACCATCAGCGGAGATACGCTGCGTGCCCGGGAATTTTTCCAGGAGGCGATCCGCCGCGATTCGACCTACGCTCCGGCCTGGTATGAACTGGCCGGCAATCTTCTCTCCACCTCGCCCGACGGGGCCGTCGATGCCGCACGCCAAGCCTGGCAGCTCGATACGACCAACCGGTGGTATCACCAGTTATACGGCCAGACGCTGCTCATGACCGACCGTTACGGCGAGGCATTGAAGGTCTTCCGCCGCCTGATGGAGGAGAACCCGAAGGATCCGGACAATTACCGCATCGTGGCGGCGCTCTACGAACAGCGGCAAAGCCCGTTTCAAGCCTTGGTGACACTCGATTCGGCCGAGATGCGTTTCGGGCGCATTCCGTTGCTGAGCAGCATGAAACGACGTTTGCTGATCGCCACGAACCAGATTCCGAAGGCTCTCGAAGAGGCCCGGACGATGGTCGAAGAGGCTCCCTACGATGCCGCAAACCATGTTGTCCTGGCCGATCTTTACGCTGCCGACAAACAGGATTCGCTGGCGCTGGCCGAATACCGGGCCGCGCTGAAAATCGACTCCACGAACGTGCAGACGCTTTTGTCGCTGAGTGATTTCCACGCCCGCCGTCAGGATTACCGTTCGTTGCTGGCCGTCACGCGACAGCTCTTTCTTTCGGACGACCTGCCTCTCGAACTCAAGGTCAACCGTTTTGAAAATTTCACCTCCGATACCCGTTTCTACCGGGAATTCTACTTCCAGTTGAACGACCTGGCCTCGACGTTGGCCATCCGCTACCCGGACGATCCTCGGGTCGTGTCGCTCTACGCCCAACACCTGATCGCCTCCGGCGAGTTGGAACAGGCGCTTTCGCTCTACAAGAGCCATCTGACGGACCGTCCTCCCGTCGAGGAGTACTACCGCATGGTGATCGACATCGAGAGCTACCTCCAACACCCCGATTCGGTGAACCAATACGTCACCCGGGCCTTGACACTCTTCCCCGAAAAGATCGATTTCCACCTCTCGAAAGGGCATGTAATGCTCCAGACGAAACAATACGATAAGGCGATTCACACCTATCGGGAATCGCTGGACCATGCCGATACGGATTCGCTGCGTAGCGTTATCTGGGGCATGATCGGGGATACGTGGCACCAGAAGGCTATTCTCACCGATTCGATTCCCGAGGAGCAGCTCTTCGCCCGAACAAAAGCCGGGAAACGGGGCATCGATCGCCGTGCCATGAAACAATGCTACAAAGCCTACGAAAAAAGCCTTTCGTACTGGCCGGATAATGCACTGGTAATGAATAACTACGCCTATTTTCTCTCGTTGGAGGAACGGGATCTGGACCGGGCGCTCGTCATGGCGAGCCGCGTTGTGTCGCTGACGGACAACAACCCCACCTATCTGGATACGCAGGCGTGGGTGCTCTATAAGATGGGCTGTCTGGAGGAGGCCCGCAAAATCCTGCAGAAAGCCGTGGCACTCGATGGTCAGAAGAGTCCCGAACTGATGGTTCACTACGGCGACATCCTCCACGAACTGGGCGAGCAGTTCATGGCCGAGATCTATTGGCGTCGGGCCCTGGAGAAGGGTTACAACGTCCGTCTGATCGAGGAGCGCTTCAAACGGCCCGCCAAAACCAAACCCTCCGAATAGTCCGACACCATGAAATCCGCCCACCTCCTGACGTTCTGTTTTCTGCTTTTCACCCTCGGGGTATCGGCCCAGACCGACAGCCGCATCGAGAAGCAGAAACAGATCATTGCGGACCTGGAAAAGCGCATAGCCAACGAGGAACGGGAGATTTCGAAACTCCAGAAGGGTCGTGCGGACACCGAGGAGCGGGTACGGCGCCTGGCGCGTCAGATCGACTCCCGGAACCAGCTTCTCGACGAGACCGAAAAACAGGCTTCGATCCTGCGGGAAGAGATCGCACGCAAGGACAGCGTGGCGGGGGACCTGGCCTCGACGCTCGAGCAGAACCGTAGCCAATACGCCGAAATGGTCCGCGAGGCCTACCGCAACTACCGTCATAACAACTACCTCACCTATCTCTTTTCGTCGCGGGATTTCACCGATGTAGCCCGTAAAATCACGGTTTTGCGTGAGATTGCCTCGATGCGCGAGCGCAAACTGCGCGACATCGAACAGCTCACCGAACAGGTCCGCATCGAAAAGGAGGAGCTTGACCGCCGCCAGCACTCGCTTGATTCGGTAACGCAACAGCTCTCGGCACAGCGCGAGAAACTCCAGCGTGATTCGCGGAATGCGCGTGCCAACATCCAGAGTCTGTCCCAGAAGGAGAGATCGGCCCTGCAGCGCAAAATAGCCCAGGAACAGCAACTCGACGTGGCGATCAACGAACTGCGCAAGCTCACGAAAGGCAACAAGGAGGGTGCCTCGTTCTCGTCGAAGACGACGGGATTGCGGCTTCCGGTAGAATCGGGGCGCGTGAAACGCTACAGGGAAAACATGGCTGAAATCACGGGACCGAAGGGAGCCCGCGTCATCTCGATCTACGAAGGCAAGGTGATCGACATCAAGCGCAACCGTATCACGAACAAATACGACGTTTACGTGGCTCATGGCGAGTATCTGACCTCCTATGCCAACCTGGGGACGATCAGCGTTGAAAAGGGCCAAAAAGTGGCCAGAAACCAGCAATTGGGAACCATTGGCTCGGCCGTCGACGTAACGACCATGGAAACGGAGTACAAACTCGTCTTCGGCATCTATCCTCCGGACCCGAATCAGAAGATGCTGGCCGAAAACTGTTTCAAGAGATAATTGCGAGGGGTGAGAGAGAGAAAGGGCGAGAAATGGATCGAGAGGTAGGATGACGAGAGGAAGTGAAAGAGGGGCGGCGAAAAGAGGGCGAAAAGGACGGAGCGGTCAAAAAGAGGCACCGAAAACCCGGACAAAGGCTTGTGGCGAGAGAAAGAGAGACAGCCTTCTGATGTGATAAAGGTTGCGAAGAGATGACGGAGATCCCGACCGGCATGACGAAGATCGAGAGGAGAAAGAGAACCGAATAAAACGAAGAAAACGAGCAATGCCGACCGGAGCAAACCTCTAAAATCAAGAAAAAATGGCTGTAAAATACTATACCGACGACTGTGCATACCGTTATCCACAGAAACGGCTGACGGCCCGGTGGCTCCGAGAAGTGGCCGAAGCCGAAGGTTATACGCTGGGAGATGTCTGCTATATCTTCTGTTCGGCCCGGCGCCTGCTGGAGATGAACCGGCAGTACCTCGGACATGACTATTTCACCGATGTGATCACCTTCGACTACAGCGACCGCAAAGGGTCGCGGATTGTCTCGGGCGATATCTTCATCGATGTGGAGACCGTAGCGGACAATGCCCGCCAATACGGAGCCACACCTCTTCAGGAGATGCGTCGGGTAGTGGTGCACGGCGTACTTCACCTCTGCGGACAGAACGACAAAACCCCACGCACCAATGCGCAGATGCACCGAAAAGAGGATAAATACTTGAAATTCTGGGAAAAACAATGACCCTCGATTACGATATCATCGTCATTGGAGGCGGACACGCCGGATGCGAAGCCGCTGCCGCCGCGGCACGACTCGGATCACGTACGCTGCTTCTGACGATGGACATGACGAAAATGGCCTCCATGTCGTGCAATCCCGCCGTAGGAGGAGTAGCTAAAGGTCAGATTGTCAGAGAGATAGATGCTTTAGGCGGAGAAATGGGACGGATCACCGACCGCACGGCCGTACAGTTTCGGATGCTCAATCGGTCAAAAGGTGCGGCGATGTGGAGTCCGCGGGCACAATGTGACAAGACACGCTTCTCGGAGGAGTGGCGACACACGCTGGAAAACACCCCAAACCTCCATATCTGGCAGGACGCTGCCACGGAACTGCTCTTCGAAGAGCCGGAAAAGACTTCATCCGTTGTTGCCGAAGCGCAGGAGAACTTCTGTACGGACGTCCCCGATCCGCATGCGAAAGAGCCCGAAAGCATCTCAGCCGCCAACACCGAAAGGGGAGTGAGCCCAATCCACCGCCGGATCCGAGGAGTTCGAACCCGTATGGGAGTCGAATTCAGCTGCCGGGCCGTTGTGCTGACAGCCGGTACTTTCCTCGACGGAATGATGCATTGCGGAGCCGCACGCGCCGAAGGAGGACGTGCCGGAGATGCCGCCTCGCACGGAATCACCGCCTGCCTGCAGTCGATCGGTTTTGAAACCGGGCGCATGAAGACCGGAACTCCGGCCCGTCTCGATGCCCGGTCGATCAATTTCGAGATTCTCGAACCGCAATACGGCGATGAAAATCCCTCAAAATTCTCTTTTTCGAGCGAAACAGAACCCGTAAAGGATCAGATGCCCTGTTTTCTGGTCTACACGACTCCGGAGGTTCACACCATTCTGCGTACGGGATTCGACCGTTCTCCGCTCTTCAACGGAACGATTCACGGCATCGGACCACGTTATTGTCCCTCGATCGAGGACAAGCTGCGGACCTTTGCCGACAAGGATCAACACCAGCTCTTTCTCGAACCGGAAGGCCGTTCGACCAATGAATACTACTTGAATGGATTCTCCTCCTCACTGCCGTGGGAGGTACAATGGGAGGCACTGCACAAGATTCGGGGATTCGAGGATCTGCATATCTATCGGCCGGGATATGCGATCGAATACGACTATTTTCCGCCCACACAGCTCTATCATTCCCTCGAAACGAAGCTCGTATCGGGGCTCTATTTTGCGGGCCAGGTCAACGGAACGACAGGATATGAAGAGGCTGCCGCACAAGGTCTGATGGCCGGCATCAATGCACACAGGTCACTGAGAGGGGAGGAGGCGATCGTACTGAAGCGCGACGAAGCCTACATTGGCGTATTGATCGACGACCTGGTAACAAAGGGTGTCGATGAACCTTATCGGATGTTCACCTCACGGGCCGAATATCGGATTCTGCTCCGGCAGGATAATGCAGACTTGCGACTCACACCACTGGGATATAAAATCGGTCTGATTTCGGAGAAAAGATACGCTGAATTCCTGCAAAAAAAATCGAACGTAGAATCGCTTGTAGCTTTCGCTCGCGAACAGAGTATCAAAGCAAGCGAAATTTCAGACTATTTGAAATCGGTCGGTTCGGAGCCTTTGACGCAAGGTCGAAAGCTGTACGACATTCTGATGCGCAACAATGTTACCTTCGAATCGCTGCAAAAGGTTCTTCCGAAATTGCGCCGATTCATCGAATCGCACAACATCGATGTCGAAACGATCGAGGAGGCAGAGATTCAGATCAAGTACAAAGGATACATCGAACGGGAAAAATTTATTGCCGAAAAGCTGCATCGTCTTGAAAATAGCCGCATTCCGGACGATTTTGATTTCACTTCAATGAATTCGCTGACGATCGAAGCACGTCAGAAGTTAAACCGAATCCGACCGAAGACGATCGGTCAGGCGTCACGAATTCCCGGGGTATCTCCGGCCGATGTAAACGTTCTTCTAATCAAATTCGGACGATAAGAGGCAAGAGATACACAAGTGTTCCACGTGGAACACACTCCCGGATATCTTTAAAAGGTAAAATTTATAAAATACATCCGAATAAAAACCACTAAGAAATATCTATACAGAAATAATTCTCACAGACTCCACACAATGTTCCACGTGGAACAATACAATAATAAAAAGGATCAACTAATCGTTGATCCTTTTTATTAGATACTATTTTAAAATTTCCCGACTTGGTTTATTAAATAAAAGCGGAAAATAAACCAAGTTCAAAAATCGAATATCAGAGAACAATCGTACACCAGCCGTATTTATCTTCGGCACGACCGTACTGAATATCCTGCAAACGGGTGTACAACTCCATAGAAACCTTGCCTACTTCATCGCCATAATTATACGATTCACCGGTCTGCATGTCGTAAATGTAACCGATAGGGGAGATCACGGCAGCCGTTCCGCAAGCACCGCACTCCTCGAAGGTCGGCAACTCCTCAACCGGAATATGACGCTCCTCGACCTCAAGCCCCATGTCGCGGGCCAATTGACGGAGGCTCTTGTTCGTGATCGAAGGCAGCACGGATTGCGATTTCGGCGTAATGTATTTACCATCCTTAATGCCGAAGAAGTTGGCAGCACCGCACTCTTCGATATACTTATGCTCGGCAGCGTCCAGATACATAATGTTTGAATAGCCGAGTTCATGTCCTTTTTCACCGGAAAGCAGACTGGCCGCATAGTTCCCTCCGACCTTCACGTCACCTGTTCCACGTGGAGCAGCACGGTCCTGTTCACGATCGATGGCAACACGGATGGGTTTGATACCCGTTTTGAAATAGGCTCCGACCGGCGAGCAGTAGACAATCAACAACGCATCCTTGGCGGGTTTTACACCCAGTCCGGCTGTCGTACCGAACATCACCGGACGCAGATACAGCGACGCACCCGTACCATAAGGCGGAATGAAACGTTCGTTGAGCTTGACGACCTCGATGCAGGCTTTAACGATCATCTCCTCCGAGGGAACCGGCAGACAAAGCCGCTTTGCCGACGACTGCATGCGACGGGCATTCTCCTCGACACGGAAAAGACGCACCTTGCCATCCGCTCCGCGGAAAGCCTTCAAACCTTCGAAAAGCTCAACACCGTAATGCAGACACGATGCCGACATGTGCATCTGAATATACTCGTCCTGCGTTACGATCATCTCGCTCCACTTGCCGTCCGTATAGGAGAAACGAACGTTGTAATCCGTCTTGCAATAGTCGAAACCGAGCGCACTCCAATCCGTATTTTCCATATTCTTTGAGTTTTTAGTGTTTTGACAATCCAAAATAAATCGAAAAATCCCGGGCTTATCCGACAATGGCTCCATTGTTGGTCGCATCGCCGGGCTGCAGCAAACACAATTTTCCGGAGGCATCCTCAGCCATCAGAATCATTCCTTTGGAGAGAATTCCCTTCAGTTCACGCGGAGCGAGATTGACCAACACGAGTACCTGCTTGCCGACCAACTCTTCGGGCGTGAAGTGCTCGGCAATACCCGAGACAATTTCCCGCTTGTCGATTCCCGTATCGACCGTCAATTTCAACAATTTCTTGGTTTTTGCCACCTTTTCGGCCGCCAGAATGGTCGAAACGCGGATATCCATCTTCTGAAAATCGTCGAACTGAACCGTATCCTTCTGAGGTTCAACATGTTGAGCAGCTTCAGCGGCCATATTGGCAGCTTTTGTGGCTGCGAGTTTGTCCAACTGACGCTGGATCACATCATCTTCGATCTTTTCAAACAATAACTCCGGCTCTCCGATCTCGTGTCCGGCAGGGATCAGATCCGTAGCTCCGAGACGCTCCCAACCGAACTTCTCGACGGCAAGCATCCTAAGGATCTTCGCCGAAGAGAAGGGCATGAAGGGTTCGATGGCAATAGCCGTATTGGCCGTAATCTGAAGAGCAACATAGAGAATGGTCTTCACCCGCTCGAGATCGCTCTTGACGACCTTCCAGGGTTCGGTATCGGCCAGATACTTGTTGCCGATACGGGCGATATTCATGGCATCCTTCAAGGCCTCACGGAAACGATAGTTTTCGATGTTGGACTCGAGCGAAGCCTTGACCGAAGCCACTTCAGCGATTGTCTGACGGTCGTAATCGTTCAACTCGCCGCAGGCCGGAACCTTGCCATCGAAATATTTTTTGGTCAACACCAGCGCCCGATTGACGAAATTGCCGAGGATGGCGACGAGTTCGTTGTTGTTGCGCGCCTGGAAATCCTTCCAGGTGAAGTCGTTGTCCTTGGTTTCGGGGGCATTGGCACAGAGCACGTAACGCAGCACATCCTCCTTGCCGGGGAATTCGTCGAGGTATTCGTGCAGCCAGACGGCCCAGTTGCGCGACGTGGAGATCTTATCTCCCTCGAGGTTCAGGAATTCGTTGGCCGGAACATTTTCCGGAAGGATATACCCGCCGTGAGCCTTCAACATCGAAGGGAAGACAATGCAGTGGAAGACGATGTTGTCCTTGCCAATAAAGTGGACCATCTTCGTATCCTCCGATTTCCAATATTTCTCCCAGTCGGTCGTAAGGTCCTTGGTAGCAGATATATAGCCAATCGGTGCATCGAACCATACATAGAGCACCTTGCCCTCGGCCCCTTCGACCGGAACGGGAATGCCCCAATCCAGATCACGACTTACGGCACGCGGCTGCAACCCGCCGTCGAGCCAGCTCTTGCACTGCCCGTATACGTTCGATTTCCACTCCCTGTGTCCATCGAGAATCCATCGGCGGAGGAATTCCTCGTATTGATCCAAAGGCAGATACCAATGCTTCGTTTCGCGCTTTACGGGCACGGAACCCGACACGGCGCTGTGGGGATCGATCAACTCGTCGGGCGAGAGCGTCGAACCGCATTTTTCGCACTGATCGCCATAAGCACGGTCGTTGCCGCATTTCGGGCAGGTCCCGATGATATAACGGTCGGCAAGAAAGGTCTGGGCCTCTTCGTCATAATACTGCATCGAGGTCTTCTCGATGAACTTGCCCTCGTCATAAAGTTTGCGGAAAAAGGCCGAAGCGGTCTCGGCATGGGTTTTCGACGAGGTGCGCGAATAGATATCGAACGACATGCCCAGCCGTTCGAACGAACGTTTGATCAGTTCATGATAGCGGTCGACGATCTGCTGAGGGGAGACGCCCTCCTTGCGGGCCTTGATGGTAATGGGCACGCCGTGCTCATCGGAACCGCAGACCGAAATGACATCGCAGCCCTTCAGCCGCAAATAACGGGTATAAATATCCGACGGTATGTAGACTCCCGCCAGGTGTCCGATATGAACAGGACCGTTGGCATAGGGGAGTGCGGACGTAACGAGATAACGTTTGAACTCTTTGGCCATAAATAAGGTGGAATATTGCTATTTTCTGCCAAAAGTACGAATTTTTAAGCGATTCCGGAACGAAAAGGGGAGATTTTGTGCGGTTCGTAAAAAAAGCGGCGTTTTGCAACCAGGAAGAGGAGCCAGCGAAGAGATCACGGCATGAAAAAGGGGTGTCTGCATGACACAGACACCCCGAATGAAAGAGTCCGAAACAAGGAACTATTCGAACTGCAGCTCGTCGAGGAGCCAACCGGCACCGGCAAACTTGTCGACTACAAAGAGTACGTAACGGATATCGACGGCAATCGTCCGCTGCAGATCGGGTTCGAAGGCAATATCCCCCGACATGGCCTCCCAGTTGCCGTCGAAAGCCAGACCGATCAATGCACCGCGATCATTCATGACGGGCGATCCGGAATTTCCACCCGTGATATCGCAATCGGCCAGGAATGCCACGGGCAGTTCTCCCTTTTCATTGGCATAACGTCCGAAATCCCTGGCAGCGTAGAGCTCCTTGAGCCGCTCGGGCACGAAGAACTCCTGGGGATTTTCAGGATCCTCCTTCTCCATGACCCCCTTGAGCGTCGTATAGTAGTTGTATTCGATACCGTCGGCCGGCGAATAGGGGAGTACCCGGCCATAGGTCAGACGGATCGTGAAGTTGGCATCCGGGGCCCAGGCCTTGCGGGGGTTCTGCAACATCAGCCCGGCAATGTACTTGCGGTGGCCCTCGTTAAAGAGTTCCATCGATTCGCGCCGTCCGGCCGAGAGTTCACCGTATTGGGTCATGATCGACTCGGCGAGTTTGAGTGCGGGATCCCCGGCAATCTTCTTGGGAGAATAGTCGTCCAACAGCGCCATCACCTTCTCTTCGGAAACAAATATCGAATGATCGTAAAGGTAATCGACATAGGCATCGATGTCGCCATCGAACTTCTTGTCAATAATCTCCGTATAGAACGACGGCAGACTCTTCATGTTCTCACGGGCAATCGCAAGCATGCGTTTGGCCACCTTGCGATCGGTCGAAGGACTGTAATCCTTGTACCAGTCGGCCAGTTCACTGCGCACTTCGTCGACATTATCGATCTCTTCCTTGAGTTTCATGGTCCTCATGCTCCCCACAAAACTGCGAGTGGGCTTGAGCAGCTCGACGGCCGCCAGGAAAGCCTCGCCGAGATATTGCCGTGCAGCACCCGACTCGGACATCTCCTCCACCGACTTGCGGATCTTCTCCAGCGCATCGACATATCCCTCCTCGGGCAGGGTGTTCTTCTCGGCCCAGGCCTGGAACGAAGCCTCCTGCGCCTCTTTACGAGCCTTTACACCGAGTTTCTCGATGCCGCGCGACATGCCGATCGAATTTTTCCAGTAATTCGACGACGAGGCGTATTTCGAGGCATACTGAATGCGGATGGCATCGCTTGCGATCATATCCTCCCAGAGGATGGCCTGACGCTCGCCGCGAATGAAGATCCGCTGCGGGTTTTCGACCTTCAGCAGGTTGTCGATCTCATACGAGGTGGCGTAACGCTCCGTCGAACCGGGGAATCCCATGATCATGGCAAAATCCCCCTCGCGGACACCATCCAGCGAGATCTTCAAGAATTTTTCAGCCTTATAGGGACGATTTTCGGGCGAATATTCGGCCGGACGGTTATCCGGTCCGGCATAGACGCGAAAGATCGAGAAATCGCCCGTATGACGCGGCCACATCCAGTTGTCGGTATCCCCTCCGAACTTGCCGATCGACGAGGGGGGAGCTCCGACCAGACGGACATCCTTGTACACCTCCATCACGAAAGCGAAGAACTGATTGCCCCCGAAAAAGGACTTGACCTCGATCTCCATGTCGGGATTTTCGTCCCGGAGGTTCGATTCGATGTTGAGGATGTTCTCGCGGGTGATCCGTTGGTACTCCTCCTGCGAGGCGATCGACGGCACGTTGCCCAACACATCGGCCGTCACATCGGCAATCTTGCGGATAAAGCGCACCTCAAGCCCCGGAGCCGGCAGCTCTTCGGCCTGGGACATGGCCCAGAAACCATTCTTCAGATAATCATGCTCGACGGACGAAAGAGCCTGGATCGAGCCGTAACCGCAATGGTGGTTCGTAAAGAGCAAACCTTCCGGCGAGACGATCTCTCCCGTGCAGCCGCCGCCGAAGATGACGATGGCATCCTTGAGCGAGGAGTTGTTCACGCTGTAAATCTCCTCGGCGGAGAGTTTGCACCCGCGCTCCTTCATGTTCTTGATGTTCATCTTCTGAAGGTAGGGCAGAAGCCACATACCCTCATCCGCCGCCGCGGAGAGCGTCATCCCCACGGCCGCAAGCAATAAAAGTGTTTTCTTCATGGACATAAGAGTGATTCTATATGATTACTTGATTTTCTTGGATTTTCCGCTGATCGAAAGGATCTCCAGGCGCAGGATTTCGGTCCTTGCGAAGGATTTTTCGGCATAGTGCATCCCTAATTCGCAATCCTCGGGGGCATACTTCCCGAGCAGGAGGCGCAACGCGCTCCAACGCTCCTTCTCCCCGAGCCCACGCACCGCCCGGGCCGAAACGACCACACTTTCGTACGCCGTAGTGAACTTTCCGGGAAAGACCTTCGTGTGCCCCACGACACAGAACGAGACCGCGGCACAACGATCCAGACAACGCAATTTCCGCCCTTCGGGGGCACAATGGAGATAAATCCGCTCGTCGCCGTCCCACACGTAACTCACCGGCACTCCGTAAGCACCGCCCTCTTCAGCCTGCATCGACAGGACTCCGAACTCCCCTTCACGCAACAGTTCGCATGCCGCCTCCGCCTCCAGCAACCGATCCCGACGCCTCACCGCCGCATTGTCGAACCTTAACATTCCACCGACAGCCAGGACAAACTAACGGATGGCGATCATGTTGCGGATCGAACGCTCGGCGGCACGCCGGATCTCCTCATCGAGCACGATTTCGGGAGACTCCTTCTCGAGACACTCGGCGATATTCTCCAGCGTCACCATCTTCATATACCGACAATTGTTGCACCCGCACGTCTCGTCGTCGGGGGGTGCGGGAATGAAGTTCTTTTCGGGATACCGTTTCCGCATCTCGGCCAGAATGCCGGCTTCGGTCACGACGATGAACTCCTTCGCCTCGCTGCGCCCGCAATAGTCGAGAATGCCGGCCGTGGAACCCACATAATCGGCCACCTCGACGATATAGGCCCGGCATTCGGGATGAACGACCACCTTGGCCTGGGGATGTTCGCGTTTGAGCGCCAGGAGTCGCTCCAGGGAAAACTCCTCATGAACATGGCAGGCGCCGTCCCAGAGCACCATGTTGCGTCGTCCGGTCAGCTTCTGGATATACGATCCCAGGTTGCGGTCCGGAGCGAAGATCAGCGGCTGGTCGGCAGGCAGCGATTCGACGACCTTCAGCGCATTGGACGACGTGCAGCAGACATCCGTCAGGGCCTTGACCTCAACGGTCGTATTGACATACGAAACCACCTTATGGTCGGGATACTTGGCCTTGAAGGCGGCAAACTCCTTCGCATCGCACGATTCGGCCAGCGAGCAGCCCGCCTCGGGGCAGGGTATCAACACCTTTTTATCGGGACAGAGGACCTTGGCGGTCTCGGCCATGAAGTGCACTCCGGCGAATAGGATGATACGCGCATCGACCTGTTGGGCCTGGACCGAGAGAGCCAGCGAGTCTCCCAGAAAGTCGGCCACGGCCTGCACCTCGGGCGTCGTATAGTAATGCGCCAGGATCACGGCGTTATTTTCGCGTTTGAGCGACTCGATGCGGCGGGTGAGTTCGGAGGAGTTTTCGACGTTCATCGCTTTTTTATTTTTATTCCTTTTAAATAAATAATTAAATAGAAAAGAAGAAGAATTAAAAAGGGTGTTGATACTGTTCACAACTTCTGCTGTTAGTTTTCTATCAACACTTTTCTTTCTTTTTCTTATTTATTTTTCCTTTTAAATTTTTGAAAAACAGAGGCAAGTAAAAGTAATCAACAATTGTTTATAACGTTTTTCCACACTTCAACAGCCTCATTTTTTCAACATCGGATTCCCTTTTCGGCCGGATTGCGGGCGGCACAACTTTTCATAAAAAAATTTGTTTTCGGAGATTTTCCGTATATACCCGGCTTGATTTTCGAAAAGCAAGTTTTTCGACCTGGGATTTATCTTTATTTTTCATCCGTTGTTGAACGGGTTGTCGACAACTTGTCAACCGTTTTTCATCACTTTGCTGACAATCTTCTCCGCAATCGACCGGTAACGTTCCTCGACTTCGGGATGAGTGGCCGTGGCAGGACGACCCTCTTCCGAACCCTCCATAATCGATTGAACGATCGGTATTTCGCCGAGAAAATCCACGCCGTTCTTTTCGGCATAGGCACGCGCTCCGCCCCGTCCGAAGAGGTAGTAGCGGTTCTGCGGCAACTCCGCCGGAGTAAACCACGCCATGTTCTCGATGATGCCTGCTACGGGAATGTTCACATTTTCATTGCGGAACATCTCCACACCCCGTACCACGTCGGCTACGGCGACCTGCTGCGGCGTGGAGACAATCACTGCGGCATCGATCTTCAATTCACCGATGATCGACAGATGCACGTCACCCGTTCCGGGGGGCAGATCCGCCAGCAGGAAGTCCAATGTTCCCCATTGCGTCTGGTGAATCATCTGTTTCAGGGCGCTCACGGCCATGGCTCCGCGCCACAGCAGTGCGTCGGTGGGTTTGATGAAGAAACCGATCGACATGAGGCGGATATCCATCGATTCGGCCGGAACAATGTGTTCGGCGCCCTTTTCCACGATCGCTTCAGGCATGTACCCCTCTACCCCGAACATCTTGGGTTGCGAAGGTCCGTAGATATCGGCATCGAGCACACCCACACGGAATCCCATGTTACGCAGGGCGATGGCCAGGTTGGCCGTGACGGTCGACTTCCCTACCCCGCCCTTTCCTGAAGCCACGGCAATCACCTTGGCGATGCCGCCCGTTGTGGTCGAGAGTTTGGGTTCCGGACGGGGTGCCGCCCCACCCTCCTTGATGACAACGAGGATTTCAGCTCCCGGAAAAGCCTCCTGCAGAAGATGTTCTACCTGGTTCTTGATCTTCACGGCGAAGGGATCGCGTGTCTTGGTAAAGCGCAGCACGACGGTCACTTTGCCCTCGGCCGTGGCCAGGTGTTCGATGAATCCGCTCGAGACGATATCCTTGCCTGTTTCGGGATGGATGACCGAAGCGAGCAGTTGTTTTATTTTTTCTTCCATGGTCGCAAAGCGTTACTTTTTTGCAAAGATAACGTATATTTTTACGATTAGATATAGGATAACTATATATTTTATCGAAAAACGATAAATTTTATTTGTCTTTCGTAAAAGATCCGTATCTTTGCAAAAGAACTGTACCCGATGTCACGGGGGATGCATCGTAAATGAATATAATTTAGGAATTGTACCATGAATTTTTTGAAAACATTTTTAGCCAGTTTGCTTGCCGTAGTGGTGGGAACAGTACTGGTCTTCTTTTTTTGGATTTTTCTTCTTTTGGGGATTGCCGGATCCATGGAGCGGAGTGTCGGTGTCTATCCCGAGTCGATTCTGAAGATCGATTTTTCGGAGGTGATGACCGATGCCCCGTCGTCCGATCCGCTGGCGGGAATAGATGTCCTGACGCTTCAAAGCACCCCGCAACTGCCCTTGTTCAAGGTGTTGCAGAGCCTTGAGGCTGCTGCCGCGGATGAGAGGATCAAGGGAATTTACCTGCGCATGAACGGCGTGGGAGGGATCGAAGGAACGGCTCTTCTGGAGGAGTTGCGTGCCGCTCTCGAGGAGTTCAGGCAGAGCGGTAAATTCATTGTGGCTTATAACGAGACCTATTCTCAGGGGCAGTATTATCTGGCTTCGGTGGCCGATCGGATCTACCTCCAGCCCGAAGGGGGGATCGATTGGAGCGGTCTGGCTTCGAATGTCACCTTTTACAAGGGGCTGCTTGACAAGCTTGACTTGAAGGTGGAGGTTTTCCGCCCTACGGCCTGTCCATACAAGAGTGCCGTGGAGCCCTTTATTCTGTCGAAGATGTCCCCGGCCAACCGGGAGCAGATGCAGGAGCTCGTCAACTCGATGTGGAGCACCATTTCGGGGGATGTGTGCGCATCGCGGGGCATCGATTCCGTACAGATGCGCCGTTTGACGGATGATTTGAAGGTTTCGCTGGCCGACGAGGCGCTTCAATACGGATTTGTTGACGGACTGCTCTATGAGGATCAGATGGAGGATGTCTTTGCCGAACTGGGTGTCGAGTCCGACGGCGGCGACTACCGTTTCGTGACGTTGGGAGAGTATGCCTCACAGGTCGGTGCCGATCTGAAGAACATTTCGGCCGATCAGGTGGCCATCGTCTATGCCGACGGGCAGATCGTCGACGGAGAGGGTTACGGCCGGGAGATTTACGGCAATACGCTGGCTTCGACGCTGGCCGACGTCCGCAAGGACGATCGGGTTAAGGCCGTGGTCGTACGGGTCAATTCGCCCGGCGGCAGTGCCCTGGCTTCGGATGTCATCTGGCGGGAGATGGAGTTGCTGCGGGCCGAGAAGCCGGTGATCGTTTCGATGGGCTCCTATGCGGCCAGCGGCGGATACTATATTTCGTGTCCGGCGGATGTAATCGTTGCCGACCGGCTGACGCTGACCGGATCGATCGGAGTCTTTGGTATGATTCTGGATCCCCGGGATGCTTTGAAAAACAAGCTCGGCATCACGATCGACGGTGTGCAGAGCAATACGTCGTCGGATTTTCTGGGCAAAGGGCCCTTGACGCCGGTTCAGCGGGCGATGGTCATGCGCGGCGTGGACCGCGTCTACGAGACCTTCACGAAGGATGTATCCGAAGGGCGCAACCTGCCGCTTGAACGGGTTTTGGAGATTGCCGGAGGACGCGTCTGGTCCGGGGAGGCGGCGCTCGGAGTAGGACTGGTTGATGCACTGGGCGGTTTGAAAATGGCCATTGCCCTGGCTGTGGACAAGGCCGGATTGGGAGAGAATTATCGGGTTGTGGAGGTCCGTGAGCAGCCTACGGGACTGGCGGCCATCCTTTCGACGTTGAATCTGAGCCTGCGGACGGCCTTCACGCGTTCGGATCTGGGCGGCATGATGAAGGAGTACGAAACGGTCCGCGAAGCCTTGAGCCAGCAGGGAATCGTGATGTATTCACCCTACCGGGTGGAATTGCGGTAGAGAGCCGATCGTCGAGATGAAAAAAAGGCGTCCTGAGAAGGGCGCCTTTTTTCGGAAAAAATACCCCGGAGGCGTGTTTTCTCTTGCCTTTCGATTATCTTTGCAATATGGCAGTAATCAGATTGACCAAGGAATTCTCCTTCGAGGCGGCGCACGCTCTCGAGGGATACGACGGCCCGTGCCGCGAGATTCACGGGCACTCCTACCGTCTTTTCGTGACGGTGAAAGGAACTCCCGTTTCGGATGCTCAGGATCCGAAATACGGGATGGTAATGGATTTCGGCGTTTTGAAACGGATCGTTAACGAAGAGATCGTTTCACGCTTCGATCATGCGTTGGTGCTGAAGGCCTCCGAGGCCGGGGAGGAACTTTTTCGGGTGTTGTCGGCGCGTTTCGGAAACATCGTTACGGTGAGCTACCAGCCGACGTGTGAAAACATGCTGGAGGATTTTGCCGCACGCATTGCATCGCGGTTGCCCGAGGGGGTAATGCTTCATTCGCTGCGGCTGCACGAGACGGCCACCTCGTTTGCCGAATGGTTTGCCGAAGACAATATCCGATAAACAGACGCGACGCACGATGATGAAAAAACTCTTTTTGGTCGACGCCTATGCGTTGATTTTCAAGTATTATTATGCCTTTTTGGGGCGTCCCATGCGCAATCGCGAGGGGATGAACACCTCGGTGGTGTTCGGGTTCGTGAAGTTTTTGCGCGACATCCAGAAGCGCGAGCATCCCGATCTGTTGGGTGTGGCGTTCGACCCGCCGGGGGGCAGTTTCCGTCGGGAGATCTTTCCCGAGTACAAGGCCAACCGTTCGGAGACTCCCGAGGACATCATTCGTTCGGTACCCTATGTCAAACGGGTTCTGGAGGCGATGTGCATTCCGATCCTCGAGGTGGAGGGGTACGAGGCCGACGACGTGATCGGCACCCTTTCACAGAAGGGTGTCGAAGCGGGTTACGACGTCTATATGGTGACGCCCGACAAGGATTACGGACAGCTTGTGCGGGAACATTGCCGGATCTACAAACAGCGCGGGTCCGAAGGGAGCATCGAGATCGTGGGGTGCGACGAGATCCGCGAGAAGTACGGCATCGAGGATCCGCAGTTGGTTCGTGATATTCTGGCTCTGTGGGGCGATGCCTCGGACAATATTCCCGGCGTACCGGGTATCGGTGAGAAGATCGCCTGCAAACTGGTCCGCGAATGGGGGACGGTGGAGAATATCCTGGCGAACGTCGACAGGATTTCCGGAAAACAGGGTGAGAAGATCGCCTCCTGGGCCGACAATCTGCGTCTGGCCAAACGTCTGACGACCATCTGCCTCGATGTGCCGATCGAGTTGCGCGAAGAGGATCTTACGGTTTGTGAGCCGCATCTGGACGATCTGCGTGCGCTGTTTGCCGAACTGGACTTCAAGGCTTTTCTGAATGATTTGGCCAATCTGGCCCCTCCCGAACCGGATTCGGACGTACCCCGGCAGGAGGCGCAGACCCAGTTGGCGGAGATGGCCCGAGCGAAATCCGCTGCGGCGAAGAAGGCGGCGCTGGCCGGTCAGGGCAATCTCTTCGGCGATCCGGTTGTTCCGGCCTCGGCCGTGGCTCCGGTTCCGTCGGCCGAATTGCAGGCCGAAGCCGAGGCGATGCACTTCGAAACGGCCCAGACCACACCGCATGAATATACGTTGGTCGAGACGGCGGATCATCTGCGGGAGGTGATCGCTGCGGTGGAGCGTTACGGGGAGTTCTGTTTCGATACCGAGA
This sequence comes from uncultured Alistipes sp., assembly GCA_944320985.1. Taxonomy (GTDB): domain Bacteria; phylum Bacteroidota; class Bacteroidia; order Bacteroidales; family Rikenellaceae; genus Alistipes. The sequence continues at coordinate 13,829 of CALUJN010000050.1, read as the reverse complement.
CGACGGGCCTCGACATCTTCAACGATCGGATCGTGGGCATGTCGCTGGCCGTGGAGCCCTTCAAGGCGTGGTACATCCCCTTCCGCGAGGAGCAGACGCCCGAGTATGTGGAGATCATCCGCCCGCTCTTCGAAAACGAACGCATCGCCAAGATCGGTCAGAACATCAAGTTCGACCTGATGGTCCTGCGGCAGTTGGGCATCACGATCCGGGGTCGCTTCTACGATACGATGATCCTTCACTACCTGCTCGATCCCGAGTCGCGGCACAACATGAATATCCTGGCTGAAAAATACCTGAATTACAAGCCGATCGAAATCGAGACACTGATCGGCAAGGGTTCGAAACAGCTGACGATGGATCTGGTGGACGTCGAACGCGTAAAGGAGTACGCGGCGGAGGATGCCGACGTGACGCTGCGTCTGAAACAGGTGCTCTATCCGATGGTCGAACAAATTGGTCTGCATGATCTCTATTTCGAGATCGAGGAGCCGATGATCGCCGTGCTGGCCGACATCGAGATGGCGGGTGTTCGGATCGATTCGGATGCACTGGCGCTCTATGCCGTGGAGTTGAACCGCAAGCTCTCGGAATTGGAGGCGGCGGTGCGTGCCGAGGCCGGGGAGCCGAATCTGAACATCAATTCGACGCGGCAGCTGGGCGAGGTGCTCTTTGCGAAGATGCGCATTGTCGAGAAGCCGAAGATGACCCGTACGAAGCAGTTCTGCACCGACGAGGAGTACCTGCAGAGCTTTGCGCACAAACACCGGATCGTGGATCTGATCCTCGAATACCGCGGGGTGAAGAAGCTTCTGTCGACCTATGTCGAGGCGTTGCCGCAGCTGGTCAACCGCCGTACGGGGCGCATCCACACCTCGTTCAACCAGGCCGTAACGGCTACCGGACGCCTTTCGTCGACGAATCCCAACCTGCAGAACATTCCCGTGCGGGACGAAATGGGACGCCGTATCCGCAAGGCCTTCATTCCCTCGGATGAGGATCATCTGCTGCTCTCGGCCGACTACAGCCAGGTGGAATTGCGGCTTATGGCACACCTTTCGGGCGACGAATCGCTCATTGCAGCCTTCGAGCACGGCGAGGATGTCCACGCCTCGACGGCCGCACGCCTCTTCAACAAGCCGATCGGCGAGGTGACTTCGGAGGAGCGCCGACGGGCCAAGACGGCCAATTTCGGCATCATCTACGGCATATCGGCTTTCGGACTGAGCCAGCGGCTGGAGATCCCGCGCAAGGAGGCCCGGGAGATCATCGACGGCTATTTTGTCTCCTATCCCAAGGTCAGGGAGTATATGGAGCGAGTGGTTGAACAGGCCCGGTCGGATGGTTTTGTGACGACGATTTTCGGACGCCGCCGTTACCTGAACGACATCACGTCGCACAATGCCGTGGCGCGGGGTCTGGCCGAGCGCAATGCCGTGAATGCCCCGATCCAGGGTTCGGCGGCCGACATCATGAAGATCGCCATGATCAACGTCCACCGTCGTTTTGCCGCCGAGGGGATCCGCTCGAAGGTGATCCTGCAGGTGCACGACGAACTGGTCGTCGACATGCTGCGTTCGGAGCAGGAGCAGGTCGTGCGGATCGTCACCGAATGCATGGAGTCGGCCGCGGCGCTCAAGGTGCGGCTGATCGCCGATGCCGGCGTCGGCAACAACTGGCTCGAGGCGCACTGAACCCCGAGCGGAGACCTCCTTGCCGGAAGACCGGCGAATGAAAAAGGTGAAATGTCAGTCCAATTGAAAAAACTATGATCGAACCTGTCTACACGCCGTCGCCGTCGCGTTATGACGACGGTATGATCTATCGCCGGGCCGGACGCAGCGGCATTCAGCTGCCGCTGCTGTCGCTCGGACTCTGGCACAACTTCGGGAGCCGTCAGACCTTTTCGAAGGTGCGGGAGATGGCTCATTACGCCTTCGATCGGGGGATCGTGCACTTCGATCTGGCGAACAACTACGGTCCGGAGTACGGCACGGCGGAGGAGAATTTCGGGCGGTTGATGGAAACGTCGTTCCGCCCCTATCGCGACGAGCTTTTCGTCTCGACCAAGGCCGGATACGACATGTGGCCGGGCCCCTACGGCAACTGGGGTTCGCGCAAGTACCTCATGGCGAGCCTCGACCAGAGCCTGCGCCGCATGAAGCTCGACTACGTGGATCTCTTCTATTCGCATCGTTACGATCCCGCCACGCCGCTCGAAGAGACCTTGCAGGCGCTGGTGGACATCGTTCGCGGCGGCAAGGCGCTCTATGTGGGGCTGTCGCGTTATCCGTTGGAGGCGGCCCGCTTTGCGTTCGATTATCTGGCGGCCCGCGACGTGCCGTGCCTGTTGTTCCAGGATCGTTGCAATCTGCTGGACAGGGCCCCGATCGAATCGGGAGTTCTCGACCTGACGGTCGCTGCCGGGTCCGGGTTCATTGTCTTCTCGCCGCTGGCCCAGGGTCTGTTGACCAACCGCTATCTGAATGGCATACCGGCCGATTCGCGGATGGCCGAGGATCGTACGCTGCACCGCGACGTGCTCGATGAGGCGATGCTGCACCGTCTTCAGTCCCTGGATGCGCTGGCTCGGGAACGCGGCCAGTCGCTGGCCGGGATGTCGTTGTCGTGGTTGCTGCGCGATGAACGCGTCACCTCGGTGATTATCGGAGCGAGCTCCACGGCCCAGATCGAGGAGAACCTCCGGAGTCTGCAAGGTCTTGATTTTTCGGAGGAGGAGCTGACCCGGATCGAGTCGCTGGTGCGTCTTTGACGGAAGACTCTTTGCGGAGCCGTCAAAAACAGACGTGGAAGGCGGAAATGAAAAAGCCGGATCTCACAATGAGGTCCGGCTTTTTCATTATGGGCGATTGGCAAAACTCAGAAGGAGACGCCGACGCGGATTCCGAAATTGTTGATGTTGTTTACCTTGTAGATCAGCACATCTCCCTCGTTGGTGGCGTAGTTGTAGTAGAGCGCCACGTGGAAGCCCATGCGGTAGTCGGGACGCGGGAAGATCGACACGCCCACCTCGGGCGAGAGGTAGAATCCCCAGGTCTCGGAGTATTGACGCACGACGTAATAATAGGAGGAGAGCTCCGCATAGCAGGCACCCATCTTCATGCCGACGTAAGGCTGGAGAACGCTGTCGGTAAGCCAGTTGTATCGACCCGTTACACCGAACGGCAACTGGAACAGGGCATGTTTCTGGTTGGTGGTCAGCGCGGATCCGTTGCTCAGATCGAGCGTCTGACGGTCGATGCTCTCCAGATTGGTCTGGTAGGAGATGAAGGCACCTACGGTGATGGTCGGCGTAACGAAATAGCCGCCTTCGAAGTTCATCCCCCACCCCGAGGTTTTATCGGCGAAGTCGTTGCCCAGAGGTACGCCCATCTGCCAGTCGACATTGAGGTAGGTGTTGGGGATGAGTTGCGCTTTGCCCGGCAGTGCGGCTGCCAGCATGACGACGCAGCATGCGAGCATTCGGAAGTATTTCGATGTTTTCATGTTCGGAGTGTTTAGAGTTGTACTTATTTGGTCAGATAGGGCGATTGTTCGAAGGCCTGATTCACGCCGTCGATCGTACGCTGAAGGTTGAGTTCGGCGTTGTCGGTCAACAGTCCGCCGATAAAGCTGTCCCAAACGACGGGGAGTTTTTTCCCGCTCTCCTGATCGGCCTCCAGGTTGAGCATCTCCATCAGGAGCGATCCGGCCGTGTAGCCGTAGTAGACGCTGTAGGGATAGTGCCAGCCGGCCCAGTTGCCCCAGTATCCGGGAGCCCAGTAGTAGGGATAGTACCACCACCAGTAGGGATTGTCATACCCTACGAAGTAGGTCACTTTGCGCACGTAGCTGAGCTGGAGTCCCACGTTGGCGAGAGCTTTGTCGTCGATGCGCGTGTACCCGGCGTTGTCCATTTGTGAGACGACGGCGTCGACGATCGACAGGGCATCTTCGTCTTTCCAGTACTCGGTCTGGTCGCTGTTTCCGATCACGAGGATGCTGTCCGGGAGATAATAGGTTTCGATTGCGGAGAAGTCGGTTCCGGAATCGTGGGCGGTGTAGACCAGATAGTCCCTGTGGAGATCCGACGTCGAAGGGTCTTTCTGGCACGAGCAGAACGCGGCTGCTGCGAGCGCGAACGCAATGTAACGGAGTTGTTTGACGTTCATGATGTTTTTGATTTTTGGTTTGCTGTCTGCACTCCCACCCCAAAATTCATTCCCGGATGGATGATTTTCTGCAACCCGAACCGAACGGGACATGAAAAAACCGGAAATCCGCAACGAGGATCTCCGGTTTTGTGGAAACGGTTGGAAATCGGCCGGCTACCGGTATTTGTGTGAGATAAGGGTCATGAACTCCTCGCGGGTCCGATGATCCGAGAGGAAGATCCCGGTGAAGGCCGAGGTGGTGGTGGCGGACTGCTGTTTTTCGATGCCCCGCATCTGCATGCACATGTGGCTGGCCTCGATGACCACGGCCACGCCCATCGGACTGAGGGCCTCCTGGATGCAGTCACGGATCTGTACCGTCAGTCGCTCCTGAACCTGCAGCCGCCGGGCGAAGCATTCGACCACGCGGGCGATCTTCGAGAGTCCGGTGATGTATCCGTTGGGGATATAGGCCACGTGTGCCTTTCCGTAGAAGGGCAGCATGTGGTGTTCGCAGAGCGAATAGAGCTCGATGTCCTTGACGAGCACCATCTGCTTGTACTCTTCACGGAACGTGGCCGAGCGGATGATCTCCAGGGGGTTTTCGTCGTAACCTTTCGTGAGGAACGACATGGCTTTTGCGACCCGCTCGGGGGTCTTCAAGAGCCCTTCACGTGCGGGATCCTCGCCCAGCAGGCGCAGGATCTCGGTATAATGGCCTTTGAGGGCTTCGATCGTCTCCGTATAGAAATGCTCCTCCTTGTCGTAGTTTTTTGTCTCCATAGCGGGGCAAAGATAGTGAAATTATTCCTTCATGATTTGATCCATGACCCACGATGTGCGGGCTGCGGAGGCGCCGGTCGAGGGGCATCGGCCTTCGCCGCGGAGTTCGGCGATGATCGTTTCGATCAGCGGGCCCTGAATGTGTTTCGGGGGTTCGATGTCGAAACGCTCCATGCCGTGGGGCGTCGAGAGTTCGATGGGCGTGAAGGCAAAGGTGCTGAAGCGTATCGCCCCTTCGCTGCCCGTGACAAACACCGAATCGTCCTGCTCTTCGGGTCGGGAGACGAAGCTCCAGAGCCCGGTTCCGAGGACTCCCGAGCGGAAACGCAGCAGCGCGGAGACCGTGTCGGCCACCTCGTACAGTCCGCCCAGATTGCTCTTGGTCCCTTCGGCTTCGGCGATCTCTCCGAGCAGGAAATCGAGGATGTCGAGCGTGTGGGGCGCCATGTCGTAGAAGTATCCCTCGCCGCCCACTTCGCGGCGCAGGCGCCACGGCAGATGGGCCGGATCCCGGTCCTCCGCACCTGCCGGGCGCAGATAACGCGCCTCGACCCGCTGCGGGCGACCGATCCGTCCGCTTTCGAGCAGCTCCTTCACCTTCCGGAAATAGGGCAAGGCACGCCGATAATAGGCGACGAAGAGCCGTTGTCCGCAACGTTCGGCCGCGGCGAGCATCTCCCGACACTCGGCATGGTTCATCGCCATGGGTTTCTCGACATAAACGGGTTTCCCGGCCTCCAGAACGCGGATGGCCAGCTCCTTGTGCGACGCGGGAGGAGTGGCGACATAAACGATGTCGACTTCGGGATCGGCGATCAACTCCGCGGCATCGGTGTAGAAGCGTTTCACACCGTGGCGGCGGGCGAAATCGGCGGCCTTGGCTCCGTCACGCCGCATGACGGCCACCAGTTCGGAGTGGTCGCTCAGATACATCGGCGGTCCGCTTTTGCGTTCGCAGACGTCGCCGCACCCCAGAATTCCCCAATGAACCGTTTTTTCCGCTTCCATGTCGACGCGCTCTATTTTCCGTGTGCGTGGAGATATTCGGCGAGTTTGCGTACGGCGCGGCCCCGGTGCGAGATGGCGTTCTTTTCCGCGGGAGTCATTTCGGCGAAGGTCCGCTCGCAGCCGTCGGGAATGAACAACGGGTCGAACCCGAACCCCTCGTGTCCAGCTTCGTGTTCGATGATACGGCCTTCGACTACCCCTTCGAAGAGATGCTCCTCACCGTTGAGGATCAGTGAGATGACCGTTCGGAAGCGGGCCCGGCGGTCGGTGACGCCTTCAAGATTCCTGAGCAGCAGCCGGTTGTTGGCCGCAAAGTCGTGTCCGTCGGTGGCGTAACGTGCCGAGTGTACTCCCGGGGCCCCTCCCAGGGCGGCGACCTCGAGTCCCGTATCGTCGGCAAAGCAGTCCAGTCCCGTTCGGTCGTAGAGGTAGTGGGATTTCTGCGAGGCATTCCCCTCGAGGGTCTCCTGCTCTTCGGGAATCTCCTCCACCACACCGCATTCGCGCGGTGTCACCAGCGTGAATCCGTCGCCCAGGACGGCCTGTACCTCGCTGAGCTTGTGGGCATTGTTCGTAGCAAAGATAATTTTCATGGTCGGTATTTCGTGCAAGTTTTTCCGTAAAGGCAGTCAATTTTGCGGAATGTCTTCGTCGGAGTCGGGATTTTGGGTCATGCGGCCGAGTTCATAGTGCTCGTAGCGGGCTCGGACACAGCCTCCGCCCAGCAGATAGAGGTCGTCGCAAACCCCTTCGATCAACGGAATCCGCGTTGAAGAGAGAAGAACGGTCCGGCCTTCGGATCCCAGGTGGAGGAGCAGTTGCTGCATGACGAAGATCCGCTCGGGAGCCAATCCCCGGAAGGGTTCGTCGAGCAGCAGGATGCGTTTTCCGCGCATCAGCGTGAGGATGATTCCCAGATGTTTGCGGGCTTCGGAGTCCAACGTTGCGGCCTCCGCGTCGAGCGGTACGGGGAAACGTCGGATCAGCGCTTCGGGATTGACCCGGCGATCGTAGTAGCGGACCAGTCCGATGCAGTCGCGGGCCGTCAGACCGGGCCAGAAGTGCGGATCGGCCTTGAGAAAGGTCATTTCGTGTCGCTGCAGCGGATGTCCCGCTTCGGAAATCGTACCCCCTTCGGGGCGCAACTCGCCGTAAACGGCGCGAAGCAGTGCGCCGCGTCCTTCACCCGCTACGCCGTGCACGGCATTTTTCGGCAGATGCATCGTTACGCCGTCGAGCAGCATCCGTCTGCCCTCGCGGACCCGGAGAGAATCAATCGTAATCATGGAGATAACGGTTCAGGTTGCGTTCGGCCCGGAGGGCGTAGCTGACCGTGAGGCAGAGGCTCAGCGGCAACAGCAGCGGGACGATGAATCCGACGCTTCCGATCCGGGTTGCCAGGGGTGGCCGGAGGTTGCTGTCGGGCTGGTAGCGGGCATATTTCGCCACGACGGCATAGAGCAGCGCCAGGGCCGAGAGAGGGGCCCATGCTGCGGCGATCCATGCCGTCCGGGGATGTGCGAGGATGGCCAGCAGCGTGAAGGGCAGCGTCAGCAGGAAGTAGTTTCTCCAGGCGGTAAGAACCTTGCGGACGAGCAGCCGGCTGGCATTCATTTCGGGGAGTCGCAGCAGCTCCAGGGGTTCGCAGGCGTGATAGAAGCCTCCGCAGGCCACAGCGGCCACATAGAGCGCCGGGAATCCGACGGCGGGCAGCAGGATGCAGAGCACCAATACCCCAGCGGTGATCCACACGGCCGAAGGGTGCCGTCGCAGCCCGGCAGTCCATTCGGGGGATCCACCGAAGCGTTCGGGGCGGATCCAGCGTCCGGTATAGATACGTTTTGCGTTCGTGGAGGACATTTCAATCAACGGATGACACCGAGTTTTTCGAGCCGGTCGTCGAGATCGATCTTCTCGATGATGGTTTTGACCAACGTGTCCATCTCCGAACCTTCGGTATAGTCGGCCGGGCAGACATGATTCACACGGTTGTCGTGAATCAGCGACGAGAGCTCCTTGCGGGCCCCTTTCTGGTCGGGGTTGTAGACAGCGATGGAGTGTCCGCCGAAGTTTTTCACCAGCCGCATGCAGGGGATGTCGGTTGTTCCGTCCCCGACGTAGATCATGTGTTTGAACGGCACGGGGCGTTCGTTTTCGGGAATGTATCGGTTTACGAGTTTCGAGTCGAAGACCGATTCGACGCCCTTGTTGATCTTGAAGATGAACTGCGTCTTGTTGGTGTAGTTGACCGCCACGGCGGGCCAATAGGCGATACCGTCGACATCGTACAGAAACGAGCAGGCGTATATTTTGCGGAATTCGTGCGCGATCTCCGTACCCTCGATGATCTCCTTCAGACCCGAGGAGTTGATGTAGTGCAGGATGCGTATCCCCCGCTCTTCGCCGTAGCGGTTGATTCTCGAAAACCACTCCTTGACACCGTTGAAGAGCACGACGCGGCGCCCGGACTCCTGGAAGGCCTCGCGGCGCAGAGACAGCCCCTTTGATTTTGCTTCCTGGATCATGCGGGCCATGTAGGTGAGGACCATGTCGGCATCCTGTGTTTCGGCCAGCGTATTGGCGTCGCTCCAAAACTCCTTGTTGCTTTTTCCGACGGCCGGAATGAAGTCATACTCCTGCATGTTGCCGGGAGCGAGCGTGCCGTCGAAATCGTAGATCAGGGCTATGGTGAAACGGTAATCCATCATCATCTTTCAGTTGTGCGGGATAGGGTGATAATTGCCTGCAATTTACCGAATATTTTCGGGTTTCGGATGAAAAACGGACAGAAAAACCGCAACTTTACCGATTCGGGACCGAATGATCCGTTATTTTTCGGAAGTTCGGATGGTCAGTTGCCGGAAGATTGCCTCTACGCAGTGTCGGAAATGGCGCCAGGTCATCGGATATTGCTGCAGAAATTTCCGGAGAACCGCTCGGCTTTCCGGAAGTTTCAGTTTCTGGACTTTTTTCAAAAAATCATTGGATGTCCGTTCTTCCAGTTTATGGATTACTTTCGTGTTGACATTTACATCCGGAGTGCTGACGGGGAGTTTCGACTTCCATTTTTCGTACAGACGTATCGTGGTACGGTACCATTCCGCAGAGTAGTTCCCGAGTGAAAAGTGTTTAATCAGAAGCCGGTTTGAGCAGCAGACGTAGTTCTTGTATCCTGCGATTGCGCTCTGGATCGAAAAGTCCAGATCGTAGCAATGGAATCCCGTCAGCAGCACTTCATCGAAAGGATATGCTTTCCATACCTCTTTTCGGACGAACAGGGCCATGCCGTCCAGAACGGTCACTTGCGCAAATGGGATGTTGATGAATACATTCTTGACGTCGAACTTGATATTTTGGTTTTCGTAGCCGCCTTGATAGAGATAGGCACAATCCCATTTGTCATATTGTGACCATCCGGAATAACAGCGGAGTTTGGCCTTGTTCCCGGCGAATCCGATCACGCCGCAGTCGGGCTCACGGAGTTTTTCCTCTACGAAGGGACCCCATGCCTCGGAGAGAAACTCCACATCTTCATGCACGAAGAGCAGGTAGGGATATTTGGCCTGAGCAGCGGCATGGTTGTATACTTTGGCGATCGGCCATCTCTTTTCCCGGCTGTCTACGGCAATGATTTCGTATTCGCATCCGATTGTACGATCGATGTTCTTTTCGATATCGTGGAGACGTTCCGTGGAGATGGAGCAGATGATGATCGACAGCATGATAATCTTTTCTTTTTAATTGGAATGGATGAAAGGTTTCCAGAAATCCGAGAACTCTTTGAGATCGAAGGCATGGCATCCGAACGGTAGCCGGTATCGGTTGTACCGATAGGCCCACGCGGGGCACTCCTCGATGGCAAAATGGATTGCTTCGCGCCAGGATGGTTTTTTCAACCGGAACCGTTTGTTGTCCAGTTCGCGGAGCAGGAAGACATCTTCGGCATAGAACTCCCGGTCATCGGCCAGCAGTTCCTGGATTTTTTCCCGGTAGAAGCGCGTGATTTCGACCATTGTGGAGACCTTGCGCAGCGAAAGCCCGCCGTTTCCCACTTCATAGGCGTGGTATTTGGAAGATCGGAAGGCGCGGGGTTTGAAATGTTTTTTGTACCAGGCCTTTATGTGAAAATAGATGCGTCCTGCGGTTGTCAGATAGCGTTTTTTCAGCGGGAGCCACGGGGCGCCGATGTAGTCGTAGCCTTTCCGGGCCCACTCGAGGAGCTCGTCTCTGAAGACAAAGGCATCCAGTTGATAGATAAGGATATACTCGTATTTTTCGAAACGTCGGTAGAAAGACTCTTCGAGGACCATCCGGTTGTAGGCACGCCGACTGACAAACCACTCGTCGGGAAATGCCTCTTCATGAGCGCCCCGGCATCGTTGGCTGATGGATGTAATGTCAAGATGCTCGGGTTTTACGAAGATGATGTCATAATCCGAGAGCATCTTCGCGCATTGCCCGAGTGACAACTCCTCCGTTTTGGAAAGCGCTGTTCGGTAAACGGGGATGACAACGGCAATGTCCTTTTTTGAAAGAGGCGTCTTTTCCATAATTGCAAAGGTAACTCTTTTTATCTCGAATATCGATAATTTTCCCTATTTTTGCAACAATCGTACGAAATGAATGAGTTATGGAATTCAAGGATTTGATTGCCAAACGACGTTCGATCCGCAAGTTTACGGATCGTCCCGTACCGCGGGAGGTTGTGGTGCGGCTTCTTGCGGAGGCTTTGACAGCCCCTTCAGCCCGCAATACGCGAACGACGCGCTTTCTGATTGTGGATGACCCGGCCCTCGTGGCCCGCATGGCGGATATGCGCGATTACGGTTCTGGTTTTTTGAAAAACGCTCCTTTGGCGATCGTCGTGCTGGGCGATACCACGGCGAGCGATCTGTGGCGCGAGAATGCCGCCATTTCGGCCACGGTGCTTCAGTTGGCCTGTGTCGACGAAGGACTCGGCTCCTGCTGGGTGCACATCCACGGACGCCCGCGCCGCAAGGATGAGCCCGAAGGCGAGCAGGCAGCGGATTATCTGCGGAGTTTTCTGCCTGTTCCCGACACCTGTGAACCGTTGTGTGCCATCGCCATCGGATATTCCGACTTCGTGCCGGCCCCTCTGCCCGAGAGCGACGACGCGTCCCGGATCATCCGCCTTTGAAACCCGGGCCACCTGCACGCCGCAACGTATTATTCTAAATCATGAAACGACCATGAAAAAGACAATTTTGACAAGCCTTTCGATGATGGCCGCCTTGAGCCTTGCGAGTTGCTGTTCGACACCGAAAGCTCCTGCCGTGACGATTTTCGACGAGGGACTCCGCTACTGCGAGAGCACCTATCCCTATGAAGGCGGTATCCTGATAGCCAATTTCGGCTCTTCTCAACTTGATCCGCTCAACAGCGAGGGCAAAGGATATATCGTTCGTTACGGGGAGGGAGGCTCCGAGGTGCTGATTCCCGCCGACGGAAACCTTTCCGGACCCCGGGGCATGTACCTTCGGGAGGGGCATCTCTTCATCTGCGACGTGAACAAGATCGTCGTTTACGATCTGGATCATCGTGATGCGGCCCCGCAGGTGATCGCCTTGCCCGAGGGCGAAGCCTTTGTCAACGATCTGGCAGCCGACGGGGACAATCTCTACGCCTCCGTGACCAATACGGGCCATATTTTCCGCCTGGATATCTCCGATCCCGCACAGCCGGGGAGGCCTGAGTTGTGGCTGGAGATTGCCGGACCCAACGGACTTGTTATCCGTGACGGGGAGATGTATGTGGCCTCCTATTCGCCCGACGGCGAGGCGAAGAGCGAACACGTTATCTATCGCATCCCTGACCTGCAGAATCCGGTTGCCGAACCCTTTGTGACAGTTCCGGGTCAGTATGACGGCATTGCCTTCTCGGGAGACGGCAAGTGGCTTTATGTGACGAACTGGGCTCCGGCCGGCGTTTCGCGTATCGACTTGCAGACACGGCAGATCGATTCCGTAGCATTAACGCTCGAACAGCCGCTCGTCGGTCCAGCCGACATAACCGTTGCCGATGGCAGAATCTATATCCCCGATCTGCCGAACAGCCGCGTGGTGATCGTCGAGGAGTAGCTCGGCTGGAATCTATCAAAAAACGGACAAGGATAGATCCTCGTCCGTTTTTTCTTGTGTTTTCGGGCCGTTTTCGGTCGTTCCGGTCTTCGACTCGCCCCTGCCGGGTCTTCGGCCACTCCTGCCGGGTCTTCGGCCACTCCTGCCCGGTTTTTGGCTCACTTCTGCCGGGTCTTCGGCTCACTCCTGCCCGGTCTCCAGCTCACTCCTGCCTGGTATCCGGCCCTCCCCTGCCCGGTCACGGGCCGCTATCGCCCCGTAACGGGTTTGATGTCCTTCACGCGCAGCTGCGTGGAGACGGTTCCGCGGTAGTGGTTCTCGACGATCTGGTAGCAGACGTCGATCGGTTTTCCGGCCCGTACCCATTCGTAATGGGTGGGTTGCTGGAAGGCGATGGCCTGGAGTTTCGTATTGGGCTTCTGACGCTGCATGAGGTCCATGCGAAGGTGCTCGCTCTCCATACCGACGAGTTTGGCTTCGCCGTGGTTGCTCACGCCGTAGGTTACGAAGACCGGGGCCGTATTGCCGGGCCCGAAGGGCTGGAAACGGTTCAGATCCTTGCGGAAGGCGGGCGTGATGTCCGAGAAAAGCAGTTCGCTGTCGATGTCGACCTGTGGGATCAACATCTGCGGGTCGATGTTCTGCTCCACGAAGGCGTTGAAGCGTCGTGTAAACTCTTCGACGTTTTCCGGGCGCATCGTCAATCCGGCGGCATACATGTGCCCACCGAAGTTCTCCAGCAGGTCGGAGCACGATTCGACGGCCTGGTAGAGGTCGAATCCCGGAACCGAACGCGCCGAGCCGGTGACGAATCCGTTGCTCATCGTCAGCACCACGGTCGGGCGGTAGTAGGTTTCGATCAGGCGCGAGGCGACGATCCCGACGATACCCTTCATCCAGCGCGGATTGTAGATCACCGTACTTTTGAGTTCCTTGAGCCGGGGGTTCTTTTCGATGTATTCGTGTGCCTCCTGCGTGACGTGGCGGTCGATCGACTTGCGGTCCTGGTTGTAGGAGTCGATGACATTTCCGAACTCGGCGGCAACGCTTTCATTTCCTTCGATAAGCAGCTCCACGGCGGCATGGCCTCCCGAGGGGGATGCATTTTCGTCGTTTTCGTCCATCCGCATGCGGCCTGCGGCGTTGATGCGGGGGCCGATCTTGAAGACGATGTCGTCGATGGTGATGTTGTGCTTGTCCAGGCCGCAGATCTTGATGATCGACAGCAGCCCCTTCGAAGGCTCGCGGTTGAGGTTCTTCAGGCCGAAATAGGCCAGAATACGGTTTTCGCCCGTGAGCGGTACGATGTCCGACGCGATCGACACGACGAGCAGATCGAGCAGATTGAGGACCTGTTCGGCGGGGATGTGGTTCTTCTGGGCATAGGCCTGCACGAGTTTGAATCCCACGCCGCAACCCGAGAGTTCGTCGAAGGGATAGGAGCAGTCGACCCGTTTGGGGTCGAGAACGGCTACGGCCTGAGGAATCTCCTCGGCCGGGAGGTGATGGTCGCAGATGATGAAATCCACGCCCTTGCTTTTCGCATAGACAACCTTTTCCGTGGCTTTGATGCCGCAGTCGAGGGCGATGATCAGCCCCACGCCCTTGCGGGCCGCGAGGTCGATCCCCTTGATCGAGATACCGTAACCTTCGGTATAGCGATCCGGGATGTAGAACATCAGGTTTTTGTGCCCGATCTGTCGGAGGAACTTGTAGACCAGCGCAACGGCCGTACAGCCGTCGACGTCGTAGTCGCCGTAGACCATGATCTTCTCGTGGTTGGCGA
>CALUJN010000049.1 GCA_944320985.1 uncultured Alistipes sp. | reverse complement strand
TTCGAGCGTCGGGATTTACGAGCCGCCACACAGCGCTCGGCGTGCTTACAATCAAACTCTGCCTGCTGTCAAAACCGGGCACCCCCGGATTGCCTCGCAGCCTTCGCTGACCGTAGACCCGACAAAGATAATACTTTTTTTCCGATTTCTTCCGCCACGACTCCCGTTCCGGATATTTTTTCGTACCTTTGGCCAAGGTAAACCCTTAGTCATCGACAACCAAATGGACAATCAATATGTCGTAGAACTCCGCGACGTGGCCATCTACCACGCCGACGATCCCTTCGGAAGCGTCTCCGAAAAAGAGCTGATCCGCCGGGGTGAAATGGTCCTCTCGGAGGTCAGCCTCGCCATCCGGCCCGGAGAGTTCGTCTATCTGATCGGACGCGTCGGAAGCGGCAAAAGCTCCCTGCTGAAGACCCTCTATGCCGAGATGCAACTCCTGACCGGCGAAGGGCAGATCGCCGGATTCGACCTGCGCAAACTCCGCCGCAGGGACATTCCCTATCTGCGCCGCAAGATCGGCATCGTATTCCAGGACTACCAGCTCCTCACGGACCGCAACGTCTTCATGAATCTATACTACGTGATGAAGGCCACGGGCTGGAAGCACGAACACGAGATCCGCGAGCGTATCGACAAGGTGCTCGGGCTGGTCGAACTCGGCGCCAAGAGCTACAAGATGCCCTTCGAGCTCTCGGGAGGCGAGCAGCAGCGACTCGTCATCGCACGCGCCCTGCTCAACAAACCCCGGGTGCTGCTGGCCGATGAGCCGACCGGAAATCTCGACCCCGTAACGGCGGACGGCATCATGAAGCTCTTCCAGAAGATCGCACAGAACGGCTGCGCCGTGGTGATGTCCACGCACAACACCTCCCTGATCGAGAACTACCCCGCAAGAGCCATTCTCTTCGCACAGGGACATATCCGCGAAGTGGACCTCACGGCCGAACTGGCCTGAGCCCCGTCCCCGTCCGAAGGTCCTGCTGCCGGCAGGGGCGCAACTCGCCCCCTGGCATAGTCCCTGTCCCCGCCCGGAGTTCCGGCAGAGGGCAGAACTCCCCGCCCCGCTCCACCGAACCCCGAAGTATCCCGAAAAGGCACAAATAACGCCCCGGACGCCTTGGTGGATCCGATTTTTTTCCGTATATTTGTACGATATTTGAAAGCTTGAGATGAGTACCGAACCAGAAATCGTTAAGAAACAGGAAGAAGAATATTCCGCGTCGAACATCCAGGTCCTCGAAGGGCTGGAGGCCGTGCGGAAACGTCCCGCCATGTATATCGGCGACATCGGCGAAAAGGGTCTCCACCACCTCGTCTATGAGGTCGTCGACAACTCCATCGACGAAGCCCTCGCCGGCTACTGCACCGACATCGACGTGACAATCAATGAGGACAACTCCATTACCGTCAAGGATAACGGCCGTGGTATCCCCACCGATTTCCACGAAAAGGAGGGCAAGTCGGCCCTCGAAGTCGTACTGACGGTACTTCATGCCGGCGGCAAGTTCGACAAGGGCAGCTACAAGGTATCGGGAGGTCTGCACGGTGTCGGCGTATCGTGCGTGAACGCCCTCTCGACACTCCTCATCGCCGAGATCCACCGCGAAGGCAAGATCTTCCGCCAGACCTACTCCAAGGGCAAACCGACCTCCCAGGTCGAAATCGTCGGTCCGTGCGAGGATCGCGGTACGATCATCACCTTCAAACCCGACGGCGAGATCTTCACCCATACCACTGAATACAAGTACGACATTCTGGCCAACCGTCTGCGCGAACTGGCCTTCCTGAACAAGGGAATCCGGCTGAACCTCTACGACCGCCGCCCCGACGAGGAGGGCAAACTCCGTGAAGATCACTTCCATTCGGAGGAGGGCCTCAAGGAGTTCGTCAAGTACCTCGACGCCACGCGCGGAACCCCGATCATCGAACAGATCATCTACCTCGACACCGAAAAGAACGGAGTGCCCGTCGAGGTGGCCATGCAATACAACGACTCCTTCTCGGAGAACGTCCACTCGTACGTCAACAACATCAACACCATCGAGGGCGGTACGCACCTGACCGGTTTCCGCCGCGCCCTGACCCGTACGCTCAAGAAGTACGCCGAGGATTCGGGCATGCTCGCCAAGTTGAAGTTCGACATCAACGGAGACGACTTCCGCGAGGGTCTGACCGCCGTCGTGTCGGTCAAGGTCGCCGAACCCCAGTTCGAGGGGCAGACCAAGACCAAGTTGGGCAACGACGAGGTAGCCGCAGCCGTCGACCAGGCCATGGCCTCGGCGCTGGGCGACTACCTCGAGGAGAATCCGAAGGATGCCAAGGCCATCGTACAGAAGGTGATCCTTGCCGCCACGGCACGCCACGCCGCACGCCACGCCCGGGAACTTGTACAGCGCAAAACCGTACTCTCCGGAGCCGGGCTCCCCGGAAAACTCGCCGACTGCACGAGCCGCGACCGCTCGGAAGCCGAGATCTTCTTCGTCGAGGGAGACTCCGCAGGCGGCACGGCCAAGTCGGGTCGTGACCGCAACTTCCAGGCCATCATGCCGCTGCGAGGCAAGATCCTGAACATCGAGAAGGCTCAGGAGCACAAGATGTGGGAGAACGAGGAGATCAAGAACATGTTCCTGGCTCTGGGTGTCAAGATCGGCACCGAGGAGGACTCCAAGGCGCTGAATCTCGAAGGGTTGCGATACAACAAGATCATCATCATGACCGATGCCGATGTCGACGGAAGCCACATCGCCACGCTGATGCTTACGTTCTTCTTCCGCAAGATGAAGGAGCTCATCGAGAACGGACACGTCTACATCGCCACCCCGCCCCTCTATCTGGTGAAGAAGGGCAAACAGGAGCGTTACTGCTGGACCGAGAAGGAGCGCGACGAAATCACCGCTGAATTCGGCAAGGGAGCACACGTACAGCGATACAAAGGTCTCGGTGAGATGAATGCCCACCAGCTGTGGGAGACCACGATGAACCCCGACACGCGCATCCTGCGCCAGGTCAACATCGAAAACGCCGCCGAAGCCGACCGCATCTTCTCGATGCTCATGGGCGACGACGTGCCGCCACGACGCGAGTTCATCGAGCGGAATGCCCATTACGCGAACATCGACGCCTGATACGACAGCAGGAAGAGAAGGACTGTCCCCATTGCGGGATGGTCCTTTTTGCAAAATAACGCCCTACTACTAACCGACCTAAAAGACCATCGACATGAAAATTACGGTAATCGGTGTTGCCGGCGGAACCGGCTCGGGAAAATCAACCCTCGTCAAACGGCTCCAGGAGGCGTTCGAAGGGGATGACGTGGCTACGCTCTGCCACGATTACTACTACAAGGCGCACCCCGAACTCACCTACGAGGAGCGCACGAAACTCAATTACGACCACCCTCAGGCCTTCGATACCGAGATGCTTGTCGAGCACATCAAGGCCCTGAAAAACAACGTCCCGATCGAACACCCCGTCTATTCGTTCGTCGAACACGACCGACTGGCCGAGACCGTGAGCGTAAAACCCTCGAAGGTGATCATTGTCGATGGCATTCTCATCTTCGAAAACAAGGAGTTGCGCGATCTGATGGACATCAAGGTTTTCGTCGATACGGATGCGGACATCCGCCTGGCGCGGCGTATCCTGCGCGACGTCTGCGAACGCGGACGGACCATGCAGTCCGTCATCACGCAGTACACCACAACGGTGAAGCCGATGCATGAGGAGTTCGTCGAGCCCTCGAAAAAGTATGCCGACGTCATCATCCCCGAGGGCGGTTTCAACTCCG
The DNA here is from genome assembly GCA_944320985.1 of uncultured Alistipes sp. Taxonomy (GTDB): domain Bacteria; phylum Bacteroidota; class Bacteroidia; order Bacteroidales; family Rikenellaceae; genus Alistipes. The sequence continues at coordinate 551 of CALUJN010000049.1, read as the reverse complement.
TGGCCGTCACCATGCTGATCCAGAGCATCCGTTCGCTGATCGAGCGCAATAAATAGGTAACCTAAGAGCAGTCTTAAAATGATGAAGCTATGAAAAAACTTATTGTTCTTTTAATTTTCACGATTTCATTCAATTCGTTTGCTTTTGCTCAAAACAACAACGATGAAACTGAAAAAGCATCGCCAATGCAAAATGCGGAATTAATTCGTAAAGTTTGGTTTCTTGATATAGAAGGTGAAATGTATACCGATGTAGTAGTTTCAGTCAAATCCATTAGCCCAGATGGCTTTTTTAGCGACAAATACAGGGTTAAAGTAAAAGTAACAGACTCTAACGGTAAAACAGTGTGGAATAAGACTATGAAAAACGTTTATCTATATGTTTTTTCAGATGGACAAATTCAGATTGGAAGACCCAAATTCAGTCAACTTGTAATTTATTCAGGTAAGCGTGCCAACAAATATGAGAAAGGCATAATAAGAGAAAAAGAAGGCGTGTATAATTAGAATAACACCTAATCAAATAATAACACGAGCCCCGGCCCTTTTCGA
>CALUJN010000048.1 GCA_944320985.1 uncultured Alistipes sp. | reverse complement strand
ACGGCGACAGGGAACAGCGCCGCTGCCGCGACAAGAAGTTTAATCAAGGTGTTCTTCACTGGCATTGTACTCTAAAATTCGATCCAATCCGCAAAAGACCAGATTACAATTTGCAAATATCGTGTTTTTAATTCTTTTCACAAAGTATTTCGCGTCTCCACCAGTAAAAATTACGCACAAATCATCGATTTTTTCCCGCATCCGGCTCACATAGCCCTCGATTTCGAAGCTGATCGAGTTCATTACACCCAGTCTGATGGCCTCTTCGGTGGAGAGTCCCTGCAACTCCTCGCTTTCGGTGGCCGAGCACAGGGGCAATTTGGCCGTATAGTCGTGCAGGGCCCGGAAACGGCTCCGCATGCCGGGTGAAATGCACCCGCCGCGGAAGGTATTGTCCGCCGTCACCAGATCAATCGTCACGGCCGTCCCGAAGTCGACGATCAGCACGTTACGCCCCGGATAGAGCGTCGACGCCCCCACGGCGGCTGCCAGCCGGTCACGCCCCAACGTCTCGGGCGTGCGGTAGCCGTTGGCAATGGGAACCGGCGTTTGCGGCGTGAATTCCAACACGTAATCGGCCCGTTCGCGCACCTGCGCGAGGATCTCGTCCGCGTCGCCGCGCGTAGACTCCACGATGGCCCGCTCGGCGCGTCGCCCCGGCAGGATCTCTTCGAAAACCGACGGCTGGAGGTACTTCGTACTTGTCTGCGCCACGAGGCGCCCCCCGTCGAACACGGCAAGTTTCACAAGCGAATTGCCTATGTCCACAACCAGATTCAAAGCTGTTGCAAGGTTTTGTATGCGTCCTCCACGTCTTTGATACTCCTAACGGTCATCGCCAGCCGATTATTGTGCTGTTTGAGCACAAAACGTTCGGGATGCTGCGTAACCCGTTGCAGCAGCGTCATGAAGGTTTCGCTTTTATAATAAGGTGAATTCTCCTCGCCCACGAACTGTACGATCATCAGGCCGTTCTTGACCTTCACGCGCTCCATGCCCAGGCGGATGGCCTCCCAACGCAGCCGCACGACGTTGAGCAGCTCCCTGGCGGCACGCGGCAAGGGCCCGAAGCGGTCCACAAGACGGCTTTCGAAGGCTTTGAGGGCCTCCTCATTCTTCGTCGAGTCGAGTTCGCGGTAGAGTTTCAGCCGTTCGGCCTGCTGCGAAACGTAGTCGTCAGGCAGCGTCGCTTCGACCTCGATCTCGATGTGGGCGTCGTCGATGAAGGCCATGCGCTCCACGACCTGCTGCTCGCCGGCCTCCAGCCCCGGGACCTGAAGCCCCGCGGCCCGCAATTCGGCGATGGCCTCGTTCATGATCTTCTGGTAGGTCTCGAAGCCGATGTCGGCGATGAAACCGCTCTGTTCGGCCCCCAGCAGATTGCCCGCACCCCGGATATCGAGGTCCTGCATGGCGATGTTGAAGCCCGACCCGAGGTCCGAAAACTCCTCGATGGCCCGCAGGCGCCGCCGCGCATCGGATGACAGCAGTTCGTCGGGTGGCGACAACAGGTAGCAGTAGGCCTTCTGGTTCGAACGACCCACGCGGCCGCGCAGCTGGTGCAGGTCGCTCAGTCCGAAATTCTGGGCATTGTTGACGATGATCGTATTGGCATTCGGAATGTCGATGCCGTTCTCGACGATCGTCGTCGACAGCAGCACGTCGAATTCTCCGTAGATGAAGTCCATGATGAGTTTCTCGAGCTTTTCGGCCGGCATCTGTCCATGCCCCACCCCCACGCGGGCCTTCGGACAGAGACGCGTGATCATCCCCTGCAGCGTCGGAAGATCCTCCACGCGGTTGTGGACGAAATAGACCTGTCCGCCACGCGCCAACTCCGTCTCGATGGCATCGCGGACGATCTCCTCCGAAAAGACGTGCGATTCGGTGAGGATCGGCTGCCGGTTGGGCGGCGGCGTCGAGATGACCGACAAATCGCGCGAACCCATGAGCGAGAACTGCAGCGTCCGCGGAATGGGGGTCGCCGTCAGCGTCAGCGTATCCACCGACACGCTCAGCTGCGTCAGCTTCTCCTTGGCCGCCACGCCGAATTTCTGCTCCTCGTCGATAATCAGAAGCCCCAGATCGTGGAACGTCACCTGCTTGCCCAGCATCTTGTGTGTTCCGATCAGGATGTCGATCTTGCCCGCAGCCAGATCCGCACAGATCTGACGCACCTCCTTCGCCGTCTTCGTACGGTTGAGATACTCCACCCGCACGGGGAAGTCCCGCAAACGTTCGGTAAACGACCGGTAGTGCTGCAGCGCGAGGATCGTCGTCGGCACCAGTACCGCCACCTGCTTGCCGTCGACCGCCGCCTTGAACGCCGCACGGATCGCCACCTCGGTCTTGCCGAAGCCCACGTCTCCGCACACCAGCCGGTCCATCGGCTGGTCCGACTCCATGTCCCGTTTGACAGCCGCCGTGGCCGCCTGCTGGTCGGGCGTATCCTCCCAGCGGAACGACGCCTCCAGCTCGTGCTGCAGGTAGCTGTCCGGTGAAAAGGCAAAGCCCTTCGAGGCCTTGCGTTTGGCGTAGAGGGCGATCAGTTCGCGCGAAATGTCCTTGACGGCCTTCTTCGTGGCGTTCTTCAGCTTCTGCCAGGCCCCCGTGCCCAACTTGTAGACCTTCGGGGGTTCGCCGTCCCCGGATTTGTAACGCGAGATGCGGTGCAGCGAGTGGACGTTGACGAACAGCACGTCGCCGTCCTTGTAGACCAGTTTGATCGCCTCGTGCGTCTTGCCCCCCTCGTTGATCTTCACCAGTCCGTCGAAACGCCCCACCCCGTGGTCGATATGCACCACGTAGTCGCCCGGACGCAGCTGGTTCAGCTCCGCAACGGTCATCTGCTCGTCTCGCCGGATCTCGCCGTTGATCCGGTAGCGCTGGTAGCGGTCGAAGATCTGGTGGTCGGTATAGAGGCACAGTTTCAGATCGTTGTCCACGAAGCCCTCGTGCAGCGTCACGGCCAGCGACCGCACAACGGCCTGTCCGCGGCCGATCTGGTGGAAGATGTTTTCGAGGCGCTCGACCTGCGCCCGATTCTCCGAGAGGATCCACGTCTCGTAACCCCGCAGCGCATTGCGGATCATGTCGTCGGCCAGCATCTCGAAATTCTTGTTGAACTTCGGCTGCGGGGCCGTCGAAAAGCCAATCTCCGCCGTGGCCGGACGCTCCGGAAGGTTGTCCCGCAACACGAACACCCGATTCTCCGCCAGATCCTTCAGCAAGCCGTTGCGGCTCGTGAGCAGGCTGTCGATCTCTTCGGGATGCTCCAGGTCGCCCAAGGTCTTGCGGCGCACGTCGTTCACCCTGCGCAGCACGAAATCCGCATCGTAGAACCACCACGCAGCATCCTTCCCCGCAAACTCCGCCAGCGACACCTTTGCCGAGGCCGATACGCCCGTATTCAGGTCGGGGATGATCTCCACACGCTCGAGCCGATCGGCCGACAGCTGACTCGAGATATTGAACCGACGGATCGAATCGACCTCGTCGCCGAAAAAGTCCAAACGATAGGGTTTGCTCTCCGAATAGGAGAAGACGTCGACAATACCGCCGCGCAGCGAGTATTGTCCGGGTTCGTAGACGAAATCCACGCGCGTAAAGCCGGCATCGATGAGCTCCTGCTCCAACACTTCGATCGAAATCCGGTCGCCGACACGCACCGCAATGGTCCTGCGCTGCAGCGCGTCGACATCGGCCACCCGTTCGGCCAACGCCTCCGGGCTGGTACAGACGACCAGATAACCCTCTCCCGAGAAACTACGGATGGCATTCAGCGTGGCCGTGCGCTGCACCACCCCCTGAGGATCCTCCGCCCCATAGGCTGCCGAACGCTTGTACGACGACGGGAAGAAGCAGATCCGCGTCTCATCGAGCAGGTTGTAGAAGTCATTGAGCAGATAGGCCGCCGCATCGCGGTCCTCGGCGACGAAAACATGCACACCCCCGCAACGGGCCACAGCCGACGCTGCATAAAACGACAAAGCCCCGCCGACCAACTCCCGGAGATGGACGGTGGCGCTCCGTTTTCCGTATTCGCGGCACAGGGCTCCGAGGCGCTCCGACCCGGCAGCAAACTGTGACAGCTCTTCGCGAGGCGTTGCCATGGGTTAATTCTCAATCAGATCGTTGTCCTTGCGATCGTGATAATGGACATCGATGATGCCGGTGCTCTGGTCCTCGACGATCTTCAGCCGCACCTTGTATTTCCACTCCCAGCGGCGACGCAACGACCAAAAGCCCTTCTTGAGGTACGACGCCACGTAGGGGCTGACGACCAGTTTGATGAAACGGTGTCCCCGATCCTCCGTGAGGAACGAAATCTGATTCTCGATCTTCTTGTCCAGCAGCACCGTAGGTTCGACCTTACCCGTTCCGTTGCACGTCGGGCAGACGTCCGAGACATTCTCCACGGCAACAGGACGCACACGCTGGCGCGTAATCTGCATCAGACCGAACTTCGTCAGGGGAAGCACCGTATGTTTGGCCTTGTCCGTCGACATGAGCTTCACCATCTCGTCGTAGAGCAGCTGCTTGTTCTGCGCCTTGTGCAGGTCGATGAAGTCGATGATGACGATGCCCCCCAGGTCGCGCAGACGCAACTGTCGCGCAATCTCCTTCGCGGCCGCGAGGTTCACATCCATGGCTGTCTGCTCCTGGTTGTCCTCCGCCTTGGTACGGTTGCCCGAGTTGACGTCGATGACGTTCATCGCCTCCGTGTGTTCGATGATCAGTTAGGCTCCGCGCTTGAGCGACACGTACTTGGCAAACAACGACTTGATCTGTTTCGAGATGTCGAAGTTGTCGAAGATCGGAACCGTGCCCTTATAGAGCTTCACGATCTTCTCCTTCTCGGGATCGATCTGACGAATGTAGTTGCGGATCTCGTTGAACATCGCCTCGTCGTTGACGGCGATCTGCGAGAAGGAGCCGTTCAGCGAATCACGAATGATCGTATTGGCGCGGTTCATCTCGCTCATGAGCTGCGCCGGAACCTGCGCCGCGCACTTCTTGATCGCCCCGCAGGTCTTGCGCCAACGCTCGATCTGGGTCTGGATATCATGTGCAACATCCTCGTCCTTGGCCTCCATGGCCGCCGTACGGATGATGACACCGAAATTCTTCGGCAGAACCTCCGTGGCAATACGTTTCAACCGCCGTTTCTCCTCGGCCGAGCGGATCTTCTGCGACAGGAACACCTTCGAAGTGAAGGGAACCAGCACCACGTTGCGCCCGGCCAGCGAGATGTCCGATGTCAGGCGCGGCCCCTTGGTCGAGATCGCCTCCTTGGCAATCTGGACCATGATCTGCTGACCCACCTGAAGGTAGTCGCCAATCTTTCCCGACTTTTCGACCGCCGGTTCGAGTTTCATGGTCTCGACCCGCATGCCGCGTTTGCCGGGCTGCTGCGAATTGACGAGTTTCTGCAGCGACGGAAACTGCGGTCCCAGATCGAGATAATGGATGAACGCATCCTTTTCGTGTCCTATGTTGACGAATGCCGCATTCAGGCCCGGCATGATCTTGCGCACCTTCCCGAGGTAAATGTCTCCCACGGCGAAACCCGTCTGGCACTGCTCCTTGCTGAGCTCGACGAGCACCTTGTCCTCGCACAGGGCAATGGAGATCTCGGTAGGGTTGACGTTTACGATTAACTCTCTGTTCATTTATATCTGTTCCGCACGCCGGAATCCGGATGCGGGTGGGCTGAAATTTGTAATCGGTGCCGCATTTTGGGATGAAGTGGCGGCAAACTCCAATGGAAAAGTCCGGCACCCCGCAGGTGCGGACATTGCGGTGACGAAAACGTCCGAGAACCGCAGAAACGGGGTTTTCTCTGCCCCCGAAGATGGATTTCCGAAAAATAGGTAAAGCTAAAAGAACCCGCGGGCCCCTTTAGCTTTATCTATTCGTTAGCACGAAGGTGCTACCCTACTTTTTCTTGTGACGGTTCTTGCGCAGACGTTTTTTGTGCTTGTGGTTAGCCATCTTGTGCCGCTTATGCTTCTTTCCGTTTGGCATAGTGGTTAAATTTTAGAGGTTCTTGATTTATCGTTATTTCACCTTCGCTGCGAAGCTCTTGGCGGGCTTGAAAGCGGGGATGTTATGTTCGGGAATGGTGATCGTCGTATTCTTCGAGATATTGCGGGCAACCTTCTTGGCACGCTTCTTCACGATGAAACTTCCGAAGCCGCGAAGATACACATTGTTCCCCTGGGTGAGCGACGTCTTGATGCTCTCCATGAAAGCTTCGACGATAGCCTGTACCTGCACCTTCTCCACGCCGGTGCTCTTAGCGATTTCGCTTACGATATCAGCCTTTGTCATATCTATTATATTGTATTAAAAATTAGTTCGTCCGAACGATTCGGAGTGCAAATATACGCTTTATTTGAATTTCCGCCAACAAACGGACATTTTTTTTCAATTTTTTCTCAATGCCGTACGGCTCACGCAGCCAGCACGATAACCCGAAGAAAGCAAATCCCGGGCCAAACCCGCCGGGAGACGAAACTCGCGGAACGTACGGAGTTTAGAGCCCGCCCTCCGAAACAAGACAAACCGATGATTTACAGCAACATGTTGAACAGATACCCCGAGATGATGAAAAACAGCGTCATCACACCGAAGAAGATTCCGATCAAAGGCCACGTCATCACCTTCTTGAGCATCGTGGCCTCGGGCAGCGACAATCCGACGACCCCCATCATGAAGGCGATGGCCGTACCGAGCGGTATGCCCTTTGCGACGAAAACCTGTACCACGGGAACGATCCCCGCAGCATTGGCATACATCGGGACGGCACAGATCACGGCAAGCGGCACGGCATACCAGTTTTCGGCACCCATGAAGCGTTCGAAAAAGTTCTCGGGGACAAATCCATGCATGGCGGCTCCGATCCCGATACCGATCAGGACGTAGAGCACCACCCCGCGAACGATCCGCCAGGCCTGCCGGAGAATCTCCGGCAAGCGTTTCACGAACGGAAGCCGGACGTCATTCCAGGCCTCCGTCCGCCGGTCCGCACTCCCCTGCAACTCCCTAACCCACGGCGAAAGATAACGCTCCAGCGACAGACGCCCGAGCAGGAATCCCCCGAGTGTACCGAGGAACAACCCGCTGACAACATAAATGGCCGTGGCCCGCACGCCGAAGGCGCCGAGAAACATCGCAACGGCCACTTCGTTCACCAGCGGGGAGGTGATCAGAAAGGAGAGGGTCACACTCAGCGGGATCCCGCCCTGAACGAATCCGATAAAGAGCGGTATCGACGAACAGGAGCAGAAGGGTGTCACGGCGCCGAACAGGGCTGCAAAAAAATACTGGAATCCGTACAGGCGGCGCGTGACCAAATAATGACGGAGCCGTTCGACGGGAAAATAGGCGTTGACAATGCCCATCACGACACTGATCAGGAACAGCAGGAGCAAAATCTTGATGCTGTCGTAAAAGAAGAAGTTGACGGCGCGGCCCAGGTGCGAGGCCGGATCGAGGCAGAAAAGCCCGTAAACGAGCCAGTCGGCAAAACGTTGGATCATACGTAATATGGGATGTGGATATTCAGCAGAAAAGAAGCGCTATGTAATAAATGCCAAGCAGGAGGAAAAGAGCGCCGACAAGCCGTGTCATCCAGCGTTGGAATACCTGCACCCGGTTGTAGAAGGCGCCCACCCGGGCCGTTCCGAAGGCCAGCAGCCAGGCTACGACACCTACGGGCAATGCCGTTGCCAGGGCAAAGACCGCCGGCAACAGATAGCCGCCCGTGTGGGTCGCAGCGAGAGGTATCAAGACTCCGAAGTAGAAGAGTGCGTTCGTCGGACAGAAGGTCAGCGCGAAGAGCATACCCAGCAGCAGGGCACCCCATGCCCCACGATTGCCAAGACGCTCTCCGTGGCCGGAGAAACCGAAGCCCGGAAGAGAGAGCCGCTCCCCGAAGAGCAGATAGACCCCCACCAGAACCAGAGCCGGCCCCAGCACTCTTTCACCCCACAGTCCGAAGAGCCGTTCGACGGCAAAGAGGCTTCTGCCGCTCCGCAACAGGACGATCAACAACGCCCCCAACAGCGTATAGGCCGTCAGTCGGCCGAGCGCATAGAGCAATCCGTTGCGAAGTACCGCCCGGCGATCCTCCAGCTGGCGGGCCAGGTAGCCGACAGCCGCCATATTCGTGGCCAGCGGACAGGGGCTGACAGCCGTCAGCAGCCCCAGCACAAAGGCCGTCACGACGGGCATGGTCGACCCGTCGAGAATTTGTTGCAAGGTTTCCATCGGCTATCGTGCGAGCAGGTTTTCGATTTCATGTCTGAGGGTCGCACGGAACTCCTCGGGGCGTTTGCGGGCCGTATCGAAGGCCCGGCGCGTGAGGTTGACCACCGTATCGCGCCCCTGCAGCAGCAGCGACGACCACGCCACCCGATAACGTTCGGACAACTCCGGTTCGGCATCGATCTCCACCACGCGCAGCACCAACAGGCTGTCGGCAACCTGCCGGGCAAACGTTTTGGAAACCACCTCCCGCGTCAACTGCTCGATGGCCCGACAGGTCGGGCAGCGCCGACGGGTATGAAACGAGAGCACCTCCACCCGCCCGGACGAGGTGTCCGGCCGACAATCCCCGACCGCCGGCTGCGTCATGTCTCCCGCCATCTCCGTCGAATGGACACTCTCCGCACCGGAGGCCGTCACGTCCCTCGGGGATTGGGAGGTCGGATGCCCGCAGCCCACCAGGCCGAACATCACAAGAATCAGCATTCCGCGGATCATGGCCTAACGGGCTATGAGTTGTTTGACCTCGGAGGGCGTCAGACGCCGTCCGGCCGAGACCACCCGTCCGTCGACCACCAGCGCCGGAAGCGACATCACGCCATAGGAGATGATCCGTCCGAGATCCTCCTCCTTGACGACCGTGGCCTCGAGCCCCGACTCCGCAACGACCCGTTGCACCGTCTCATAGAGCGCCCGGCAGCACAATCCCGGAAGAACCCTCCGAAAAGGGCCCGGGCCTCCACCCAGTTCTCCCGATTGATGCAGTAACGCACCTTCGGAGGCAGAATCTCCCCCTGAATCAAACCGGCCTCCTTCAACTCCTTGAGGTGTTGCGAGACGGTCGCCTTCGAAATGGGAAGCACCTCATGGATGTCGCCGAAAAAGCAGCTCTCCTGCTCGGAAAGATACCGCAGGATGGCCACCCGCGCCGGATGCCCCAGCGCCTTGGCATAGCGCGCCAGGCGTGCCTCACGATCCGTATAACTGCTCCGTTCTGCCATCGGGAGATTGTAATTGTTCGCAAATATACGAACAATTATGTCACACACCAAATGATTCTGTCGAATTTGTCACAAAAACTCCGAAATTGGCCGGAATCTCCCCGATGACCCAATAAAGCGCAGGATTTTTGCGTTTGATGGTAAAATCACTATTTTTGTAATCCAAAAGCGACAGGCATGGTCAAAATACTCTGGGTCGACGACGAAATCGAACTGCTCAAACCCCACGTCCTCTTCCTCAAACAGAAAGGATACGAAGTGGATACCTGCAACAACGGCTACGACGCCATTGACATGGCGACGGAGGGGGCCTACGACCTGATCATCCTCGACGAGATGATGCCCGGCATGACGGGGCTCGAAACCCTCCCCCAAATCAAGGAGGTGCGCCCCACCACCCCGGTCATCATGGTCACGAAGAGCGAGGAGGAGAACATCATGGACAAGGCCATCGGCTCGAAGATCGCCGACTACCTGATCAAGCCCGTCAATCCGAACCAGGTGCTGCTCTCCATCAAGAAGAACGTACACCAGCAACAGCTCGTCACCGAACAGACCACGGCCGACTACCGCTCGGAGTTCGGACGTATCTCCGCTTCGTTGCAGATGGCCGAGAACTTCGCGGACTGGTGTTCGCTCTACCGCAAGCTCACGGCCTGGGAGATCGAGCTCGGCGAATCGACCGACGAAAGCATCAAAGAGGTGCTGACTTACCAGAAGACCGAGGCCAACCAGGAGTTCTGCAAGTTCGTGCGACGCAACTACTACAACTGGATCAACCGCCGGTCGGACGACACCCCGGTGATGTCGCACACGCTCATGCGCACGAAGATCTTCCCCGTTGTGGATGAGAATCCGAAGACGACGCTGCTGCTGATCGACAATTTCCGCTACGATCAATGGCGAAGCATCTCCTCGATGCTCCGAGGGTACTACGACGTCGTGCAGGACGATTTCTACTGCGCCATCCTGCCCACCGCCACGCAATACGCCCGCAACGCGATCTTTGCGGGGCTCATGCCGCTGTCCATCGACAAGCTGATGCCCAACAAATGGCTCAACGACAACGAAGAGGGCGGCAAGAACCAGTACGAGGAGGAGTTCCTGCGGCGGCTGATGAGCCAGAACGGCAAGACGTGGAAGTTCTCCTTCGACAAGCTCGTGCGCCCCGAACAGGGACGCAAGCTCGTGGACAACATCCAGAAGGTCTACGATGCCGACTTCTCGGTGATCGTCTACAACTTTCTGGACATCCTCTCCCACGCCCGGACCGAAACGGATATCATCCGGGAGCTTACCGAGGACGAAGCGGCCTTCCGCTCTCTGACCCGTTCGTGGTTCGAGCACTCGGATCTTTACACCATCCTGCGGCTGCTGTCGGAACGCGGGCACACGGTGGTCATCACCTCGGACCACGGAACGATCCGCGTGGACAACCCCGTGAAGGTGACCGGCGACCGCGAAACCTCGTCGAACCTCCGCTACAAGACGGGCCGCAACCTGGCCTACAACTCCCGTGAGGTCTACGAGGTGCTGCGTCCGGAGGACATCCAGCTGCCGTCGAGCAACCTCACGTCGAGCTACATCTTCGCCTACAACTCGGACTTCCTGGTCTACAACAACGACGCAAACCGGCACATCCGTTACTATCGCAATACGTTCCAGCACGGAGGAATCTCCATGGAGGAGATGATCGTTCCGTACATTGTTCTGAAACCGAAACAGTAAACAACCATGAGAACCATCCATATCACTTCGCAGGAGGAGTTGCCGCAAGTCGCCCGGGCGGTCATCGAGTCGCTGGGGCGCCGTACGGTGGTGGCCTTCCGCGGCGAGATGGGCGCCGGAAAGACGACGCTCATCCGGGAAATCGCCGCACAACTCGGCGCTTCGGACACCGTGACCAGCCCTACGTTCGCCATCGTCAACCAGTACAAGGGGCAGGGCAACCGCCGCATCTACCACTTCGACTTCTACCGCATCGAGGATCTCCGCGAGGCCTTCGACTTCGGATACGAGGAGTATTTCTATTCGGGGGATCTGTGTCTGGTGGAGTGGCCGGAGCGGATCGAGGCGTTGCTGCCCGACAACGTCATGACGGTGCGCATCACCGTGGACAGCGAGACCTCCCGGACCTTCGAAATAGACTGACTTTCCGCCCCTGAGACATGCCAACGCCCTCCGGGAAGACACCTTCGAGGGCTGTTACCCATACAATCCCGTCAAAAACCCATGAAAATGCAGGAATACATCTCGAAACAACACCAGATTCTGCGCCCCGCAGAACAGATCTATGCCCTTGTAAGCCGCTTCGACAACCTCACGCCCGCACTGGCCGACCGCGTCGAGGAGTGGCAGGCCACCGAGGATCGCTGCTCGTTCAAGGCCAAAGGCTTCACCGTCAAGCTCCGCATGGAGGAGCGCGTCGAACCCAAGCACGTCAAGATCGTCGGTGATGAAGGGGGCGTGCCGATGGATTTCGCCTTCTGGATCCAGCTGCACAAGGTCTCGGAGACGGATACGCGGATGCGGCTCGTGCTGCACATCGAACTGAACATGATGATGAAGATGATGCTGGGCTCGAAGCTGCAGGGGGCCATCGACCAGATTGCCGAAGGCATCGCCACGGCAATGAACCAGGCACCGGCTTTCTGACGGCAGCAGCAAAAGCAACCAAAAAGCAAAAGCGGTCTCTGAATGGGTTCAGAGACCGCTTTCCGTTGTCCGGCACCTCCGTCAGCGGTCAGATCCGCGGTTTCTGAAGCATGCGAATCACAAGCGACAGGGCGTAGATCAACAGTCCGTAAATAACCGGTATGCAGGCGACCCGCAGGCCACCGGCCAGCAGCGAAGGGGCGATGTCGCCGGCCATCCTCACGACACCCAGCGCCTGTGACAGCCCGAGCAGCATGTAGACAACCCCCGTAATCAGAGCCAGCAGGCCGATCTCCTTGATCCAGGCGGGAGCCTTCCAGGCTGCAAGCAACAGACCAATCAATTCCAGGGTCAGCAGGGTCATGCCCCACAGTCCGCCTTCGACAAAAAGTTGAAACATACGCATTAGGATTTGAATGTTTTTCGGGACCATTCCCGACAGCAAAGATAGCCACAAGGTCGCCGCAAAGCGAAAAATCCGGGGTGTCGAAACCCTCTGCTCTCCGGTAGAAACCCCTCGCAAGCCTTTTCCGGGTCTGTTTCCCTGCCGGAGACGCCGCCGCCTCAGGGAATTTCACCTATATTTGTATCCGACAAACCGACTCTTCGATGAAACAGAATCTGCCCTTTCTCTGGTGGCTGGTCTCGACCGCACTGATCGCCCTGCTCTTCGGAGCAATGGGATATGCGCTCGATCAGGCGATTCTGCTGACCGTGTTTTTCCTCCCCGGGATGCTGGCCCTGCGCTATTTCGTGCCGCAGCTCTCGTTCGAAAACCGCTCCCGGGGCCTGCTCAACACCTTATACCTGTTCGGGGCCGTCGTCGCGATCGAATATCTTGCCCTCGTGCTCGGGCACCGCGTGGCCTTCGACACCCTGCCCGAGACATTGCCCCGGTTTGCATTCAATCCGCTGGTCATACTGTTGCTGCTCGCGATATTCATCCTGCCGGAACGGGCACTCGAACGGCATCTCGAACGCTGCCGTTCCTACAGCACCGCGCTGAGTTTCATCTCCGAGCGTCGGAAAGTGACACTCGACCCGGCAGAGATTCTCTACGTCGAATCGAACGACGACGAGGTCTGGATCCGTACCGTCTCCGGTGAGTCCTACCGCACGAAGACCCGTATTTCACAATGGGAAGGGCTGCTCGACCGCCGTTTTCTGCGTGTGCACCGCTCCTATATCGTCAATACGGAGCGTATCGACGCCTACCGCCCGACCCGCATCCGGATCGGAGAGACCGAAATCGAAATATCCAGGAAATACAAGGAGGCCGCAAAACTCCGTCTCGGACAGAAGTAGTCCGGAAGGATTGAAAAGCCCGATCGTCCGCCACCTATCGGCCCATCGCCTCGGCCACGCGGCGGATCGTCGGGAAGGCTCCGCGGAGATGTTCCGCAGCCTCCGTCGGCGTACACCACACGACCCGTTCGATGCCCTCCTCGGTCTGGGGCTGCAAGGCGGCGGGGTCCGTTGCACGGAGCTCGAACCAATGGGTCTGCTTCAGCTCCCAGCGCGAAGTCTTCGGAAACCAGTAGGCGTGCAGCGTCGCGCACAGCGGGCGTACCACCTCACCCGCCACACCGGTCTCCTCTTCCACCTCGCGGGCGGCACACTGCTCAAGGCTTTCACCCGCCTCGAGGTGTCCCTTCGGGAGGTCCCAACGTCCGTTGCGGTGGATCAGCAGCCACCGGCCCCCCTCATCGACAACCACTCCTCCGGCCGCCTCAACCCACGCGAACTGCGCCGCAAAGGCCTTGAACGTCGCCTCGGGATCCTCCGAAACCACCGCTACGGAGTTGTACGATTCGAGAAAATTCAGTATCTTGGCGCGTGATATGCCGCCGTCGGGCTCCGCCGCAACGGTGTACCACCCCTGGTCGGGAGCCGATGTCGCGAAACAGAGGCTGCGATCGGCAAAATAGACGGTACGAGTCATGTCGTGAACGATTTTTCGAACACCAAAAATACGAATAAATAGGAAAACCTCCACAAAAATGAAAAAAATCATTCTGATGATGGTTCTTGCAACTGTGGGGCTGGGTGCCTGCGACCGGCAGCGTCCCGAAGCCCTGAAGATCGACAATGCACTGACGCCGGAGGAGATCGCCGCGGGGCGCTTCACTCCCGAGGTGATGTGGAAAATGAGCCGTGCTGCCGGCGCCGTTCTTTCACCCGACGGCACACGCCTCCTCTACCAGCAGACCGACTACAACATGGCCGAGAACCGCGGCGTGACGACCCTTTGGATCGAAGCGCTCGACACGAAAGCCGTAACCCGGCTCACCGACTACACCTCGAACAACCTCTCGCCGCGCTGGAGCGCCGACGGACAGAAGATCTACTTCCTCTCGGACCGCAGCGGCTCGATGCAGGTCTGGGAGATGAACCCCACAGGCGGCGACGTGCGCCAGCTTTCGGACTTCGCACGTGACGTCGAGGGGTTCGGCATCTCGCCCCGCGGCGACAAGGCGTGGTACGTACAGCGCGTCCAGGCCGCCGACCGCCGTTCGGCCGACATGCACAAGGACATGCCGAAGTCGAAGGCGCGGATCTACGACGACCTGATGGCCCGCCACTGGGACTATTGGGACGAGGGTGAATACATGCACCTGTTCGTCGGTGACTTCGGACCCGACGGGCTGAAGGAGGGACAGGACCTCCTCGGCGCCGACGCAGCCTGGGATGTTCCCCTGGCCCCCTACTTCGACATGGCCGAGATCGCCTGGAACAACGCCGGCACGATGCTCGCCTACACCTGCAAACCCCTTACGGGCACGGCCTACGCCGTCTCGACCGATTCGGACATCTTCGTCTACGACGTCGCCTCGGGACAGACGCAGAACATCTGCAAACCGACGAATCTCATCTCCGGAGAGCCGATCGAGCGGCTGCGCGACAACCTTCCGGGGTATGACAAATACCCCGTCTGGTCGCCCGACGATCAGAAGATCGCCTTCCTCTCGCAGCGCCGGGCCGGCAACGAATCGGACAAGGCGCGTCTGTTCCTCTACGACTGCACGACGGCCGAGATGCGCGACCTGACGGAGGATTTCGATTACAACGCCCAGAACGTCGTCTGGGAGGGGAACGACCGCGTGTGGTTCATCGCACCGATCGAAGGTACGTATCAGATCTGCCGCGTGGCGACGGTCGACGGCGAGGTGGAGGTCCTCACCGAGGGTGATCACAGCATCACGGCCTTTACGACGGGCGGCGGGCGCATGGTGGCCGAGCTGGCCACGATCTCGTCGGCCTCGGAGTTCTACGAGGTGAACCCCGCTGACGGCACCCTGACGAAGATTTCCGCCATCAACGACGCCATTTACGAAAAGATCCGCATGGGCAAGGTCGAGAAGCGCTGGGTACGGACCACCGACGGCAAGCAGATGCTCACGTGGGTGATCCTTCCGCCCGATTTCGACCCCGCCAAGAGTTACCCCACGCTGCTCTACTGCGAAGGCGGACCGCAGAGCGTCGTGGCAAACGGCTGGAGCTACCGTTGGAACTTCCAGCTGATGGCCGCGCAGGGTTACATCGTCGTGGCACCGAACCGCCGCGGCGTACCCTCGTTCGGGCAGGAGTGGCTCGACCAGATCTCGGGCGACTACTCCGGACAGAACATCCGCGACTACCTCTCGGCCATCGACGACGTGGCGCGCGAACCGTGGGCCGATGAAACCCGCATGGGATGTGTCGGTGCCTCGTACGGCGGCTATTCGGTCTTCTTCCTGGCCGGATGCCACGAGAAGCGCTTCAAGGCCTTCATCGCCCATTGCGGCATCTTCAATTTCGAGTCGATGTACGGCGAAACCGAGGAGTTATGGTTCGTCAACAACGACTACGGAGGCTCGTACTGGGACCACACGAACGCCACGGCACAGCGTTCCTATGCCAATTCACCCCACAAGTTCGTCGAAAAGTGGGATACGCCGATCCTGATCTTCACCGGCGAGAAGGATTTCCGCATCCCCTACACACAATCCCTTGAGGCCTTCACGGCCGCCCGCGTACGCGGCATCCCGGCCCGGTTGGTGGAGTTCGAGAACGAGGCGCACCAGGTCTTCAAGCCCCAGAACTCGATGGTCTGGAACCGCGAATTCTTCGGCTGGCTCGACCGCTACGTCAAGCAGGCCGAATAGTCCTTCGGAGGCGGGGGGGGGCGACAAAACCGGAAAGAGGGCCCTCCCGAAAAAGAATCCGCAAGGCCCCGAAAAAACGGGATTCAACGCGAAAAAGGTTCTCCGACAAGAGTGTGTCGGAGAGCCTTTTTTATGTAAACGTTCCTGCAATGGTCGTGTGAAAGAGCCGGTTTCGTGATGAAAAACAGCCTGTTCGTTGAATTTATTTTCGAAAACGGCCTCTTGCTCCTATTTTTGCAGATACTCAGATAAAAGAATTTGCTCATGATGAAACATTGGACAATTCTGCTGCTTCTGCCGACTCTGCTTGCCGCCTGCTCCCAGGCTCCGGAGTCCGAAACGGAACCGGCAGCGCATGCCATTCAGGTTTCGATCGGCTCGGGGCCGCGGCTCGACATCACCACCCAGGCTGCAACCCGCACCTCCCTGGAAGAGGACGGGAAAACGGTGAAGTGGCAACCCGGCGACCAAATCGCGCTGTGGGCCGTAAACTCCGCCGCACAGACCGTTCTTGAAGCCTCGACCTTCAGCCTCTACCACTATAATGCAACCTACAATTCGGCCAGCTTCCGGGGCAGTATCCCGCAGATGGCCGAAGATACCTATGCCTATTATGCCGTCTCGCCCGTCCCGACCTCGACCGAAGGGCTGCAGGCCAGCTACGAAATCCCGGCCGTACAGGACGGAGCGTTCCACGGCGAATGGGACATCATGGTGGCCGACCCGATCGTGGGGGCCGAAGCCCTGCGCGAACACGACCGGAAGGATCCCAGCGGCGTGAGCGACAACTCGGACATCGTCACCCTGCAGTTCGCTCACAAGATCCACGTACTGAAAATCTCGATCCCGAAGAACGACCTCGGAGAGCCCGTCTCGGAGATCGTGCTCACCTTCCCGAAGCCTGTTGCAGGCCGGTTGACCGTCGATGCCTCCAATCCCGAAGCCGACGGCGTACTGAGCGCCTCAAGCAACACCCTGACGCTGCGGTTCGCCGAGCCGAAGGATGTGGGCGATGTGGTCTATGCCATGATCGCCCCCGTAACGCTCGACGAGGGGCAGGAGGTTTCGATCGTGGCATCGAGCCAGAGCCGCGAATCGGAGACACGCTCGTTCGCCCCGCTGACCGCCGACCGGACCTTTGCCGCAGGCCACACCACCCCGATCAACTACAACATTCCGGCCATGGAGGCTCCGATCACGCAACTGATCTTCCATCTCGCGGAGACGGGAATCAACACGCTGGGTGAGGCGATCAACACCTTTACGGTGACGGCACCTTCGGGCTGGACCTTCGAGGACGGCAACCCGAGCCGGACGTTCGATGTCACCGGCACGGGCGACTATACGGTCCGCTTCCGGGGCTATCCGAATCCGACACAGGAACTCGCCGGTTTCCAGGTAACGTACGATTCGGAACATGCACTCCTTAGCGAAGAGTTCACCATGCCGGCAATAACGGACGGCGCAGAGAACCGCGTGGCCAGTTTCAACGTGCCCTACCTCCTCGAAGAGGATTTCAGCCTTACGACCACACACAACAACAACGGCGGGCCGTCCGACTCCGGGTCCAGCACCCAAATCGAATGGGGAGATGATTGGGGCCTGCCCGGATGGAGCGGCAACCAATGGTATATCGAAGGAGGCAAAACGCTATCCATCCGGCATCAAGCAGAAAGAGTCATCCTGTTAGGCACCTATCGGGGACGTGTGGACTCCCGACAGATCGCAGGACTGAAAACGCCCTGTAAAGTCTATGTAAAGTTCAACTACTCGGGAAGAAATAACAAAGGTGGCACCCCGGTGTTGAATTACGGATATACCACAAAGACCGATGCCCTGTTCGGATATTACGAGGGAGGCTCCTCGGCGATCAAGGGTGGTGAAACCATCGAATTCCTGACGGGGACCGTCTCGGCCCCCACGAACGGATCCGTGGAAAATCTGGATCCCGCCACGGCGCCTTCCATCGAATTTGCCATCGAAAACTGCAACAACGGATGTCGTTTGTCCTGGGATTGCTTCGTCGATGGGGCTCCCAACTTCAGTTACACCCAGCAATGGGTTATTCTTGACAACATACGGGTCTCCTTAGCTCCTATCAAGTAATGAAAACTGTTGTATTCCATAAATGGTGGATAATCCCGGTTGTAGCGGTATTGCTGGCCGGAGGATGCTCCAAGTCCGAAACCTCCACCGAAACCGAAGGGTACGGAACCCTGCAGATCCGGCTCGAACCCGATGCGATGATCTCGACCCGTGCGGAGATCGCCACCTCTCCGGTTCCCTCGGCCGAAGAGTTCTCGCTCACGATCTCCGGCACGGACTATTCACAAAGCTGGCCGAGCATCGCGGCATTCAACGACTCCCAGACGCTTCTCCAGGCCGGAAGCTACACCGTCGAAATCTCGTACGGAAAGCCTGCCGACGAAGGGGTCGGAAAACCCTATTATTACGGATCGAAGAGCGTCGAGATCCTTCCGCGCAAAACCATCGAAGAGTCGCTTACGGCCCGCATCGCCAATGCGCAGGTGCTCGTAACGGCCTCGGAGTCGTTTCTGAACTACTTCCACGAGGCGACCTTCACGGTCACGACCTCCGCCGGGAACCGTTTCACCTTCACGCCCGGAGCCGAGACGCCGGATGAAGCGGTCTTCGTCGAGGCCGGCACGCGTCTGACCCTCACCGGGAAGGCCAAACTCCAGAGCCAGACCGGCGCGGGATTCGACCGGGACTACACCTTTCCCAAACAACAACTCGAGCAGACCGTTGCACGCACGCGCCACACGTTTCATTTCGATGCCCAAGACAACGGCAGCGCCACGGTGACGATCAACCTCAGCGACAAATACCTCGACGAACGCACGATCGATGTCGAGTTGAACGACAATTCCCAAAACGGCAACAACGCATAAAACGATTCGAGATATGAAAACCTTTACCGGATTATTCACGGCACTGACTTTGGGCGCATTTCTTTTGACGGGTTGCGTAAACGAAGAACCGCCCTACAAGAATACGGGAAACGGCGGCACGCCGTCCGGAATGACGGGTTATCTGAACGGCCCGGCACTCTCGCTGGAGGTCATTGCCGATGTCGAGACCGACATCCAGGGCGACAACACGGAGGATGCCACACAAACCCCGCCGGGAGGATTTACCAAGACCCGTTCCGGGATTGAGACGGACAACTACCGGATGAAGATCGTCAACACGGCGGATCAACGTTCGCACTTCGAGGGGTCCTACAAGAAGCTCTCGGAGCAACTCGCCGGGGGGCCCATGGAGCTGCCGATCGGCAATTACGAACTGCAGGTCTGCTCGCACCGGGACGAAGAGATTCAGGCTGCAGCCTGGGAGACGCCGGTCTACGGGGCAAACTACTCCTTCTCGATCACGAAGGGGGCCACGACCACGATCGAACAGATCACCTGCACGCTGCAGAACATCAAGGTGACGCTGCTCTGTTCGGCGGATCTTGCCGAACAGCTCGCCAACGATGCGACAGCCACCGTCTCGCTGGACGAAGCCTCGATGGAGTTCAAGAAGGCGCAATGGGATGGGAAACAGGCGGCCTTTTTCATGCCGACGGCGGCGGAGAACGATCTCGAATTCCGTCTCAACGGAACGTTTGTCGAGGGTGGCGACGCAAGTTTCAGCCGTACGATCTCCAAAGTCAAGGCCGGACAATGGCGCAAGATCGAGCTGGTGATCGCCTACGCCTCCCAGGGCGGTATCAAGCTCGACATCGAGGTCGACAACTTCCTGCTCGACGAAACGATCACCATAAACGGGACCGACGGCCTGACGGAGGAGCCGATCGACCAGGAAGGCGGAGAGGACGACAAGGCTCCGACGATCGTCATGCTCACGGATGACCACGACCTGTCAGAGCCCTATATCCTCAACCAGATCAAGGATATCGAAATTGCCATCTCGGCTCCGAACGGTGGAATCAAGGAACTGTTCGTCACGGTCGAGGCCCCGGCGCTGGAACCGTTGCTCGAGGGCGTCGGACTGGCCGATCTCATTTCACCGGGAGTGGACCTCTGCCATCCGAGTCCCGAGGCTGCGGACGTGTTGGGCTCGCTCGTCGGCTTCCTCGTCGGAGATCAGGTGCTGAACCAAACCTCCGTTCCCTTCAAGGTAGCGGCAGCATTCGTCAAGATTCTCGCCGAACTGGAGCCCCACACCGAAGGGGTGCCCAATACCTATCAGTTCAACCTCAGAGTAACCGACAACGCGGGCGGCTCGACGGAAGCCTCGTTGATTCTCGTACAAGCAGCCATCCAATAATGAAGCGACTGTTTACCTATCTGCTCCCGACAGTGGCACTGGCCCTGGCCGCCTGTTCGAAGGAGGTCCGGGAGCTCGATCCCGAGGGGTCGACCGGAAGTCTGACCATGAAGATCTCGACCCGCACGGAGGTGTCGGACGAGACCTACGATCCGTTGGAGCACCTCGCCGTGTGCATCTACAACGACAAGGAGGAGTTGATCCGCCAATACACGTCGAACAAGGATCTGCCGGAACGGCTCGAACTCATCGCCGGAGCCTATCGCGTGACGGTGGAAGCCGGAGAGAGCGCCGCAGCCTCGTTCACGAAACGCTTCTACAAGGGCGAGGTGTCGTTCACGGTGACTCCCGGCGAGAACACGCCCGTCGAGGTGAAATGCTCGCTGCAGAATACCGCCGTTGCCGTGGTGTTCGACGAAACGATCGCCACGAATTTCGGATCGGACTTCGCCGTGCGGGTGATGGCGGGGACAACGTATGACGAAAGCCAGGCCGACGCCCCCTCCACGCTGTGCTATACGACGGATGCCACGGGATATTTCACCCTTGCGAAGGGGACCGATGCCCTGTCGTGGCAGTTCAGCGGAGAGCACACATCGCGCGGCACGGTGACGAAATCCGGTGTCATCTCCGAGGTCCGGACTCCGGGGAAATATACGCTGACGTTCCGGTACTCGCCCGATCTGCCGGGATTCATCGAGGCCGTGGCGATCCGCGTGGAGGACAAGACCGACGATTTCGACGATACGATCATCTGGAGCCCCGATCCCACGATCGAAGGCGACGGCTTCGACCTCTCCGAACCGCAACAATATACGGGCGGCGAACGACGGATTCGGATCACGACCGTCAAACCGATGACGGCGGCCTCGCTGACCTTCGACGGAAAGTCCCATGACCTGTTGGCGGCCATTTCGCCCCCCGAGGCCGGGCTCGCCGTAGAGAAAACGGCCGAGAACGCCCTCGTCGTGACCCTCTCCGACGACTTCTTCGCCGGATGCACGGGCGGCGACCATACGCTGCGCATCGAAGCCGCGGACAACGGCGGCGGACAGGGTTACGAGGAGTGTATCTTCTCGATCCAGGGCATTGAGATCCCGACGGAGGCCGATTACGACCTGTGGCGGAATACGGTCACGCTCCGGGCCCGGGTATTCGACTCCGGAGCCTCGACGGTGACGTTCGGCCTGCGCACGAAAGAGGGCGAGTGGCAGGAGCTGCCCGGCACGAACTCCGGCGACGGATTCTGGACAGCCACGTTCGGCGTCCAATGGGAGGAGTCGACCAACGAAAACGCACAGACGGTCTATACACCCAAGGCCGGAACGGGCGTCTGGGCCGACGCCGAGTACGAGTGCCGGGTCGTAATCGACGGACAGGAGAGCCTCGCTACGTTCTCGACCGCCGGAGGCCAGAGCATCCCCGACGGCGACATGGAGAACAGTTCGCTGAGCTGCTTCACGATCAACAACCAGAACACCTCCTTCTGGGGCAGCGGCAACAACAACAACACATCAAGCCTCTGCACGCAAGGCGCCATCGTCGGGAACCATTACGCCAACATGCAATCCACCTATTACATTGCAGCCATGGCGGCAGGGAATCTCTTCGCCGGGACCTTCCGGATGAGCGGCACGACAGGTACCGTAGGTTTCGGGCAACCCTACAGCTACACGGCCCGTCCCCGAGCCCTGCGTCTGAATTACCATGCCCAGGTAGGCATCGTCAACAACAACGGAGGAAACGGTCCCCTGGCCATCGACGGACAGGACCGTGCCCGGATCTACGTGGCGATCGTCGATTGGAGCGCCCGGCATGAGGTCTCCTCGACCTTCGCCATCCTGGGATCCTGTACGAACAGCGGAACCTGGGATCCCGCGAACGGAGCCGGGACCGTAAGCGAAGGCCGCATCCTCGGTTACGGATCCCTGTGGATCGAACAAAGCACCGAAGGGAATGCACTGGTCTCCAGCCAGGATGCCCTCAGGATCTACTGGTATGACAAGGAGGCCCCCGCTCCGGGTGGAAACTACACGCTGGTGATCTCCTGCGCGGCAAACGCCTACGGAGACTATTTCAACGGATGCGACAAAAACCACCTGTGGGTCGACGATTTCCAATGGGTTTATTAACAATCAAAAGCAAACCGATGCGCACCATCCTTCTACAACTGCTGACTCTCGTGCTGTGCATCCCGGCAACGGCCCAGGCCCTCCGTACCCCGGAAACCTCCGCCACGGACAGCCTTTCGGCAGGTCCGGCCCCGAGCCGAAGCGAGCAGACCGCTCCCCGGCGCCCGCCTACGGTCAACGAAATGCGCAGCCAGCGGGGCTTGACCGACACGCACAACCTCTTCGTGCCGAAGGGACAGTGGGTTTTCGGCGGCACGGCAGCCTACTCAACGCATACCAACAAAAGCTACCAGTTCATGGTCGTCGAGGGCATCAACTCCACGGGCTACACGTTCAAGATCAGCCCGATGATCGCCTATGCCCTTCGCGACAACATGGCACTGGGAGGCCGGTTCATCTACTCGCGCACGCTGCTCAAGCTCGACCAGGCAGCCATCCATTTCGGAGACGAGGGTTCGGGAGTGAATCTCAACGTCCAAGACTACTACGCCCTGCAGCACTCCTATCAGGTGGCGGCCATCTGGCGGCAGTACATCCCCCTGGGGCGCAACAAACGTTTCGCCCTCTTCAACGAGTTGTCACTCGCCGGAGGCGGCACCGAAGCCCGCTTCGCCAACGACTCGCCCGTGAAGGGAACCTATCAGAAGGGATACTCCTTCTCACTGGGCATCTCGCCCGGAATCATCGCCTTCGCCACGAACAACATGGCCGTGGAGGTGAACGTCGGCGTGATGGGTATCACCTACGAACACACCGAACAGGTTCACAACCAGGTCTCGGTCGGCGAACGCAACCTCAGCCAGATGAACTTCAAGGTCAACATCTTCTCCATCGGCCTCGGAGTGGCCTTCTATCTCTAAACCCGGAACGCCATGAAACGTATTCTATCCATACTGCTGCTCGTCAGCTTCGGACTCCCG
The DNA here is from genome assembly GCA_944320985.1 of uncultured Alistipes sp. Taxonomy (GTDB): domain Bacteria; phylum Bacteroidota; class Bacteroidia; order Bacteroidales; family Rikenellaceae; genus Alistipes. The sequence continues at coordinate 75,875 of CALUJN010000048.1, read as the reverse complement.
GCCGCAGCCCGAAGTCTCGGTGAAGAGTCGCTTCAGACATCGGCCAGGGAGTTGGCAGTCTCCACGCTTGCCAGCGACACCACCCACAAACAACGCTTCCTGCCCACACGACGACGCATCGACCGCGAAATCAACAAGCTCAAGTTTGCCTACAAGGGAGAGGTAATCATGGGTCTGACGGCCTCCTACGGAACCCTGACAAGCGACGATACCGACGTCCTGCTCATCCTGGACAACATCGACGCCGACGGAACCTTTACGACCGTAAAGCCCTTCGTCGGATACTTCTACCGCGACAACAGCTGTCTGGGTGCCCGCTTCGGATACAACCACATGAGCGGTACACTCGACAAGGGGGCACTCTTCGATCTGGGCGAGAACAACGACATCTCGCTCAACATCCCCTATCTCGACTTCCAAAGCAACAACTTCTCGTTCGGAATCTTCCACCGCTCCTATGCGGGGCTCGATCCCAAAGGACGTTTCGGACTCTTCGCCGAGTTCGAGCTCTCGGTATCCACCGGCACGTCGCGCTTCTCCTACGAGTCGGAGGGCAAAATAAAACGGACCTTCAGCGACAATACGCAGCTCAAACTGGCGTTTAATCCCGGAGCGGCGGTCTACATTTTCCCGAACGTCTGTGCAACGCTTTCGTTCGGACTCGGCGGCATCCAGTATACCTCCGTGAACCAGAAGGACGAACAAGGCAACAAGATCGGATCCCGAGAGGCCTCGAGCATGAAGTTCAAACTCAACATCCTGGCCATCAACATCGGCATGACGATCCACATGTGGGACAAGAAAAAGAGATAAAGCATGAAACGTCTCATCGGTCATCTGCTTGCAGGCATAATGCTCCTGGGAACGTCGTGCATTACCAACGACCTCCCCTATCCGACCGTCGAAATCGCCATCAATAATGTACAGGGCGAGGGATTCACGGTCTCGAACATCGACCTCGCGACCCGGACGGTGACGCTTTCGCTCGACGAAGCCACCGACATCCAGAACGTCCGCATCGAGGAGATCTCCTACACGGTCACACCCCACAACACGAACATCGACCGTCAGATCTTCCTTGACAACGTCCGAACGTCGTGCCCCCTGAGCGGGACGTTCGACATGCGCACGCCGATCTACATCACGCTCAGCCTCTACCAGGACTATGACTGGCAGATCGTTGCCACGCAGACCATCTCACGAAGTTTCCGCGTCGAGGGACAGGTCGGTGCCACGGAGTTCGACCTCGAAAGCCGCAAGGCCACGGCCTACGTTGCCAAGGATGCCGACCGCAGCCGCGTAACCATCACCGAACTCAAACTCGGACCGGCTTCGACCGAAAGCGTCACCACGACCTATTCCCCCACCATGGAGGAGCTCTCGACAATGGATTACAGCTCACCCGATGCGGGCGATCCCACGCTCGGCACCCCGCATTTCGTGGATGTAACCTGCCACGGGCGCACCGAACGCTGGATCCTCTATGTGCTGCCGACAGACAAGACCGTCACCACCGAAAGGGTCGATGCCTGGTCGGGTGTCGTCTGGCTCCGCGGTTCGGGAATCGCCGGGCAGCCGATGGGCTTCCGCTACCGCACGGGCTCCGAGGGCGAATGGTCCGAAGTCCCCGACGTAAAGATCGATGGCGGGACCTTCGAGGCAGCCTTCAAGGCCCAGCCGTTGACAACCTACCAGTTCAAATCCTATTGCGGAGAGGACGAGAGCGACCCCACGACCGTAACTACCGAGGGGGTCGAACAACTCCCCAACAGCGGTCTGGAGGAGTGGTCCCAACTGGGCAACCCCTGGCTGCCGTTCCTCTCCGACGAAACGGGGAAGCCGATCAACCCCTTCTGGGGCACGGGCAACAACGGCTCGGCGATCCTCAATGCCAAGGACAACGTCACCACCCCCGACGATTCGACAGTCCGCCCCGGAAGCTCCGGAACAAAATCGGCCAAACTCGCCAGCACCAACGTGGCCACCAAACTGGCCGCCGGAAACCTCTTCACCGGCGAATTCTCCGCAACGATCGGGACAAACGGCGTCGTAAACTTCGGACGCCCCTTCACGCTGCGTCCCACGGCCCTGCGCGTATGGGTGAAATACAATGGTGGAAAGATCGACATGCTCGGAACGGTCATGCCGCCGGGAGAAACCCTCCAAACCGGGGATCCCGACAACGGTTCGATCTACATCGCCCTGGGAACCTGGACCAAAGAGAAATACGGCATGGGCAAGGACGGAGCCGGCAACGATACGAACGGAGGCCAGCCCTTCGGCTCGGACGACTGTCCCGTGAGCATCGACACGCGCGACGTAAGGACCTTCTTCAATCCGCAGGGCGAGGATGTAATCGGCTACGGCGCTCACTTCTTTACCGAAAGCGTCAAAGAGTGGGAGCAGATTACCATCCCGATCGAGTACCGTTCGACCGACCGGATCCCGACACACATCATGGTGGTCTGCTCGGCGTCGCGCTGGGGCGACTATTTCATCGGCAGCACACAAAGCACCATGTGGATCGATGATTTCGAACTGATCTACACGCCCCTCGAAAGCGGGGATTGATCCTTACGGATCCCGGTCTGCAAAAAAAGGCGGCGCCTCGGAAATTCCGAAGCGCCGCCTTTTCCATATCTGTCGGGGATTACCTCCCGGCAATGCGACAGTACTTGTCGTAGCGTCCTATTACGTCGTCCACATAAGCAAGCGTCTGACGACTTCCGGTAAACCGGCCGCATTTGACCACCTCGCTCTCATAGTATTCAGGTTGAGCCTTCAAGGCCAGATAGCGGGCCACTACCTCCCACGAATTGGGATCTTCACCATACTGGCGGGCCAGACGCCGGGCATCGTTCACATGTCCTATCCCGCTGTTGTACGAAGCCAGGACGATGCTCATGCGATCCTTCTCGGAAATACCCGCCGGAAGCCGCAGCATCGACTGGATCTCCGTCATCAGCTTGTTGGCCAGCCAGACGTTGGTCTCGGGATCCGAAACCCGGTCGAGCGGCACCTCGAAATGCCGGGCCACCGAAGGCATGATCTGCATCAGGCCCCGGGCGCCGCTCCGAGAGGTGATATCGGGCGTGAAGCGCGACTCATGATAAGCGATGGCACTCATCAGCCGCCAATCATGCCCCTCCTGTTCGCTGATACGGCGAATCAGGTTGTCGTAGGCCGAAATGACGAAGCTCTCTTCAACATGCGGAGCATAATCCGTTTCGGCGTTCAGCACATCATCCGTCACGGGAGTGCCGAAATGGGCGTTAAAGCCGTAAAATGTCGTAAAAATGGTTAAGAACGCAAACGTTAAAACAGTCTTTTTCAGCATAAAAGGTTGTTTTGCGGGCAGTTCATACCGCGCAGAACAGCACGCTAATCATAGAATCCCCAAGAGATACCGATCTTGAACATACCCGGATTGAGCGGGTAACGGGCCGCCGAGAAATACTCTCCGTTTCCGAACAGACCCTTGTTCACATGCTGATATTTCAGAAAGATCCGCATTCTCTTCCACTTCGCCATCACGAAGGCATCCATGTAGGGATAATTCCCCACCTCCTCCTCGCGTTGGTTGTAGTACACCGACAGTGCCGGATTGTAACCCGGAGCATAATAACGCGTATTATAGCGTCCGTCCAGTCCGATCTGCAGGCGCAGTACGTCGCGCACCACCCAGAACTCGTAATAATACGAAAGGAATGCGCTCAGAAGCGGCACGGGTATAACTTCCTGATTCGTGCTCCACTGCAACAATACCCTGTGGTCCAAATGAAGTCCGCCGAGGCGGAAATCCTTGCGGGTATACACGCTCGTGAGGCTTACGCTTCCTGCATGCTGGGCGACGTTGCTGTCCGATCCATAGTAGATCTTGTCACTCACGACGCCCTGCCACGCCCCCGCTTCAAATGCATAGTCGGGGACCGAAAACTTAACCTCCAACCGAGTCTCATTCTCCTTGTTCAAAGGAGTGTCCCATATATAATGGTTCGAGTATAGATTCTCCTGCCAATAGGTCGGCGAACGGCGCTCCATCGAGAAGCGTCCTTCGAGAATCAGGGGGTGTCCGCGGAGATAACCCGTCAGTGCGAGGTGCGCCCCCACCGAAAGATCTCCGCCTCTGTATCCCGACGGGTAGAACTTCAGGTTCCCGCCCCAATCGACATACTTCTTTATCTTGCCGCTGACGGAGCCGTACGCGAACCAGCTGGTTTTCTTCTCCTTCGTGTACTTGCCCGTCAGGTAATTGTCGAGTTCGAATTGCGAGTAGGTATGCAGATCGAGGCCGATGCCCGCATCGAGCGTGCCCACCACCCCGTTGCGGTCCCAGGGCTGCGCCTGCACGAAAACGCGGTTCGAGATGACCCGTTCGTAGATCGAGTCACGCGTCTCCACCGGATTGATATACCAGTGGTCGTAGTAGTTGTACTCTGCCGAGACGAAATTCCCGTTCTCGTCGCGATGGTCCCGTTCGTTGGTGTAGGGCACGTTCTGATCGGTGTAGATCTTGCTCCACGAACTGTATTCGAACGAGTGGCCGATGTAGACGGCCGAAAGTCCGGCCATCGAGAAATCGCTCTCGGTGAGGCGCTGCAGCGGAATGCCGTAGGACTGCGTAAGGAAGAAACCGTTGTTGCGATAGATGTTCCGGGCTTCGGCATCGGCCAGGCGCATCGGCACGCCCGAAGGCATGCTGAAGGTCGTGTCGGCGATGGCCCATTTGCCCACCACGCCGCCGTTCTCCTGCTGTTCGATGTGGTTGTTGTAGTAACCCGCATGCATCGAATAACGACGCCCCGTATGGCTCACGGCAAGCGACAGGTTGTGGTTCTTGGTCCGCGACCAGAGGTACAGTCCGCGGGTTCCGCGCGACTTGTAGTCGATGTTGAAGCCCGTGGTCGGAGAGATGTTCTGCGCCACCATGATACCGAAATTCTCCTCGCGATAACGTTTCTGACCCGACTCCGCGTAGTTCATCCGGATCATCGGCCGCTTCGTGTTGTAGAAGGGCACGTTCTCCATGTTGTAGGTATACGCGTAGTAGGGACTCGCAAAATTGAAGTCAAAGAACTGCGGACGTCGGAAATAGTTCAGCGGCAGCGACGTTTGCCCGAGGGCTCCCTGTGCGATGTCGCCCACATCCTCCCGATAGAACGGATAGTCGATCCGGTAATCGGTCAGCGTGGTGTCCAACGGTCCGATCTCCACGCGGTTGAAATCGCGCTTCACATGCCACATGAAGTTATTCAACGCGCGGATCGAGTCGCTGAAGAAATAGGACTCCAGCGGTTTGCGGATTTTCCGTTCCTTGGTTGTATCCTGAGGTTGTTGTGTATCCTCTTCGCCTTCGGCCTCTTCATACGGATTCGAGCCGTAGAGGCTGCCGGTCTGCCCCTCGCGCATGGCCCGTTGCAGGGTGCTGGCATCAAAACTCTGAGCCCGCGACGCAAGCGGCGCGACGAAGAGTATTCCCAGCAGGAGCCTCAGCAATATCCGGTTCGAACGTTTTGCCATAGCCAAAGAGCGGAAATCCGCGGCAAAGATAATTAAAATTTTTTAATTTTGCAAACTAGCCCCATTCCCCGACCGACATACAGCGCTGCGAACGAGCGATATAGCGATGTAGAGCAGGATGACGAACGGAACGGCCAGCCCGCCCAACCACAGCAGAAGAGCCGCCGAGACGAGGATAAAGCCATAACGCAGTTCATTCCCGCGCCATCCGAAACCATGGAACTTCAAAGCGAACATGCGCACGGAAGAGATCATGAGCACGGCCATTCCCAGCGCTACGATCAACAGGGTCTCGCGCGAAAAAACGATCTCACAGCTTTCGTTGAGCCAGCCAAGCGAGGCACAGAACAGGGCGGCCGCAGGCGAAGGCAGGCCGAGGAACTCGTCGCGCTGCGTATCGTCGATATTGAAGCGGGCCAGCCGCAAGGCGGCGAAAGCCGCGAAAAGGAAGACGATGAAAGCGATCCACTCCGCCTCGGGGAGCAACTGCGGAGCCATGCGGCCATACAGCACGAACAGCACGGCCGAAGGAGCAAGACCGAAGGTGATATCGTCGGCCAGCGAGTCGAGTTGCAGCCCGATGGGCGAACTCTGGTGCAGCAGACGTGCGGCAAAGCCGTCGAGAAAATCGAACACGGCAGCCGCAACAATCCATCCGAAGGCCAGGGTCAGATTGTCGTATATCAGGGCCGCCACCGTCGCAAACGATCCGCAGAGCAGATTCGACAGCGTCAGCAGGTTGGGTATCGTAAACAGTTTGATCTTCATTTGCGGCAAGAAAATTAATCACTCCAATAGGCGGCAAAGTTACTAAAATATTTTTATCTTTGTCGAAGTTAATTCCATATAATAACTATGGCAAACAATAAATATTGTGTCATCATGGCGGGAGGCATCGGTACGCGCTTCTGGCCCAAGAGCCGGCAGACGATGCCCAAACAGTTCCTCGATATCCTCGGAACGGGGAAATCATTCATCCGTCACACCTACGAACGCTTTGCAAAAATCGTCCCTGCGGAGAATTTCCTCGTAGTGACGAACGACAAATACAAGAAACTGGTTCTGGAGCACCTTCCGGAGATCAGCGAACGTCAGGTTCTGTGCGAACCCATCGGGCGCAACACGGCTCCCTGCATCGCCTATGCGGCCTACACGCTGATGAAGCTCAACCCCGACGCCGAAATGATCGTCACCCCGTCGGATCATCTGATTCTCAACGAAGAGGATTTCCGCGCCATCATCGAGGAGTGCATCACCTTCGCCTCGGAGCACGACGCCCTGATGACCGTGGGCATCAAGCCCACCCGACCCGACACCGGATACGGATACATCCAGGTTTCGGATTCGAAACCCATCAGCAAGGTAAAGTGTTTCACCGAGAAGCCCGATCTCGAACTGGCCCAGACCTTTCTCCAATGCGGCGAGTTCTTCTGGAACTCGGGAATCTTCGTTTGGAAGGTCCGCTCGATCATCGAAGCCTTCGAGAAATACCTCCCGGAGCATCATGCACTATTCAGCGGCGTGATGCAGGCCGTGGGTACCGATTCGGAACGCCGCATCGTGGAGATCGCCTTCTCGGAGTGCCGCGCCATCTCGATCGACTACGGCATCATGGAGAAGGCCGACAACGTCTATGTGCGCTGCGGCGAATTCGGCTGGAGCGACGTCGGAACCTGGGGCTCGGTCTACCAACATTCACGCAAGGACCGGTATGCCAACGCCGTTCCCGAGGAGGGCTGCTACCTCTACGACACACGCTCATCGATCGTCTCGCTGCCCAAGGGCAAGATCGCCGTCATCAGCGGCCTGAAGGAGTACATCGTCGTCGACACGGATGACGTACTGATGATCTGCCCCCGCGCCGAGGAACAAAACATCAAGAAATTCATCGACGAAGTGAAATTCCACAATGGAGACAAGCATATCTGATCTGTATGATCTCTACCGTGCGCATCCGCACATTTCGACCGACACCCGGCATATCGAGCCGGGTTCGATCTTCTTTGCCCTGCGGGGTGCCCGATTCGACGGCAACCGTTTCGCCCGGGAGGCACTCGAAAAAGGGGCCGTGGCGGCCGTCTGCGACGATCCTGCAGCGCTGGTCGACCCGCGCATCCGGCTGGTCGGCAATACGCTGACGGCACTTCAGGAGCTGGCCCGCCTGCACCGCCGAACGCTCGGGATCCCGATCCTCGCCATCTCGGGAAGCAGCGGCAAGACAACCACCAAGGAGCTCATCAGCCGCGTGCTTGCCTCGCGTTTTACGGTCTGTGCCACACGAGGCAATCTGAACAACCACATCGGCGTACCGCTGACGTTGCTCTCCATGGATGCCGACACACAGTTCGGCATTGTGGAGATGGGAGCCAGCGCCTGCGGCGAGATCGCCCTGCTGGCCTCGATCGCCGAACCCGACTACGGCGTGCTGACCAACATCGGAAGGGCCCACCTCGAAGGCTTCGGAGGCCCCGAAGGGGTTCGTCGCGGCAAGGGCGAATTGTTCGACTACCTGGCCGCGCACGGCGGCCGGGCCTTCATCCTCTCGGACGACGAGGAGCTCAACGCCATGGCCGCCGAACGTGAATCGCTCGCCGTGGAGTACTACCCCGCCTCACTGGCCGACGGCTTCGAAAACCACCTCGAAGGGGGCTACAACCGTTTCAACATCGCGGCGGCCGTAGCCGTGGGGCGCTGGTTCGGGATTCCAGACGCGGAGATCCACCGGGCCGTGGCCGACTACGTCCCGGACAACCACCGCTCACAACGCATCGAAACCGCACACAACACGGTCATTGCGGATTGCTACAACGCCAATCCGGGAAGCATGCGGGCCGCCGTCGAGAACCTGCTCGGCGAGGAGCTCGGCGAACGGAAACGGCGCGTATTGATTCTGGGCGACATGCTCGAACTGGGCGAATGGTCCGTCTCCGAACACGGAACAACGATCCGTCAGGCGGCCCGGGACCCGCAAGCGGAACTCATTCTCGTCGGAGGGGAGTTCGCCCGGGCCTATGCGATCCTCCCGGACAGACCCGCACGCGTAATTCTTTGCCCCTCGTGTGAAGAGTTGCGCCATCTGCTGCAGGCGGACCCCATTGTCGATGCCCTGGTGTTGGTCAAGGGTTCGCACGGGATCGGGCTGGAAAAGGTGCTCGACCTGCTGTAACCATCCCGACCTGAGGGGGGGGCGGCATCAGCCGAGACGGGTCCGGGCGGATATACGACATCTGCCGAGACCGGGCGGGGCTGGCAAGGCACCCCCTATCGCAAAGAACCCGGACCGGAGAAACACCAAACGCCGGTCCGAAAAATCCGCACAGGCAGGACGCAGCCCCCAACCAAAGAGATGACACGACACAACACGGTTCCGCCCCGAAAAGAGGTCCTGCACGCAAGTGCCGGGCCTTTTTCGTATGTTTTTCCGAATATTTTGCTATTTTTGCGATCAATAATCAACCGTTTGTAACAACATTTTCCAATGACACTCAACGAATACCAGCAACACGCTCTCGAGACGGCCATCTATCCCGAAGACAGCCGCATCGTCTACCCCACGCTCGGACTCACGGGCGAAGCCGGCGAGGTCGCCGACAAGGTCAAAAAGGTGATCCGGGACGGTCACAAAGAGTTTACCCCCGAAAAACGCCTCGAAATCGTCAAGGAGATCGGCGACGTGCTGTGGTACTGCGCCACGCTGTCGCGCGACCTGGGCTACGAACTCGACGAGGTGGCCCGGATGAATGTCGAGAAACTCCGCTCTCGCATGCAGCGCCATCAGATCTCGGGCAGCGGTGACAACCGGTAAGGTCCTCCGCTCGCGTCAACCGATCCACACACCCTCGCAAAACAACAATCCATGAAACAGGAAACTCCCCAAACATCACTCCCCGAAAACGCCTACCGCGAACTCAAGCCCGGTGAAACATACAAGCCCGTCATGCCGGCCGCATCGACCCCGCGGGAGGTCACACCCTATTCCGTCACGATGGGCGTCGTGATGGCTATCATCTTCTCGGCCGCCGCAGCCTACCTCGGACTGCGCGTCGGCCAGGTCTTCGAAGCAGCCATCCCGATCGCCATCATCGCCGTGGGAATGGGGTCCGTGCTGGGGAAAAAGAACATGCTCGGACAGAACGTCATCATCCAGTCGATCGGCGCCTCGTCGGGTGTGATCGTCGCCGGAGCCATCTTCACCCTCCCGGCACTTTACATCCTCGGGTTGGATGCCGCCTTCTGGCAGGTCTTCCTCTCGTCGTTGTTCGGCGGTCTGCTGGGCATCGTGCTGCTGATCCCCTTCCGCAAATACTTCGTCAAGGAGATGCACGGCAAATACCCCTTCCCCGAAGCCACGGCCACGACCGAAGTGCTCGTCTCGGGTGAAAAGGGCGGAAACCAGGCCAAACTGCTGGCCGTAGCCGGATTGATCGGCGGCGTGTACGACTTTGTCGTGGGAACCTTCGGGCTGTGGTCCGACGCCGTCTCGACACGCATCTGCGCCTGGGGACAGGTCGCGGCCGACAAATTCAAGGTAGTCTTCGGATTGAACACCTCGGCCGCCGTGCTGGGTCTGGGATACATCGTCGGGCTGAAATACGCCATGATCATCACCGCCGGTTCGTGCCTCGTATGGTTCGTCATCGTGCCGGTCGTGGGATCGCTGGCCGAGGCGATCGATCCTGCAACGATGGCCTCGCTGCTGGGTGTCTCGAGCGAAAAGATCATGGCCGACCCCGCCTCGCTCTTCACGGCTGAAAACCTCTTTGCCTACATCGGAAAGCCCGTCGGTATCGGCGGCATCGCCATGGCCGGCATCATCGGTATCGTCCGCCAGTCGAAGATCATCCGACAGGCCGTAGGTCTCGCCGTCTCGGAGTTCGGGGGCGGGAAAGCCGCTGCGGCAACAACCGAACGTACGCAGCAGGACATCCCCATGAAGCGGATCCTTTCGATTCTGATCGCCTCGCTCATCTCGATCTTCGTCTTCTTCCACTTCGGGCTGCTCGACGGTTGGGTGCAGTCCGTCACGGCGATCCTGCTCGTCTTCGTCATCGCCTTCCTCTTCACGACCGTAGCGGCCAACGCCATCGCCATCGTGGGCACGAACCCCGTCTCGGGCATGACGCTCATGACGCTGATCCTCGCCTCGCTGGTACTGGTCAGCGTCGGGCTGAGCGGCACGACGGGCATGACCGCGGCGCTGATCATCGGCGGTGTGGTCTGCACGGCCCTCTCGATGGCCGGCGGCTTCATCACCGACCTCAAGATCGGTTACTGGCTCGGCACAACGCCCAAAAAGCAGGAGGTCTGGAAGTTCCTCGGAACGTTCGTCTCGGCGGCCACCGTCGCAGGCGTAATGATCATCCTCAACAAGTCGTTCGGATTCGTCGGCGAAGGGGCGCTCGTTGCTCCCCAGGCCAACGCCATGGCGGCGGTGATCCAGCCGCTGATGACCGGAGGCCAGACCCCCTGGATGCTCTACTTCTGCGGTGCGGCACTGGCGCTGGTACTGACGGCCATCGGCGTTCCGGCACTGGCCTTTGCGCTGGGTATGTTCATCCCCATGGAGCTGAATGCCCCGCTGGTAGTCGGAGGACTCATCGCCTGGTTCGTCTCGAACCGATCGAAGGATGAGGCGCTGAACAAGGCGCGCTTCGACCGCGGTACGCTCATTGCCTCGGGATTCATCGCCGGAGGTGCCCTGATGGGTGTAGTCAGCGCCATGCTGAAGTTCTTCGAAGTGGACTGGTTCCTCTCGGATTGGGCAGCGTCGAACGCCGCAGAATGGCTGGGACTGCTCATGTATCTGGTGCTGATCGGCTACTTCACCTGGCATACGCTCCGCGCCCGAAAGGAGGAGTAATGCAGACGGGCCGTTGAACGGATGCGGACGGCTTTTCCCGACAGGAGTCCGGAACGCCGGCCGATACCGAACGCCACCCGAGTCCAAAAGCCCGAAAAGAACCAATTTGCAAACTGACACAAAAATATCTGTATATCTTATGGATCTCAAGGAACGATTTCTGAAATATGTCTCCTACGACACCCAGTCGTCGGAAGAGAGCGAGACCTTCCCTTCGACCGAAAAGCAGAAGGTGTTGCTCGAAGCCCTGCGTGACGAGATGCTGACGCTCGGCATGACCGAGGTCTCGATGGACCAGTACGGCTACGTCATGGGCACGGTCCCCGCCTCGAAAGGGTATGAAAATGCGCCGGTAATCGGTTTCATCGCCCATGTGGACACATCACCCGACATGAGCGGCAAGGATGTCAAGCCGCGGATCGTAGAGGATTATGACGGCGGTGATCTGGTTCTGAACGGCCATCTGACGATGCGCGTTGCGGATTTCCCGGAGCTGGCATTCTTCAAGGGCCACACGCTGATCCACACCGACGGCACGACGCTGCTCGGAGCCGATGACAAGGCCGGCGTAGCGGAGATCATGACCGCCGCCGAGTACCTGCTGAACCATCCCGAGGTCAAACACGGAAAGATCCGCATCGGCTTCACTCCCGACGAGGAGGTGGGTCGTGGCGTCGATTTCTTCGACGTGAAGGCCTTCGGTGCGGACTTCGCCTACACGGTCGACGGCGGCATGGAGGGCGAGCTGGAGTATGAGAACTTCAACGCCGCAAGCGCCAAGATCGAGATCCAGGGCCGCAACGTCCACCCGGGTTATGCCAAGGGGAAGATGATCAATGCCATTGACGTGGCCTGCGAACTGCAGGGGCTGCTTCCGGCCGCCGAACGCCCGCAATACACCGAAGGCTACGAGGGATTCTACCATTGTGTCGGGGTGAACGGCACGGTCGAGCAGGCCTCGCTGAGCTACATCATCCGCGACCACGACGCCGAGCGTTTCGAGCAGAAGAAGGTCTTCATGTGGGCGTGCGTCGACCTGCTCAAGAAGAAATACGGCGACGAAGTGCTGACCCTCACGATGAAGGACCAGTACTTCAACATGCGCAAGATGGTCGAGCCGCATCCGCAGGTGATCGACCGTGCGCTGCGGGCCATGGAGATGGCCGGCGTGAAACCGCTCGTACGGCCCATCCGCGGCGGTACGGACGGTGCACGGCTCTCGTTCATGGGGCTCCCCTGCCCGAACCTCTTCACCGGAGGAATGAACTTCCACGGCAAGTTCGAATACTGCTCGCTCACGACGATGCGCAAGGCCCAGCAGGTGATCCTGAATCTGGCACAACTCTGGGCCGAATAAGCGACGCGGAAGAGGTCGAGCAATACAAAAAGAGAGAAGGGACTCACGGGTTCCCGTTACCGGGGGGGGGAGGCGATCGAAAAGCCGGGCAAGCCCCCGGAATACAGAAACATTTGACAAGATGGACAAGTTCGGATTTCTGAAGGTCGCGGCCGCAGTTCCTTCGCTGCGGGTTGGCGACTGCCTCTATAACATGGAGCGCACGGCAGCGCTGGCCGAGGAGGCCGCACGCCGCGGCGTGGAGATCGTGGCATTCCCCGAATTGGGGCTGACGGCCTATACGTGCGGCGACCTGCTGCTGCAGACCACGCTGCTCGAAGCGGCCGACGAGGCCCTGGCGCGACTCGCCAAGGCAACACGCAAGCTCCCCCTGGCATTGGTCGTCGGAGCTCCGCTGCGCCACGGATCGGCTCTCTACAACTGTGCCGTAGTGATGGCCCAGGGCAAGATCCTGAGCGTCGTGCCGAAGAGCTACATTCCCAATTACGGAGAGTTCTACGAAGATCGCTGGTTCGCCTCCGGAGCCGGAATCTCCGAAGAGCAGATCGCGGTGGGGGGACAGCAGGCCGATTTCGGCGCCGACCTGACATTCGAAATCAACGGAGCGGAGTTCGGCGTGGAGATCTGCGAGGACCTTTGGGCACCGATTCCCCCCTCGTCGCAACTGGCGCTGAACGGCGCCAAGGTGATCTTCAACCTCTCGGCATCCCCCGAACTGGCCGGCAAACACGCTTATCTGCGGGAGCTCGTAGCCCAGCAGTCGGCCCGGACGCTCTCCGCCTATGTCTATGTCTCGGCAGGATTCGGCGAGTCGTCGACCGACCTGGTCTTCGCTGGGAACGGTCTGATCGCCGAAAACGGAACCATTCTGCGCGAAGCCGAGCGTTTCTCGACCGAGGAACAACTCATCGTCGCCGACGTGGACCTGCAGCGTCTGGAGTTCGAACGCCGCCGCAACCCCTCGTTCCGGCAACGCGAAAGTGCGTCGGAAAACACCGTCATCGAGATGGAGATTCCCGAGGGGTTGCGGGCCGCCGTGCCGGATCGCGATATCGACCCGATGCCGTTCGTCCCGAAGGAGGAGGAGCACCGCAGCGAACGTTGCGAGGAGATCTTCCGCATCCAGTCACACGGTCTGGCCCGACGCCTGCGTCATGCACGTTGCGAGAGGGCCGTCGTCGGCATTTCGGGCGGTCTGGATTCGACGCTGGCCCTGCTGGTGACGGTCCGTTCGTTCGACCTGCTGCAGATGGACCGGGCCGGAATCATCGGAATCACCATGCCGGGCTTCGGAACCACCGACCGCACCTACCACAACGCACTGGAGCTGATGCGCGGACTGGGTGTTACCGTCCGTGAAATCCCGATCCGCGACGCCTGTCTGCAACACATGCGCGACATCGGACTCGATCCCGCGGACCGCTCGGCCGCCTACGAGAATGCCCAGGCCCGCGAGCGGACGCAGATCCTGATGGATGTGGCCAACATGGAGGGAGGTCTGGTCATTGGTACGGGCGACCTCTCGGAGCTGGCACTCGGCTGGGCCACGTACAACGGCGACCAGATGTCGATGTACGGCGTCAACGCCTCGGTGCCCAAGACCCTGGTGCGCCATCTGGTGAAGTGGGTTGCAGACACGGAGCATGACCCCGCCACGCGCGCCACGCTGCTCGACATCATCGACACGCCCGTCAGTCCCGAACTCCTCCCGGCCGACGCCGACGGCAAGATCGCCCAAAAGACCGAAGATCTGGTGGGGCCCTACGAACTCCACGACTTCTTCCTCTATAACTTCCTCCGGATGGGATATGGCCCGGAAAAGATTCTCCTGCTGGCCGAAGTGGCTTTCGAAGGGAGCTACGAGCGCGACACGATCCTCAAGTGGCTGAAGGTCTTCTTCCGGAGGTTCTTCGCACAGCAGTTCAAACGTTCGGCCATGCCCGACGGTCCGAAAGTCGGCACGGTAAGCCTCTCGCCCCGCGGAGACTGGAGAATGCCCTCGGACGCCTCGGCCGACGTGTGGCTCCGCGAACTCGATACGTTGTAATCCGCGGCGGAACGCCTCGAAGCCGTAGAGCCGGCAGACTGCCATTTCCCCGGAGACCCGGCGCTCTGACAGCTACCCGGAGACCCGACGGGCTTACATTTACCCGGAAACCGGCGGACTGACATTTTCCCGAACGGGGGATCGGAAGATCTCCCGTCTGTAAAAGAGATGTACACCATGAAAAAACTCCTATTTTCGGCGGTCATCCTGCTTCTGGCAGCTCCGGCCGCAGCACAGGACTGGAAAGAGGCTCTGAAAAAGATCGCCTCTTCGGCCGTCGATGAAGCCACCGACGGCAAACTCACCCAATACGCCCTTGCGGGGACCTGGAACTATACCGGTCCGGGCGTGAAGTTCGAGGGCGAGGACACCGCCTCGAAACTCGGGGCTGCGGCTCTCGAAACCACCATTGTGGAGAAGCTTGAAAAGGCCTATGCCCTGACCGGTATCGAGTCGGGTTCGGGAAGTTTCACCTTCGAAAAGGCCGACAGCACCTTTACGGCCCTGCTCGGCAAACACGAACTCGCAGGAACCTACGAATACGCCCCGGACACCCACGTCGTGACGCTCCACTTCGCCAAGGGAAAACTCAACCTGGGATCCGTCGAAGGACATGCCTACATCAGCGGAACGGATCTGCAACTGCTCTTTCCGGTTACGAAACTGGTGAACTTCGCAACAGAACTCGGCAGTCAGATCTCTTCGCTCTCAACGATCGTCTCGCTGCTCAAAAAATACGAAAACGTCTACCTCGGATTCGCTTTTTCAAAGTAACGGTACAAATCCGGGAGGAGAGATGCAATTTTTTTGAAAAAATTTTCCATGACGGATTCACGGCGAATCCGTCATTTTTTATTACGGATTCGCAAATATGCCGGGCGGCAGAAAAGCAAACCGTAAGCAAAAGCGAGACAGGCGTAAGTAAAATATTTTATGAAATTCTTAAAGAACTTGCAAAATAGCCCCGGATTTATTAATTTTAAGGCCAGAAAATCATTCCAGAACCTCTAAAATCGAAACGCTATGAACGAACAAGCCCGACAGTATGTCGAAGATTTCATGGCCCGGCTGATCGCCCGCAATCCGGGTGAACCGGAGTTCCACCAGGCCGTCCGCGAGGTGGCCGAATCGTTGGCACCCCATATCGTCGCCAGCCCGATTCTGCAGAAAATGAAGATTCTCGAACGTATCGCCGAACCCGAACGGGTCATCATGTTCCGCGTAGCATGGCTCAACGACAAGGGTGAAATCGAAATCAACCGCGGCTATCGTGTCCAGATGAACAGCGCCATCGGTCCCTACAAGGGAGGTATCCGCTTCCACCCCTCGGTGAACCTCTCGATTCTGAAGTTCCTGGCCTTCGAACAAACCTTCAAGAACAGCTTGACGACCCTTCCGATGGGTGGAGCCAAAGGAGGTTCGGACTTCAATCCCAAAGGCAAATCGGACAACGAGGTGATGAAGTTCTGCCAGTCGTTCATGACCGAGTTGCAGCGCCACATCGGCCAGGATACCGATGTCCCGGCCGGCGATATCGGCGTCGGAGGACGTGAAATCGGCTACATGTTCGGACAATACAAGCGGCTGCGCGACGAATTCACCGGAACGCTCACCGGAAAGGGCCGCGACTGGGGCGGCAGTCCGCTGCGTCCCGAAGCTACGGGATACGGCACCTGCTACTTCGCCCAGGAGATGCTTGCCACGCGCGGCGATTCGTTCCAGGGCAAGACGGTCTGCATCTCCGGCTCGGGCAACGTCGCCCAATATGCCTGCATGAAGGCCACGGAGCTGGGAGCCAAGGTCGTGACGCTCTCCGACTCGTCGGGTTACATCTACGATCCCGAAGGCATCAGCCCCGAGAAGCTGGAGTATGTCATGGAGCTCAAGAACGTCTTCCGTGGACGGATCAAGGAGTACGCCGAACACTACCCGTCGGCCACCTACTACCCGGGCGAGCGTCCGTGGGGCGTGAAGTGCGACATCGCCATGCCGTGCGCCACACAGAACGAACTGAACGGTGACGAGGCCCAGATGCTGGTGGACAACGGCTGCATCTGCGTGGCCGAGGGTGCCAACATGCCCTCGACGCCCGAAGCGATCAAGATCTTCCAGCAGCACAAGCTGCTCTACTCCCCGGGCAAGGCCTCGAATGCGGGCGGTGTGGCCACCTCGGGTCTGGAGATGACCCAGAACTCGATGCGCATCACCTGGACCCCCGAAGAGGTCGATGCCAAACTGAAATCCATCATGAAGAACATCCACGACGTATGCGTACAATACGGTACGGAACCCGACGGATATGTCAACTACGTGGTGGGTGCCAACATCGGCGGCTTCATGAAGGTAGCCAACGCCATGCTGGCCCAGGGCTGCGTTTAGTCTGCACCGGCGTCGAGAAGGCTCGACAAGCAACAACAAAAAACCGACTTTCAAAAGTCGGTTTTTTGTTTATACGAAACGTTCCGGTCATTCGGCGGAGGAGGTATGTCCGGTGGAAGGGGGGGGGTTATCCCCACCCTCCCGGCGCGTCCGGAATTCCGAAGGGGTACAACCGAAATGGGTTCTGAAGAGTTTGCCGAAATACTGCAGCGAATTGATTCCTACGCGATCGGCCACCTCGATGATCTTCAATTCTGGATTCTCGCACAGCATCCGTGCCGCCTCCCGCAAACGAATGCTCTGAATCAACTCTACGGGCGTCTGTCCAAAGACCCCTTTGATCTTTGAGAAAAGCGCCGTACGACTCAACGCCAGCTCCCGGCACAGCAACGGAACGCCCAACTCGGCACGGTCGAGATGCTCCTCGATCAACTTGAGGGTCTTGGCGACGAACGCTTCGTCGATCGAGTTGCTGGAGAGCTTTTTCGCCTGCACGGGCTCGGAACGTGCCTCCAGGAATTTGCGCTGCAACAACCGCCGGTTGCGCACGATGCCGTTACACTTGACCAGCAGGACATCCATGTCGAAGGGCTTGGTCACATAATCGTCCGCACCGCTCTCAAGCCCCGTAATGCGCTGTTCGGAGGAGCTCAGGGCCGTGAGCAGGATAATCGGGATATGGCACGTTGCAAAATCGCTCTTCAGGGCGGCACACATCTCCGTACCCGACATTTCGGGCATCAACACATCGCTGACGATCAGATCGGGCTGCAGCTCCCTGGCACGCTGCAACCCCTCCACGCCGTTGGCCGCCAACGTCACACGGTATGACTGGGAGAAGATCGAACCGAACATTTCACGCAACTCACTGTCATCCTCCACAACCAACAGCCGCGGCAACATGTCCGACTCCGGGAGCCGCTCGGCAACCGGGACGAATCCCGAAATGGGCTGCGGCTTCACATACTCCTGCCGCTCAACGACCTCCACGTTGCTACGGCCCGAAAAATCCGGATTGCAGAAGAGTGTCACCGTGAAGGTCGATCCCACACCGACCTCGCTATTGACTTCGATATGGCCGCCGTGCAACTCGACAATGCCCTTTGTAAGAGCCAGGCCGATTCCGACACCCGTTTCCCGCGAAGAGTCGTCGTGATGGTAGAAACGCTCAAAAATCGTATCGAAGAGCTGCGGATCGATTCCGTGCCCGGTATCGGAAACCCGGACCACGGCCTTTCCGTCCGAGGCGTCCAGCGTCACATCGATCCGCCCGCCACTGTCCGTATGTTTGAAGGCATTGCTGATCAGGTTGTAAAAGACCTTCTGCAACTGAACCGGATCAAACCATACGGGCAGACGGTCCATCGCGGGCCGATAGCTCAGGTCAATCTCCTTGATACGGGCATACTCCGTGAAGGCATCGCACACGTCACGAAGATAACCCACCAGATCCTGACAACTGACCTTCAGCGACAAGTAACCCTGTTCCTGTTTGCGGAAATCGATCAGTTCGTTGACCAGATCACGCAGGCGCAACGCATTGCGCCGGACGCTCATCAGATAGTTGTGCAGCTCCTCGGGCATCCGTTGTCGGACAATCAGGTCCAACTGTCCGAGCATCAATGTCAACGGCGTACGGAATTCATGCGAAATATTGGTAAAGAAGACCAGCTTCCACTGCGTGACCTGTTTCTGGTGCTCCTTCTCCATCCGCTCCATGGCCAGCGACTGTTCCAGCTGTTTGCGGGAGTAATAGGCCCGGAAAACAAGGGCCGTCGTACCCATGATCAGCAACACGTAGAGCACATAGGCACTCACACTCGCATAAAAGGGCGGATAGACCCGGATCGCCAGATCGATGCGTACCTCCTCGCCCAGGAGTTTCGTGGGCCGGCTCCGGACCGACAGCGTATAGCGGCCCGGAGGCAGATTCATGTAGCGGATGTCACGTCCGTCGAGCGTCCGCCAGGTCTGGTCGAAACCCTCGAGTTTGTACTGGTAGTCCAGAACGTTGAAATTCGAGGAGTTGTCCGTTCCGAGATAGATATCGACCAGGCTATGCCAATGTCTGAGCGATATGGACTTCGTGTAGGGCATCGCCTCGCTGAGAATCCCCGTATGATCTCCCGCATGTACGGTCTGTTCATTGACAGCCAACGACGAAAAATAGATTTGAAGCGTATTCTCGTCGTGCGTCACCTCCCGTTCGTCGAAGGCCACAATACCATCCACCCCACCGCAAAGAATCTCGCCGCCATCGCTGCGACGCAGACAGCCGTTCTCAAGCGACAGCAGCGGAAAACCGCCTCGGGCATTGTAGTTTTCACTCTTACCGCTCTCCACATCGAGCAGCGTCAGGCCCACGTTTGTGCCGAGGAGCATCCAACCGCCGGAAGTCTCGGAGATCGAGCTCACGTGATCACTCTCAAGGCCGCACGAGGCCTTGTCAAATCGCCGGAAGCCTTGAGACTCCTTCTCATAGAGCAAAGCACCGCTGCGTGTCGTCCCGATCCAGACCCGTCCCCGACTGTCGCGAAACAACGACGTGATCATGTTCCCGCGAATGATCTGGCTGAACTCGGGTTCGTAACGGCCCGAAGCGTCAAGGCGGTAGACCCGAAAATGGGTCTGGCCCGTGACGACATACAACCGCTCGTCATCAACCAAGACGTTGAAGACCCGGGCCAGATCGAGGATCTTCTCCGAACGGCAACTGTGCATGTCGATGCGATAGACGCCCGCATAGGTCCCGGCGTAGAGCATTCCGGCGTTGACCGTCAGATCATGCACGATCTCCGTATTCTCCGAACGACCGTTCTCGTCAATCATCGGAATCCCCCTGAAACGGCCCGAAGCCATATCATAGACGCAGACTCCTCCCATGAACATGCCCAGCCACAGGCGATCATACCGGGCATCGTAGCAGACCCGTTTCACATTGTCGCTCGGAATGGCGCTGTTCTCCATATTGAAGAAA
The DNA here is from genome assembly GCA_944320985.1 of uncultured Alistipes sp. Classification (GTDB taxonomy): domain Bacteria; phylum Bacteroidota; class Bacteroidia; order Bacteroidales; family Rikenellaceae; genus Alistipes. Next base: position 55,735 of record CALUJN010000048.1, on the reverse strand, counting down.
CGCCCCTGCCGCCGCGTCCGGTCGTAAAAATAGAGACCCTTGTCCGATGTCCCGGCCCACAGGTTTCCCTGCTTGTCGGAGGTAACATCCGCCACAATGGTCCAGGTCGTGTCGCCACCCTCGAGCGGTATGGCATGAAACAACACCTCACCGGGATCGAAATAGGAGACTCCCGTATAGAACGATCCGAACCAGATGGCACCGCGACGATCCTTCATGATGCATTCGACCGTCAGATTGCGCATCCCGTAGAGTGGATTGTCCGAACGACCGAAGTGGTAGAAGGCGTCCGTCTGCGGATCGTAGCAATCCAGTCCGAACATCATGCCGATCCACAGTCGGCCGTCGTTGTCCTCGCAGATGCAACGCACGTAATTGTCCGCCAAGGTGCTGCGATTGTTCGGATCGTGCGCGAAACGGCGCAGTTCACCCTCCGTATCGAGCCGGTAGAGGCCTTCGCTGCGGGTACAGATCCACAGGTTCTGCCGACTGTCCTCGAACAGAGAGATAATCTTGCTTCCCGTTTGCAGGAGATGCTCAACCGACTCCCTTCCACGAATCCGGTAGAGTCCCGAATAAAGTGTCCCCACGTAGAGATCCCCGGACGAGTGCAAGGCCAGTGCCGACACCTCGCTCATCGCCGGTAAGAGCAACTCGCGCCGTTCATCGTGCGGGCCCGCCATCAGTATCCGGTCTCCGGCCGCCGCATAGACCCATCCGTCACGGACGCAGACGGCCGAGATCTGCCGTCCGTCCAACTGCTGCTCCGTGAAGAGCTGCCGGAAGGTCTCCTTGCGAATATCGTATTCGACAATGTCCCGCAGCTGGTAAAAATAGATGCGACCCTGCTGTTCGCCGTAAATCCCGCGGACGTTCATCGGCTGCAACAACGCCACGGTATCCTGCTCCAGAAACGAATCCTCGGGAAGAAGCCCTCGATAACGCGAAACGCCGCCGATTCCCGCCGTCCAGATCGTACCCGTCTCATCCTGGTACATCGCCGTGACATTGGTCTGCTTGAAGCCTTCGCTGATGCCCAGATGCCGGAATACTGTCGTCTGCGGAGGTTCCGCGCCGACCCGCAAACAGCCCGGATTCCAACAGCAGAGCAACGACAATATGACGAAAAACCTATACATGGAAAGAGGGTGTTCGGTTATGCAAGATACGATTTTTAGGCACAAATACGAAATCAAAGGGCGAAAATCGCACGAAACGCTGTCCGGAAGCACCTCCCGGACAGCGTTTCACACGATCATTCAGACCCTGGATTATTTATCCTCATACTCTTTCTTGAGCTTCCCGTACCACTCCTGCATGACGAAGAAGGCCTTCTTCTTGCCACCCTGGTCCGAGATGAGGCCCTTGCGGTTGAAATCATCCTGGATGCCCACCATCTGACGCCGCGGCGAGCGGAAGTCCTTCAGCACCCACGGCGTAACACCGGCCAAACCCGGCATCCGCTCGAACATCGCCACGCTGCGACGGTAGAGATCCTCCATATACTCCTCGGTAAAGCGCTCGGTCACGGCTCCGTGACGTCCATAGACCGCCCCGCCGCCGAACTCCGAAATGAAGACCGGTTTCTCAATATCGAACGTCCAATTCACCCGGTCGCACTTCTCCGACGTGCCGTCGTACCACCCGACATACTGGTTAAAGCTGATCAGATCGACCAGATCCGCCAAATCATCCTTCACGGTCAGAAGGCCCGGCTTCACCTGGGTCTTCTCCATGGCGGCGCTGACCAGACGCGTCGGATCCAGCGTCCGGGCATGGGTGATGAGTTTGCGCAGGAACTCCAGACGGGCTTCACCGTGCGGCGTCTCGTTGGCAACCGACCACACGACGACATTCGCACGGTTCTTGTCCCGCGTAATCATGTCGGTCAACTGCGCCTCGGCATTGGCATAGGTCTCGGGATTCTCCCACTGGATCGTCCAGTAAACGGGAATCTCCGACCACACCAGAAGCCCCATCTCCTCGGCGGCCCGAACCATCGCCTCATTGTGCGGATAGTGAGCCAGACGCACGAAGTTGCAGCCCATCTCCTTGGCCCAACCCAACAGAATGCGGTCCTGCTCCTCGCTGTAGGCTCGGCCACTGGTTCCGTAAGGCATCTCCTCGTGGATCGCAACGCTCCGGCAGAAGATCTCCTTGCCGTTGAGCAGGATCTTCGTACCCTTCGTCTCGATGGTGCGGAAACCGATCCGGTCATGCACCGCATCCGTCTCGGCGACAATCCTCACGTCGTAGAGTTTGGGATTCTCCGGAGACCAGTAGGTCGGCGAAGCCTTCACTTCAAATGCCGCATAGCCCTTGGCATCGGTACGGAGTTTACGAGAGATCTTCAGTTCGGGAATCTCCAGCACGACATCCTGCTCGGCCTGTTTACCGTCAAGCTGCACCCAGCCGAAGATCGTCCGGTTATCTCCCTTCTTCAGCTGCACGTAATAGTCGCGGATAAAGGTCAGCGGAGTCTCGATAATCCGCACACTGCGCGTCAGGCCGCCGTAATTCCACCAGTCGGAATTGAGCGTCGGAACCCCGTCGGCCCGACGCTTGTTGTCGACCTTCACCACCAGCGAGTTCTCCCCGGCGACCACCTGGTCCGTGATCTCGAAATTGAAGGGAGTGTATCCTCCCACATGCTTGCCGATCTTGCGGCCGTTCAGTCCGACGATCGTTTCGTAATTCGCGGCGCCGAAATAGAGGAACGTACGGCGGTCCGCACGCGGCTGGTAGTCGAACAAGCGGCGATACCAGACCGTACCCTCATAATAGTAGAGTTGGGGGCGCTGCGTATTCCAGTCACCGGGAACGAGCAGCGTACGGTCCGTATTGAAATTGTATTCGAAGAGCTTGGTACGGTCCTTGTCAAAATCGCCGTCGGCAAAATACGACGCCTTGTCGCTCAGCGGCTTGCGACGATAGTCGTAATAGCCGTTCTCATAGGGGTCGACAATGCTTCGCCACAAACCGTCGAGAGAAAATCCCTCCCGGTCGTCCACATTGACAATCTGCGGGGCCGGAGCCTCCTCGCCCGCCACGGCGGGCATCGCCGCACCCAGGGCGGCAAACATCAGCAAATACAAAGGTTTCATCACTGGTTTCATTTATCGTTTTCAGATCAGTTCGAATTCTACACGCTGGCCATTCACCTCCAGGAAGAAGGTTCCCTTTTCGAGGTGCCGTTCTCCGGTCGCATCCGGGAATGAAAGATCTCGTTCAGGATCGATCTCAAAGCGGTAAAGACGGCTCTCTCCCGCCGGAATGCACTGCTTCTCGAAATGCTTGAGTTCCCGCATCGGACGCGACACACTGGCCACGGGATCCGACACGAACCACATCACGGTCTCCTTGCCGTCGCACGAGCCCTCGTTGGTCACTTCGATCTCGGCGACGAGTCGTTCGCCCGGCTGCAGCGTCGTACGGTCCACACGGAGCTTTCCATAGGCATAGTTCGTATAGCTCAGTCCATATCCGAAGGGATACTTGGGCTCATCCGCAAGATTCTGATAACGGCCCAAACGGGGACGTGCCGACTGACGCCGGTTGTAATAGACGGGCTGCTGCTCGGCACACACCGGGAAGGTGATGGCCAGACGCCCCGAGGGGTTCACCTTTCCCGAAAGGAGTTGCGCTGCGGCATTTCCGCCTTCGGTTCCGGGCTGCCAGATGGCCATCAGCGCATCAACATCCCCTTCGAAGCCCCGGACATCGACCGGGCGTCCCGAAGAGAGCAAAACAACGATCGGACGCCCCGTGCGGGCCATCTCCCGGATGAACTCCTCCTGGATGGAGGGCAGAGCCAGGCTTGCACGCGAGGCATTCTCACCGCTCCAGCCGCGTTTTTCACCCATGCAGAGCACCACCAGATCGGACTGCCGCGCCAAGGCCCGGGCCCGGGCAAACTGCGAACGGTCCTCTCCCTCGAAGTCGCAACCCGCACAGTAGTCAATCCGCGTCTTTCCGGCAAACTCAGCTTCCAGCCCCTCGCGGATCGTCACCACATCTTCGGCCTCACCCTGACCCCACCACGAGCCCATCAGATCGACCCAGTTGTCGGCCATCGGCCCCATCAGCGCGATGCGTTTCACCTCGCTCCGTACCGGGAGCACTCCCGACTCGTTCTTAAGCAGCACCATGCTCTCGGCAGCCAGTTCGCGCGCCACGGCACGTGCCTCGGGACGGAGATAACGCGTCGTGTCGGGAAGCTCCTCGACGTAGGGTTTCTCAAACAGTCCCATCCGGAACTTCACCCGCAAAATCCGACGTACGGCTTCGTCGAGCACCTCCTCCGCAATCGCGCCCTCGGCGATGAGTTCGGGCAACGACCGCCGGTAGACATCGTCCACCATGTCCATGTCCAAACCGGCCGTCAGGGCCTTCCGACAGGCTTCGGCATCGTCCGCAGCCACACCCTGCGTCTTGAGCTGTTCGACAGCGCCCCAGTCCGAGACGACAAAACCGTCGAATCCCCACTTCCCGCGCAGAATATCGGTCATCGTGTAGCGGTTGGCCGAAGCCGGAATACCGCTGATATCGTTGAAGGCGCTCATCACCGTCGCGGCGCCAGCCTTCACACCCATTTCGAACGGAGGCAGAGCCGTCTCCCAAAGGGCCTGAGACGAGATATCCGTATAGTGGTAATCACGTCCGCCCTCCGAATAGGCATACCCCACGAAGTGTTTCAGACAGGCGGCCATTGCATCGCTCTTCGATAGGTCGTCGCCCTGGTAGCCCCGTACGGCAGCGGCACCCATCACTCCGTTCAGATAGGGATCCTCGCCGTACCCCTCGCTGACACGCCCCCAACGGGCATCGCGAGCCACATCCACCATCGGCGAAAAGGTCCAGTGAACACCCGACAATCGCGACTCCCGGGCCGCAATCCGACACGACTCTCCGACCTTGTCGACGTTCCAGGCACACGCCTGACCCAGCGGAATCGGGAAGATCGTCCGGTATCCGTGGATCACGTCGAATCCGCACAGAATCGGAATCCCCAACCGCGACTCCTCCATGGCCTTGCGCTGGATCTGATTGTAGAAAACAGCGCTGGTACTACGGTAGAGCAACGATCCGATCATCGGGCTGACGGCCTTCATCTCCTGCTCCACATTGTTGACATTCATGTTCTTGCCATAGGTCCACTGTGTCACCTGCATCACCTTCTCCTCGAGGGTCATTCGTCGCAGCAGATCCTCGACACGTTGCTCCACAGGAGCCGAAGGGTCCTTGTACACGACCCGGTCCGTACAGGCGCACAGCCCCATGCCGCACGCCAACAACCCGATGACAATCGCTTGCTTCATCATGTTTCAATTCTACAAAATTAATCAAAAAAGGCCTCCGTCCGTCCTGCGACGGAGGCCTGAGCATTTTTCCCGGCAGCCGGTTACTCGACAAACTCAATATCGTCGTAATAGACCGTCCGGTTGTTGGTCGTCTCGTCGAATCCTTCAGAGTTCGAGCCGTCGATCTTCACCAGCGGACGGAACTGCACCGAAGTGATATTTTCGAAATTGTCAGCCCCATATCCGCAGTCGATCAGATCGTAGACGAAGACATTCCAGTCGTCGGTCTTGATCAGCTTCGCCCACTCCGACGCCGAAGCGTGGTTGCAGTCGAAAGGTTGTCCGTTGATCGAACTGGGCAGTTTGTTGGGTCCTCCGGACAGCGAGGCGATCTTCAATCGCGGATAATAGAGGTTGGATCCGAGATAGACCTTCACGCGGATGGCCCGATACTTGGCCCGATTTTCGAGATGCGAGAAGCCCATATCGAAGTAACCCGAAGTACTTGTCTCCTTGAGCAGGTGATCACTCAGCACGCGGTTGCTCGGATTGAGGGCCGTCTTGTAGGGGTTGTCCTTGACCGTAGCCCCCTCGATGGGTGCATTTCCATTAATGAAGTGTCCCGGCAGGGCATCCCGGTTCTCGAAGTCCTCGAACATATAGCCCGCACTTGCGTCGCTCACCGTAACCGTCCAGCTGTGCGTCACGGTCTCACCCTTGGCATTCTTACCCGTATAGTCCACCACATGAGAACCGGCCTGGTCAAAGGTGTGGCGGAACTCTTCCGTCGTGGAGACGCTCTGGTCGTCAAGTTTCCATTCGTGGGTGACACCCGAGGATCCGCCGGCCGTCACCGTCGCGGTGATCACCAGCTCGTCGCCCGGTTTGCAGGAGAGGGCCGTCTCCTCCTCCGAGAATTCGATCGCCAGCGGCAGTTCCGTCACCTCGACCGTCCAGGTTTTCTCGACAACCTCCTCTTTGGCGTTGCGTCCCGTATAGGTGATGGTAAAGGTTCCGGACTCCTCGAACGTGTAGGTGAATTCGCCCGTCTCGCTGACCGTCTCGTCTCCGACCTTCCAGGTCTGAACGAGGCCCGTGCCGCCGTTCACCAGCGTCGCGGTGATCGACACTTCGCCGCCCTGTTCGCAGGTGAGGACTCCCGGCTCCTTCGAGAAGGTGATCTCCAGCGGCAGTTCATCGACAACGACCGTCCAGCTGCGCTCGACACGCATTTCGTCGCTGTTGACTCCCTCATAGGTGATCACGAATTCACCCATCTCCTCGAAAAGGTACGAGAACTCCGCCGTCTCGCTGACCGTCTCGTCGTCGAGCATCCACTTGTGCTGCACCTGTTTGTCGCCGCTGACCACCGTAGCCGTCAGTTCGACCTCATCGCCCGGCATGCAGGAGATCGTCTCCTCGTCGTTCGAGAACTCGACGACCAGAGGCACTCCGGCCGCCGTCACCGTATAGCTCTTCTCGACACGACCCGCCTCGTTATAGGCCTCGAAGCGAACGATATAGGTACCGACATGGTCGAAGACATAGGTCATCGTCTGCGTCGTCGCCTTCAGCTCGTCGTCGACATACCAGCTGCAGTTCACCGGCCCCGGAGTCTCCACCTTGGCCTCGAAACGCACGGCATCGTCCACAACAACCCCAATCGTTTCTTCCGTCACGGCGAATGTGACCTGCGGCATAACGGCCACATCCGTCGTCTCGGTCTGATCGTCGCTGCAGCCCCATCCCGCACCGAGTGCCAGCAGGAGCAGCGTTCCTTTTATGAAATGTTTCATGGTTCTGTCTTTTTCGTGTTTACTCCAGGAATTCGATATCGTCGATATAAACCTCGCGCGTATTGGTGTCGGATACAGCGCCAGAGGCGATATTGCTGCCGTTCTGCTGCAGCAACGGACGGATCTGGATGATCTTTGTCGGGTCCAGATTGAACGGGAAGCGGTATTCGAGCACCTCCCACTCATCCTTGAACTGCGGTTCCGTCACCGGTGCGTACTTCGTACCGCCGATATCCACACGCGGATAGTACTTGTTCTTGCCCAGGTAAACCTTGAAACGGATACCCGTGCACTTCGTAACGTCGATACCCTTGCCTTCGAGAATCTTCGAGGTCTCCAGCGTAAAGTATCCGGACGTACTGCCCGTACCGTTGACCTTGTCGCGCATCACCTTCGCACTGGAGTTGACTGCATCCGGCTTGGGATTGTCCTCGACCGTAATGCCCGGATCGTTCTCTTTGGTACGCCACCACGGTGTCAGCGAACCCGACTCGAAGTCGTCGAGCAGCAGACCCGAAGCCTGGATGTTGACCGTCCACTGGCGCGTTACGGTCTCGCCCTTGGCATTCTCGGCCCGATAATCGATCGTATAGGGGCCCTCTCCCGTGAAGGTATAGCTGAAGTGGGATTCGGTCGAAACCGGCGCTCCGTCGACCTTCCATTCGTGCTGCACACCCGTACCGCCGAACGTAACCGTCGCGTCGATCGTCACGGTCTCACCCGACTTGCAGGAGATCACCGCATCGGTATTCGAGAACTCGACCTCCAGCGGCCGCTCCAGCACCTCAACCTCGAAGCTCTTCGTGAACTCTCCGGCGGCATTCGTTCCACGATAGGCTACCGTATAGACCTTGGCGTCCGCGAGCACGAACGTATCGAAATAGGCTTCGGTGGAGGCCTTTTGGCCGTCGACCGTCCACTCGTGCTGCACATTCGAGCCCGCCGTCACGATGGCCATCACCTTCAGATTGTCCAATTGCAGGCGTTTGATGCGCGTCGAATCACCCACCGACAGGTACATCTCCAGCACGTCGGAGACCGTCACCTCATAGGTCTTGGAGACCGATCCGGCGCCGTTGCGGGCCTCGAAACGCACGTCGAACGTTCCCGGCGTGCGGAAAACATAGGTGAACGACGGGGTCGAAGCCTCGAGCGTCTCGCCGACATACCAGCTGCACGTAAGACGGTCCCCCTCTTCGACGTTGGCCCGGAACTCCACCTCTTCCCCGACGGTGGCCGTCATCGAACTCTCCCCGACCGGGAAAGTCACTTGCGGGGCCGTATGATGCAGCGGTTCCACGGTCTCCTCGCAACCCCACAGGAGGACAAGCCCCCACATCAGAATGGTCTGAAATTTGAATATCGTTTTCATAATCGGGTCGTTTTATTGCTGATCGTAAAAACGTGTCAACAGGTACACATTGTCGTTGATCGCCTGCATGTTCTCCTGCAAGGGTACATAATCCTCGAAATTCCACATCACCATGCCCTTGTTCGAGTCGCGGTTCGACGGGTCGGTGTTCTCGTTCTCCGGGTCGTTGTCCATGTAGGTGAACCAGTGCCATCCCACACAGACCTTGCTGCGAAGCAGACCCAGCACAAAATTCTGGTAGAAATAACCCCGCTCGGCCTGCGTACGCACGTTCCATCCCGCACCGGTGTTGTTCGGAAGCCCCGAATCCTCACCCTTGACATAGAACTCCGTCACCATGAAGGGTTTTCCGGACCACGTGGCCCAGTTCTGCATGGCCGTGGCATCCGGCTCCCACTTCTGGTAGTGGTTGATCGAGATCACATCCATGTACTTCCCGGCCGTCCTGAAGATCTCGTCGTTGACCAGTTCGTAGTTCCACTGGTTGAAACGGCAGCCCAGGTAGAGGTGGTTCGGGTCGTACTTCTTGATGGCCTCCGTCACCTTCTGCAGATAGATATCCAGGCAGTAGGCGATGAAGGCCCGGCGATCCGCATCCGTCGCCTCCGAGAGCTTCGCTCCGGTCTTGCCCTTGCGGGCATCGAGCCACTCCTGCGCCTTCTGGTGGTTGACGTGCGTTTCGGGCCACGCCTCCAGGCAGCGGTCCAGCGCATAATCCTTCCACGGAATCTCGTTGTCCGTAAAGTAACCGATGCAGTAGGGATCATCCTTGTAGGTGGCGATCTCCGAAATCTCCTGTTTGATGAACTCGTCGAACTTCGGATGGAAAACACAGGCAAAGTCGTTGGGATAACCCTCCCAACCCGACCACGAGGCATCGGCCTCCTCGCCCGACGATTTGATATAGCCGTTGAGACTTCCCATCGGGCTGACAATCACCGTATAGGGCGTCGGCTCGGTGAGCTTGCGCACGGTTCCCACATTCGACCACGCGCCTAGCGAATTGAAGCCCAGCGACTTGAGTTTCGAGGTCTCCTGCTTGGCCCAGTTGCTTACCGAGCCGAACTTCTCCTGCAGCGCCACGGCCTGACGGTCCGAACCGCCCGCCGAGAAGACCGCCACACCCTTCGAAAGATAGAGATTCCCTTCGGGTGTCACCAGCCACCACCGACCGGCAAACTGCTGTACGCGGAAGAAGCCCGTCGCTTCAAGCTGCGTCACCTTCCAACCGCCGTATTTGTCCGTCTCGGGATCCTGGCCCGGCACAAATCCCGGAATCCGATCCACCGTATAGGCCTTGTAATCGGTCCACTCCGTGGTGGTCGCATTCTTGCGGGCCCGCACATCGTGCGGCGGCTCGACATCCCCGGGAAGCTCCGGCTCCTCGGGATAGACTTCGGGAAGTGTCGAGGTCTTGTCCTCCGTACAACCGGCCACCAGAAGCGCCGCCCCGAATACAAACAACGAATATTTCAATGTCTTGATCATGGAGTTGTCGTTTATTGGTTCATTTCACGTTTTGCTTTGGCTTTCTGGGCATCGAAATACTGCGTCAGACGGTACGTACAGTCATTCAACTGCTTCATCTCGTCCAGCAGCACGCCGTAGGGCGTAAAGTCCCACGCCACGACCCCCTTGTTCGAATCGCGGTTCGAAGGGTCGGTCTTCAGATTCTGCGGATCGTTGTCCATGTAGGTGAACCAGTGCCACCCCACACAGTTGCCGCTGCACAGCAGCTCCAGGACAAAATTCTGATAGAACCAACCGCGATCGGCCTGTGTCTGGACATTCCATCCCGCACCGGTATTGTTCGGGAGTCCCGAATCCTCACCCTTGGTGTAGAACTCCGTGATGATGAAGGGTTTTCCGGACCACTTCTCCCAGTTGGCCATCCATTCGGCGTTGGGCTGCCACAGCCGGTAATGGTTGATCGAGATCACATCCATGTATTTCCCCGCCACGGCGAAGATCTCCTCACTGGCCATCTCTTCACGGTGCTGGTTGAAGCGGCAACCCAGGTAGAGATGGTTGGAATCGTACTTGCGCAACGCCGACGTCACCTTCCGCATGTAGGTGTCGAAATAGAAGGCCATGAAGGCCCGACGATCCGCATCGGTAATATCCTCCACCTTCGCATCCTTGCCCTTGCGCTCCTCGAACCACCGGCGGACCGTCAGATAGGCCTCCTCGTCGTGCGCCAGCAGCGTCAGATGGCGGTCCAGCGCGTCGTTGACCCACGGAAGCTCGTTATCCGTAAAGTAGCCCACCAAATACTTGTCGTCACGATACCGGGCAACCTGACTTACAACCCGGTCGATCAACGCATCGAAACCCGGATCGAAAACCATGGCCAGATCGAACCGGTATCCCTGCCAGCCGGCCTGTTTGTATTTGCCGCCGAAATGCTTAAGGTGCTGGCTGCGATAGGTGCCCATCGGATTGACGATCACCGTATAGGGCATCGGATGCTCCGTCTTGCGCACCACATCCACGGCCGACCAGGCTCCCAACGAATTGAAGCCATAGGAGCGCAACATCTCCTGTTGCGAAGTGGCCCAGGCCTCCGGCGTCGAGAATTTCTCCTCCAGCGCCTTGCGCTGGCGGTCCGAACCGCCCATCGAGAAGACCGCTATGCCCTTTGCCAGGTAGGGATAGCCCTCGGGATCAATCAACCACCAGCGATCACCGATCTTCTCCGTACGGAAGAAGCCCGTCGCCTCCTGCCGGTCGACCATCCAGCCCCCGAACTCATCCTGCCGGGGATCGCTCTTGCGGGGATTGAAACCCGCAAGGCGATCGACCGTCTTCGTTTCATAACTCTTCCACTCCTTCTTCTGGGCATTCTCCCGGCTCAGAACCTGCCGGTATTCAGGGGTTTTGGCCAGAAGAGCTCCCGACAGGCTCAGTGCCGGGAAGAGAATAAACAGGTATCTTAACAATCGTTTCATCGCTATTTGTAATTTTCAGGGTGCTCATCCTGCCACTCGTTCACGCCGTCGCGGATCCGGTTGCGGAAGGTCAGTGTATCGGTTGCATGGTAGGTCAGGCCATCCTTCTCGTACTTGTACTTGAGGAAGATCTTGCGATCCTGCAGCAGCTTGGCCCGGTTGAACGAGCACGCACCATCGGGCTGAACCTCGTAAAGGGCTCCGTCGACCGATGCCACGGTGATCTGGCCGTCGGCTCCCTGGATAAGTTTCAGCTGAGCGCTGCTGCCGTTGAGCTCTCCGCCCACGGCATTGGCCGTCAAGGCCATCGGCTCGACGGTCGTCAGCGTCCAGACCTTCGTATCGGCCTGCGGAACAGTCGTATAATACTGGATCCGGTTGACCTCCTGACCCGAAGCATCCGTCACGACGGTCTCCCCGCCATGCCAGTAGTTGCCGAAGAGCATGTTCTCGTAACGCACGCCGATCACCGACGTGGTCTTTCCCTCGATCAGACCGGTATCGTTGCCGTCGGTCAGGCGCAGCGGAATGACAAAACGGGGCGTCGTTCGCGACGCGTCCGAAAGGAATTTCACCGAATCGACCTTGATCACGATCTGCCCCAGATGAGATCCCTCGCGAATCAGGACAACACCGTCGACCCCGCCATCCGGACGCAGCCGGTATTCATCGGCCGGAAGCGCTTCCAGCGCATCGATCGGTTTGCACAGATCCTGGATGTAGGAGAAAAGATGCGATTTCATGGCCGACAGCGTCTCGTCGTTGACCAGCGAATAGTCGATCTCGTAATTGATCAGCCGGTTGCGGTCGTTGTCGATGATGCCGCCCAGAGCCACGCCCGTGGAGAACTTCATCCCCTCGCCGACAATCACCGAACGCACGTCGGTCTGATTGGCGAAACCTACGGCCTGCGTCGGATTGTCCTTGACGTAATCGTCATAGCAGGAGGTCAGGCCCAGCAGCGAGGCAAGCGATATGAACAGATATTTTTTCATGATACTATGCGGTTTTGGATGTTTATTGCCAGTTTTCCCAACCTTCGTTCTGGATCAGGCCCTTGACGTTGAGCATCTCCTTGTAGGGGATGGGGAGGTAAGCCGAGGTGAAGAGACGTTTCTCGATGACCTTGTCGAAATTGTACTCGAAATCGCCGTTGTCCTTGCGCGTAACCTCGACTCCGTGAACGTCGCGGTTCAGCTCTCCGAGCGTCGTCGACCAGCGGCGCAGATCGAAGAACCACGTACCCTCGAAACAGGTCTCGATGCGGCGTTCGTTACGCAGGAAGCGGTCGAAGGCATCCTTGCCCGAAAGGGCGATCTGATCCAGATAGGGATCCTCCACGATACCCTCGGCACCGTCGTAGGTCGTACGGCTGCGCAGATAGGCGATGGCCTCTTTGGCCGTCAGCCCGTCGATCGGGGCATTGGGTCCGCCGACCTGGTTCGCCGCCTCGGCAAAGGCCAGCACCATATGGGCCCAGCGGATGAAGAACTTCGAGTGCGGCATCCGGCTCACGGAGCTCTCCGACCAGTTGACTCCCATATAGACGAACTTCTTGATGTGGTAGTTCGTCAGCGAATTCTTCGAGCTCGTCCCGGCCGCATCCTTACCGCCGTTGGTCCAGTTCTCGAACGTATAGGTCTTGCCCGTAGTGCCGGTTACGACCGAACGCCCGTTATAGAAGATGACGCTGTAGAAGCGCGGATCGCGGTTCAGATAGGGATTGGCCGGATCGTAGTCGTAGTTGGGCGATTCGCCGACCGGATAGCCGTCGGCCATGCCGAAGGCATCGACCAGATCCTGCGTGGCACCCATCGTGCCGTTGCCCTGGAACCCGCCCGGGTAGAAGGCACGCTCCAGATCGTCGTTGCTCGACTTGTAACGCGAAGCGAAGACGATCTCCGGGTTGTTCGGATCGCACCAGTCGACCTGACGGTCCACGGAGAAACCGCCCGAAACGTTATCCACCGTCATCTTGAAATCCATGACCTCCTTGGCATATTCGGCGGCCTTCTGCCAGCGCGTCATGTCCCCGTCGGGGTTGAAGCGCGGGCTGGCCCACGTCAGATAGACCAGCGCCTTGATGGCCACGGTCGTGATGCCGTCCATGCGGCCCCAGTTCTGCGCCCCGAGCACACGCCGGTCATTCTGATCCGGAACCAGGAAGTCCCGGTGGGCGATGGGCAGATACTTGTAGGCCGAATCGCAATCCTTGAGGATCTGGGCCACGCACTCGTCATAGGTGTTGCGCTCGACGGTCAGATCCTGGATCTCTTCGGGAGTCATCTCCCAGATCCGGACCGGCTCGAGCAGAATGGGATAGCCCAGCAGCCGTCCGTCGGTTCCCCGTCCGCCGAACTTCTGCAGCAGATCCCACTGGAACCAGGCTCGCAGCGCGTAGGCCTCACCCCAGAGGCGCTTGCGAAGCAACTCGTCCAGGTGGTCATCGAGCATGTAGCGCATGTTCAGACCCCGGTTGTCCTTCAGGAACATGTTCGTATTGTAGATGCCCTGGTAGTCGCGCTCCCAGTAGGTCTGGAAGGGATCGTTCGTCGGGCTCGTCACGCCGATGGCGAAGCGCCGGATCACGTCCGTCGTCGAGGTCCGCACGGCGTTGTCCGTGGCACAGTCCAGATAGGCCCCTTCGTTGTTGTCGTAATTCTGCGACATGTAGTCGTAACACTTGCCGATCAGTCCCTGCATGGTCGTGGGGTTCGACAGCACGTAGTCCTCCGAACGGATCGCCGAAGGATAGGGATCCAGAAAATCACTGCAGGCGCAAAGTCCGCCGACTGCGGCAACCGTCAATATTTGATAGATTCGTTTCATCATCATCGCTTTAGAAGGTTAACTTGATACCGGCCACAAAGGTTCTCATGAGCGGATAGTTCGTCAGCCCCGAACTCAGCGCCTCGGGATCCACATCCTTGATCTTCGAAAGGGTGCACAGGTTGTTACCCCGCAGATAGACGCGCATGCGGCGGATCGTCGAGAGGTTCAGGCGCCGGATGGGCAGTTCGTATCCCAGTTCGAGGCTCTGGATCTTAAAGAAGCCTCCGTCGGCAAGCCAATAGGTCGACGTCTTGTAGTTGTTGTTCACCTTGTTGTAGGTCAGGCGCGGGTGCGTGGGATCTCCGGCGTGCTCCAGCGTATACTTCGAATAGTTGCCGTCACCCCAGCCGTTCCAGAAGTAGTCGTTCGTCAGCGCCAGATCGTAGAACGCACGTCCCGTACCCGTCAGCGTGAGATCGAAATCCCGGTACTTGAGATTCACGTGAATGCCGTAGATCAGCTTCGGAACCGAATTGCCGATTACGCAGAAGTCGTTGTCGTCGATCTGTCCGTCGCCGTTCATGTCCTCGTACTTGAGGTCCCCGGCCTGGAGCTCTCCGTCGAAGAGCTGCGGCACGAGCAGCGTCTCCTCGTCCGTAGCGAACTGCCCGAGGCAGCGCAGACCCCAGATCGAGGAGGCCGAATAGCCCACCTTCGAACGGTATGCCTCCTTGTAGTTGAGCTCATCGGCGCGCAGCACCTTCGAGGCCTGCACCGAAGCCCAGCCGTTGACCGAATAGGAGAAGTCTCCGCTCCGGTCGTGCCATCCCAGAGAGAGTTCATATCCCTGGTAGCGCGTCTTTTCGTAGTTCATCCACAGGGCTCCGCCCGAGACACCGGCCAGGAGCGGCAGCATGTTCTGAAGCTCCGCAACGGGACCGTCGCGCAGGATGTTGTAGTAGCTCAGCGAGAAGTTCAGCCGCTGCCGGAAAGCCACGGCATCCACACCTACGGTCAACTCGCGGCGCTTCTCCAGACGCAGATTCGGGTTGCCCAGCATCTGCGGATAGAGCCGGTCGACGGCATCGCTTACCGTACTGCCGAACCACTGGTTGTTGGAGTGCGGGCCGAATTTCTGACCCGAGTTGTCCCATTTGTAGTTGTCCACGTCGCGGTTCGCAGAGGTCGCACTGTCATAGTAGAGGATACCCCCTTCGGCCCGCAGTTTCAGGAAGTCGATCGCATGCACGTTGCGCATGAACTCCTCCTCGGAGATGATCCACCCCAGACCCACGGAGGGCGAGGTCGACCATCGGTTGTTCAGCAGCGAATAGGTACCCTGGTAGTTGCAGGCTGCCTGCACCAGATAGCGTCCGTCGTAGGCATATCCCGCTCCGAAGGCGAAATTCATCTCGCGGCGATGCTCGGTGATGAACTTCTGCGAGCGCTTCGTGATCAGGTAGGAGGCCGAAGCCTGCACGGCATGCCGTCCGAAGGTGCGGTCGTAGGCGAACTTCTGGACGAAATAGAAGCGGTTCGAGAAGTAGTCCAGCAGGCGGGTCTTCTGCGACATGGCCTTGACACTGTGGCTGCTGCTCTGCACGGGAATCATCGCATCGTAACCGTGCTCGTCGATTCCCTTGTTGAGGATATAGGCGGCGTAGTCCTCGGCCGTACCCAGACGCACGAGGTTCGTCGCATCGTAGGCTCCGTAGCTCATCGACGTGAGGCCCGGCGTGAGGAACGACAGGTCCACATCGATTCCCACGTTGACCAAACCCTTGCGGATGGTCTCCGTATAGGCACCGTTCTCCAGAATATTGGCGATCGGATTCTGCTTGTAGAGCGACGAGACGGCATACCACGGCGATTCGAGCGAGGGATCGTTGTTGGCATAGATCGGGAACGAAAGGGCCGGAATGGTGTTCACGTCGCTGATCACGTCCGGGAACTCCGTCACGCCGAGCGTCGTATTCGACGAGGCATCCTCCGAGGAGTAGTTCGAACTGTAGCCGTAGTTGGCCGAGCGGCGGAGGCCCAACGTCGAGATCAGACCGAAACGCGCCCGGATGTAACGGTGCAGCTTGATGTCGAGATTCGCATTGATGTTCACGCGATTGTAGCCGGCCTGCGGTCCGATCTTGTAGATGTCGTCCTCGCCCGCATAGCCCAGGTAGGCGAAATAGCGCAGGTAGTCGTTGCCGCCTCCCGAGGAGACGTTCGCCTTCGTGTAATACATCGTGTTCTTGAGCATCATGTCGCGGAAGTTCACGCTCGGATGCCACTGGTCGTAGGCGTCGTTGCGGGCATAGGCCGCCACATCATCCCGCGTATAGAGCATCTCCAGACCGCTGTTGTTACGTGCGATGTTGTTCAGACGGGCATAATCGGCTCCGCCGACATACTCCGGCATGCGGTCCACGGTGTTCACACCGCCCTCAACCTCCACATTCAGATAACGCTCGTTGTATTTGCCCCGTTTGGTGCGGATGTAGACAATGCCGTTGGCAGCCGAAGGGCCGTACATCGTCTTCTCCAGCACGTCGCGCACGATCGTAATCGACTCGATCTGCTGCGGATCCAGCGGCGTTTCGTCGATCTGGACCGGAATGTCGTCAACCATGTAGATCATCTGGTTGCCGCGCGACGTAACCGAGATGCGCGTCGAGGCTCCGTACTGTCCGATATGCTCCAGGGGATTGACACCCGGACCGCCGAACTTCTCCGTTACCTCCACTCCGGCGGCAATCGCCGTCAGGGCATTGCGGATATCGGTCGAGGAGTACTTCTCGAGATCCTCGCCGCGGATGACGATCGTACTGCCCACCGACCAGCGCTTCTTCTGCACACCGAACGGCAGCGGCAACTCATCGGACTCGCTGGCCAGAAGCTGTTCGTCGGTCAGCGTCACCTGTTTCGACTCGACAAGCGCCCCGGCCATTGCATGGTTGGAGGTGTAGCCCTCCTTCGAGATGGAGACCATGTCGCGCGCCGATGCGGTGAAGCGCACCTGTCCGTTCTCATCGGCCGTGAGGTGCATGCCGCCCTCGTTGACCGAGATCTCCGCACCGGGAATGGCCTCTCCGTTCCGGTCGACGATCGTCAGCGCGATATCGACCCGCTTGGGCTCTGTCGGCCGCGCCTGCACGGCCACACTGCCCAGCCCGGTCAGGGCAACGAGCAGCATACAGCCCCATGCGCGGTATTTCGACTTCAAAAATGCAATATCTTTCATAGATTTTCTCTTTATGCGATTAACACTACCACGCCTCATTGGGGATGTAATTCTTCATCTTCAGCAGATCGCTCGTCTGGAACTGGATGTAGTACATGCCGTCGTTTTTCCAGGCGATCTGCCGGTTCGAGGGCAATTCGAAGCGCTCGTAACGGAAGCCCGTGGGATAGGCCGACGTGGCCCCGCCCGACAGCTTCGTCACACGCATGCCCATCAGGCGCGTACGGCCCAGATCCGGAGCATCCTTCCAGCGGCGGATGTCACAATAATAGTGGTAGCCTTCGAAACAGAGCTCCACGGTACGTTCGTTCTTGATCCGCGGACGAAGGGCATCCGCGCTTCCCGTATACTCCGTATGCACGGGCGGCATATCCACACGCGCCCGCACCGCATTCAAGGCCTCCAGGGCCGTCATGGTGGCTCCGGGAGCGGCGCCCGTCGGTCCCCAGGCCTCGTTCGCCGCCTCGGCATAGTTGAGAAGAACCTCGGCAAGGCGGATGATCGGATCGGTAAGGATCACGTTCTGCTCACCCTTGTTCGAGAGGTTGCCCGTACGTTTCTGTTCGTAATAGTAGGTCTCCGAAACCCCGTCCGAACTGTTGTCCTTCTTCTTGAGCAGCGACCCCGACGGAAGACTTCCATCCTCGTTGACATAGAGCGATGCATTGCCGTAACCGCGCAGCGACTTCTGGTTGTAGATCACCACGAAATCGAACCGCGGATCCCGATTGACATAGGGATTCTGCTCGTTGTACTCCCCGGCAGCCTCGGCAACGGCACGCTCCTCGGGCGTATTGAGCGGATAACCGCCCGCCGTCTCGAACTTGTCGACGAAATTCTGGGTAGGACATTGCCCCGAGCTGAAGCCGTTGTTCGAGAAGCAATAGGGAACGAAAGCCTGCACGCGCTCGTTGTTGTAGTTGGTCGTGCTGCCCGTAGAGTAAGCCCAAAGCTGTTCGTTGGTGTATTTCGTCCCGTAGAAGTTCTTCGTGTAGTCGGCTTTCGAAAGAAGCTGGTAGCCATACTGAATGGCTGCCTGGTAGGCTTCCCAGTTGGCAACGGCAGCCTCCTCCCAGAGCGTCCTGTTCTGCTGGGGATTGCTCAGCGGGCTGGCCATATAGAGCAGGGCCCGGCCCCGCATGGCCAATGCCGTCACACCGTTGGGTTTGTCCTGGTCGGGTGACGCAAGGTGTCCCGAGCCCGACGCCGGGTCACGGCGCATCAGACCCGCCTGGTCGAAGAGTTCAGCCGCAGTCTTGAAGTCCGCCGCCACATGCTGGCAGAAATCGTAGTCCGACAACCGCGGCAGGTCCCACTCATCCTCGGAGCCCATCACCTTGTCGATGTAGGGCAGCGATCCGTACAAACGGAAGAGCTCGAAGTGGGTGTAGGCCCGCACGAAATAGGCCTGGGCCAACAGATCCGTCTTGTCCCGGTCGGTGGCATCCTGCAGCATGTCGATCTTCTCGATGGCCATGTTGCAGACGCGGATCACCTTCCACGAATAGGGAACCTTCGCCGTCTTGGACGCTGCATCCGAGTTGTATCCAACGGCCCACGTCACCTGCGAACCGTCGCCCTGCTTGCCGGGCTGACAACGCTGGATACGCGTCATGTCGCACATGTCCGTCAGTCCCTCCATCGTGAACTTCTGGTTATTGCCCGCGAACCACAGCGGATAGTGCGCCTTGATATTGAAATTGGCGCCGTTGTAGACCGCATAGAAATAACTCTTGAAGTTGGCGTATTTCGAAAATACCTCCTTTTCGTCGAGTCCCGCATCCGGAGCCTTGTCCAGGTACTCTTCCAGACACGAGGTCGTCCCGGCGGCCGTCAAAAGCGCCATCGTCCCGACGAGGAGATGCTTCAATATCTGTTTTCCGGTTTTCATTGTCGTTTTGGATTTATGGTTAGAACGAAACCTGAAGACCCAGTTTGATGGTCATCATCTGAGGATACTGACCCCAGACGAGGTATTTGCTTTCGGGATCCCCTTCGAGCAGGTCCGTGAAGGTCAGCAGGTTGTTTCCCGTGGCATAGACCTTCAGGGCCCGGACTCCCAACGCCCGGTTGATCTTCGGACCGCTCCACGTATAGCTGATCGAAACCTCCTTCAGGCGCAGGAAGTCCGCCCGACGCCACGAGCGTCCCTGCAACTTTGCATTGTAACCACCCGTTGTGGAGCTCTCGTTGTAACCCGACCAGCTCATGTTCGCAAAGTTCGACGACGAATAGTGTACTGCGGCGTGGTTACCCGTGGGATTCGACGGCGACCAGTAGTCGAGCGACGAGAGGTGCGTACGGTAGTTGCCCTTGTAGAACTCCCATTCGTACATCTGGTCGAAGTTGACCCACTTCTTGGCATAGCCCTGGAAGAGCACGTTCACATCCAGACCCTTCCACCGGAAGCCGGCATTGAAGGCGTAGGCAATGGGCGGATAGAGCGAACCCTCCATCCGGGCCAGGTCATCCTTGTCGATCTGTCCGTCGGCCGTAAAGTCCAGGAACTTGTAGTCTCCGACCACCACGTCGCTCACCGATACCGGGAGGAAATTGCTGTGGATATCGTCCACCGAGGTCAGATAACCGTTCCCGATCAGATAGGCGCCGCTCAGCTGGGCACCCAGCGCCGTGCCGATCTCCTTCTGGTGCGGAAGTGCGTAGAGTGGGTCGTCGGTGTAGATGATCCGGTTCTCGTTGAACGAGAAGTTTCCGCCCAGGAAGAGCATCCAGTCGCGTCCGAGCTGTTTGTTGTAGGCAAGTTCGAGCTCCAGTCCGTGTTTCTTGATCTCTCCCTTGTTCAACTCCTTGGAGGTATTGCCGATCCACATCGGTGTGGTGTTGTCCACCGAAATAAGCATCTTCGTACGCTTCTCGTCAAACAGATCCACCGTCAGGTGCAGTTCGTCGTTGAGAAAGCCCATCTCGATACCCAGGTCACGCTTCATGGCCTGCTCCCACTGCACCGAACTGTTGGCGATCTTGTCCTCGATGATGTATCCGTTGCCGTCCTTCGAGTATTCGCTCATGTAGAGCCAGCGGTTGTTGGCGTAGTCGCTACCCACAAGACCCTGCGAATAACGGATCTTGAACTTGCTGAACCAGGGTTTCAGCGGCTCGAAGAAACGCTCCTCGGAGAGGACCCATCCCACGGCGCCCGAGGGGAAGAATCCGAAACGGTTGCCCGGAGCGAAACGTTCCGATCCCGTATAACCCATGTTGAGCTCGACGAGATACTTGTGCGCGAAGTCATACGTCACACGGGCTACGAGCGCCTCGTTGTAATAGGGGAAGTCGGAACCCTTGTCCTGCTCCTGGCGGTTGAAAAGGAAGAGTCCGGTGACGTTGTGACGTCCGAAGGTCCGGTTGTAGTTGACCGAGAGATCGTAGTAGAGATCCAGGTAGTAACCGCTCTGCAGGGCATTCTCCGCCGTCGTGTACATCGGATTGGGGACATACAGATAGCCGTTGTCGCCGGTCCGCCGCCAGGGATTCTCGTCCGTACCGATCTTGTCGAAATCCAGATACCAGGCCGGACGGTCATACTCCGTACGAAGGGTCGAGTATTTGTAATAGGTACTCAGCGAAACCTTCCCCTGGACCGAAAGACCCTTGGTAATGAAGTCGAGTTTCTGGTTGATGATGATATCCGAGAAGAGTTTCGAATCGGTCAGCTGAATGAAGCGTCCGCGCATCATCTGGTAGTAGGGATTGCCGGTGGTCTGGTCGGCCTCGCTGATCAGACGATCCCCCGAAGCATCGGGATAGTCCAGATCCGGAACCTCCTTGAGAACCCACGAGGGGTAATACATCGGATATTTGGCCGTACTGCTGCCGAAGATATACTTCCACATGCCGTCATCGCCATCCTGCGGCTGCGGCTTGTTCTTGATACCCACGTTACCGCCGAGTTTGAACGACACGGTCGTCGAGGAGGTGACGTTGAAATCCAGGTTCGTACGGAAGTTGAAACGGTTGTAGAAATAGCGCGAATCGACCTTGCCGTCCTGGATTCCCTTGAAGATCGAGCCTTCGTGCGCGTAGCCCACCGAGGCGAAATACTTCACAAACCGCGTACCGCCCTGGATGTTGAAGTTCGCATTGATCGTCGAGGCGAACGAGTCGGTCATCTCGTCGAGCCAGTTGACATCGGGATAGCGCAGCGAGTTCAGACGGGTCGACGGATTGCGGTATTCGTTGAGGATCTCCTGCGAGGTCAACGACGAGAACTGCTGGTCGTTCATCTTGGCCACGTTCATCAACGACATCGTACGGTAGGAATCGATGTGCTCGGGCGTATTGATCGGGATGGCGAAACCCGTCGAGAAGGAGAAGTCCATCTTGGGCTTGCCCTCCTGACCGCTCTTGGTCGTCACGATGATCACTCCGTTGGCGCCCTTGGCTCCGAAGACCGCCGTAGCCGAGGCGTCCTTCAACACCGAAATGTTGGCCACCTCCTGCGGGTCGATCGTCGAAAAATCCCGTTCCACGCCGTCGACCAGCACCAGCGGGTTGGAGTTGCTGAAGCTCGATACGCCACGGATGAGGATCTCGGCATCGTTCTGTCCGGGCTGGCCCGAAGTCTGGATCGTGGTAACACCCGAGAGTTTTCCGGCCAGGGCGTTGGTGATGTTCGAAACACCCGCATCAACCAGCGCATCGCCCTTCACCTGAGAGATGGCTCCCACGACGCTCTCCTTACGCTGTACGCCGTAACCGACGACCACGACATCCTGCAGTGCCGTTGCATTCTCCTGCAACGTTACCATATAATGAGTCTGTCCGGTGAGGGCGATCGTCTGGGTCTGATAACCCAGATAGGAGACCTGGATCGCGCCTTTCATGGGAACCTCCAGCGCAAAAGCACCCTGCACATCGGTGGTCGTACCGATCGTCGTACCCTCGACAATGACATTGGCGCCGATAATCGGAAGACCCGCCGCATCAACGACCGATCCCGTAATCCGATAATCCTTTCCAGCCTGCGCTTTGGCCGGAGGAGTCGCCCCGACAGGTGCGGAGACGGCCTCCGCAATCGGCAGGGCACACAGTACCAGCACGAGAAGAGACAGCCCCCATGGCTTGTGTCGTCCCGTTCCGGATTTTGCTTGTTTGGTAGATTTGTTCATACTGATGGGGTTAGGTTGCAATTCATTCCTTGTAAGATCAAGACAAGGATTCGAACAGATGTGAGTTGGATTTCAGTTTTTTCTTTTCATCGGTTGTCAGGTTAGTAAAAAATCGCAAGACAAAAGTAAAACATGGTACGACGAGGGATTGAAACTCGCGTACATCTGATTGAAACAATCATACATTTATGCATGGTGTGTGCGCACACACCTCCTCAAAACGGGGATTACGCGCAAAAAAGCGCGGCGCAGATTTTCAGGGATACTTCCCGCGAAATACCGGATTCGCAGGTAGCATCCGCAGGGTGAAAGCCGAAATACAAAGACACAAGATCAGAGGAACAGCTCGGCAAACAGCGACACAACGAATCCGCGGACAGAAAGCCCGAGGAACAACCCGGCAAGCTACGACACGGTGAATCCGCCGGCCGGAAATCAAAGGAACAGCAGGCAAACAGCGACACGACAAATCCGCGGACTGGAAGTCCGAAAGACAACCCGGCAAACAACGACACGGCGAATCCGCCGGCCGGGAATCAGAGGAACAGCACGGCAAGCAGCGACACGGCGAATCCGCCGCAGAATCCCGCAAGGACCTGCGCACCGTTGTGGCATCCCAGATAGAGACGCGCCGAAGCCAACGCTCCGGCGCAGAGGATGGCGATCAGCAGCGGAACAAGCATGTTCCCCACCCCGATGATATTCATCACCACAAGCAGCGCCACAACGGCGCCCATTCCGGTCAGGTGCAGACTGATCTTCCAACGCAGCGACACCACGAAACACAACATCTCGCAACAGGCCGCCGCAATCATGAACTTGCGCAGGAAGATTGCCGAAGGGATTTTTGCGAAGGTGATGGCACAAAGCACATAGCATACCGTACCGATCAACAGCGGCAGCAGTCGTTCGCGGCGGTCATCGACCCGAAAATCGGTAATACGCCCCAGCGACCGTAACACTCCGAGCGTCAGAACGGGAATGATGATCGCATAAAGCGCGACAACCCACATGAGATAGAACTTCATCTGAGGGGTATAACGGGCGAAGGTGGTCATCGTGAGCAAAACCGTCATCAGGTAGACCGGTTGCAGAAACGGATGCAACACCCAAGAGAGCGTATTCGATAATTTTCTGTAGTTCATCATCTTGACATTAAGGTTTCCGGCAAATCATCCTTCCCGACTTGGCTCGTTTCGGCCCTTTCTGCCTCGTCCTGCCTCCATGCTATCTCCGAACTTAGGCTCCGTCTCCCTGTCGCGCCTCATCTTCCGCCCCGTCCGCATTCCTTCTCCCCTCCCCTTGCGCCGCTTCTGACTGGCTTCTGGTTCGGCCGAGATATCTGCGCCCCTATCCGTCCCTGTCCGATCCTCCCGGAAATGTCTCTCACGTCCGCGAGCCGCGGTTCTCTACGGAATCAGATCTGTTTACGCAGACGCGCGACAGGAATACCCAGCATCTCCCGGTATTTGGCCACCGTACGACGTGCTATGCGGTAGCCTTTTCCATTGAGGATATCCATGAGCGTTTCGTCCGTCAGCGGATGGCGTTTGTCCTCCTGGTCGATGCACTGCTGAAGGATGTGCTTGATCTCGTAACTCGAAACCTCCTCTCCCGATTCGGTCTGCATGGCCTCCGAGAAGAGCGATTTGAGCAGGATGATTCCGAACTGCGTCTGTACGTACTTGCTGTTCACCACACGCGAAATCGTCGAAACGTCGAGACCCGTACGGTCGGCGATATCCTTGAGGATCATCGGGCGGAGTTTCGAACGGTCGCCGTCCTTGAAATACTCCTGCTGGTAATCCAGAATGGTCTGCATCGTACGCATCAGCGTATCGTGACGCTGTTTGATGGCCGAGATGAACCACTTCGCCGAATCGATCTTGCTCTTGACGAACTGCAGCGCCTCACGGTCCTGCTCCTTGACCTTGCCGTCAGCTCCCACCATGTCACGAATCATCTCCACGTAGCGACGGTTCACCCGCACCTCGGGGACATTGTAGGAGTTCATCGAGAGGTTGAAGTGCCCGTCCTGATAATCGAGAATGAAGTCCGGAATAATATAAGGTGTCGTATCCGTACCACCCTCGGCATAGAGGTTGCCGGGTTTGGGCGAGAGCCGTTTGATCTCGGAGATCGCCTCGCGGAAATCCTCCTCCGAGACCTGCAGCCGCGACATGAGCTTCTCGTAATGCATCTTGACGAACTCGTCGAAATAGTTCGTGAGGATCTTGCGCGCCAGTCGCCGGGGACGGGTGTTGAGCGGCTGCTGGTCCATCTGCAACAGCAGGCATTCACGCAGATCCCGGGCCCCGATCCCGGCCGGCTCCAGTTCGTGAATGATGCCCAGGATGTGTTCCAGCTCCTCGGCCGAGGTCTCCAGACCCACCGTAAAGGCGATGTCGTCGGCGACGGACTCCAGATCGCGGCGCAGGTAGCCGTCCTCGTCGATGCTTCCTACCAGATAGACCGCCAGGCGCATGTCGCGCTCCGAGAGGTTGCGGAAACCCAGCTGCTCGACAAGATACTCCTGCAACGAACGGCCCTCGGTAAGATAGACCGGACGTTGCTTGTCATCCTTCGAGTAGTTGTTGATGTGGCTCTTGTAGGAAGGGGTATCGTCTTCGCGCAGATACTCCTCCACGGAGATCTCCTGAGGCTGCTGATCCTCGTCCTCCGGAGTGCGTTCCTCCTCCTCGAGGACGATGTTGTCCTCGATCTCCTGTTTGATGCGCTGCTCGAGCTGCACGGTGGGCAGCTCCAGCAACTTGATCATCTGAATCTGCTGCGGAGAGAGCTTCTGCTGAAGCGAAAGTACCTGTTTTTGATTGATTGCCATATCGAATCCAAATTAAGAATCAACTTCTCATTTGGTTTCTTCATCTTCGGGTTGTTCGGGTCTTCACATATCCGGGGCTCACAACATCTGCCTCACACCGCAATCCGGACAGGATCCGGACGGCACCCCGAGACTCCGCCGCAGGGATCTTCCGATCCGCGGCAGGAGGGTACGGCAGAACAAGCGTCAGAATTCGGCGTGAAGGGGTGTACGCGGGAAAGGCTGTACGTCGCGGATGTTGGTCAGGCCCGTGACGAACAACAGCAGGCGGTCGAAGCCCAGGCCGAAGCCCGAGTGAGGAGCCGATCCCCAGCGGCGCGTATCGAGATACCACCACAATTCGCGTTCGTTCATGCCCAGCTCCTTGACGCGACGATTCAACTTTTCGTAGTCGGCCTCACGCTCCGATCCGCCGATGATCTCGCCGATGCCCGGGAAGAGGACGTCCATGGCCCGGACGGTCTTGCCGTCGTCGTTCTGCTTCATGTAGAAGGCCTTGATATCCTTCGGGTAGTTGATCAGGATCACCGGACGCTTGAAGTGCTCCTCGACCAGATAGCGCTCGTGCTCCGACTGCAGGTCGCAACCCCAGTCACACGGGAATTCGAACTTGCGGCCCGAGGCCTTGAGGATCTCAATACCCTCGGTATAGTCCAAGCGTTTGAAATCGTTGTGCAGCACGAATTTGAGCCGTTCGAGCAGCCCCTTGTCCCACATCTTGTTCATAAACTCGAGGTCCTCCATGCAGTGGTCCAGCGCATACTGAATAAGGTACTTGAGGAAATCCTCGGCCAGCTCCATGTTGTCCTCCAGGTCATAGAACGCCGCCTCGGGTTCGATCATCCAGAACTCCGACGCGTGACGCGGCGTATTCGAATTCTCGGCCCGGAACGTCGGACCGAAGGTGTAGATACGGCCCAGCGACAAGGCGCCCAGTTCACCTTCGAGCTGTCCCGAGACGGTCAGGTTGCACGACTTGCCGAAGAAGTCCTGCGTATAGTCGACCTTGCCCTCGTCGTTTTTGGGCAGGTTGTTCAGATCGAGCGTCGTCACCTGGAACATCGCCCCGGCCCCTTCGCAGTCCGAAGCGGTGATGATCGGCGTATGGAAATAATAGAACCCGTTTTTATTGAAATATTCGTGGATGGCATAGGCCATGGCGTGGCGGATACGCAGCACGGCGCCGAACGTATTGGTCCGCGGGCGCAGGTAGGCGATATCGCGCAGGAATTCCAGCGAATGCCCCTTCTTCTGAAGCGGATAGCTCTCGGGATCGGCCGTACCGTAGATCTCGATCCGCTCGGCCTGGACCTCGACGCCCTGCCCTGCGCCGGGCGAGGCAACCAGACGTCCGTCAACCCGGATGCAGGCCCCCGTGGTGATGGGTTTGAGCTCCTCTTCAGCGATCTTCGACAGATCGACAACCACCTGTATGTTATTCACGCACGACCCGTCATTCAGGGCAATGAATGCCACGTTCTTGTTTCCGCGCTTGGTACGGACCCAGCCTTTGACGACGATGTCGCTATCCACGATCCCCGACTTGAGGATTTCTGCGATTCTTTGCGTTTTCATAAGGATATTCAGTTCACACGTTTTTCCGAATTGCCAAAGTTAGCCATTATTTGCGATTTGACAAAAAAAAAGTACCTTTGTCCTGCATACCTATCTCAGCAAATGATGAAACGAACGATATGGACGGCTGCCCTGACAGCCTGCGCGCTGACGGCGGCGGCCCAGGAAGAGTCCTCGCCCGCACCTCTGATCGAGGGAGGACGGATCTACCGCACGGAGGTTGTCCCCTACAACGCCCGTCACGACGCCGATGCCCGCAACCGCCAGGCCGGAGGCTACTGGATGGACTTCCGTCCGGAGCTGATCACCGAATCCGAGGGCGACATCCGCGCCTTTTACGGTTCGAAAATCGATATTCCCTTCGAGTGGACCGACGGACGGGTCTTCCTGCACCTCGAAAACACCGGAGCAGGCTACTCGCTGTGGCTCAACGACCGGCCTGTTGCCGAGGTGAACGACCCGCTGACCCCCTCGGAGTTCGATCTTACGCCTTACATCCGGCAGGGAGTCAACAACTTCCGCGTATTGATACACGCCCGCCGCATGCCGATCGACGGGGAGGGCGTCCGGCGTCCGATCTTCGAGAACAGCTACCTTTACTACCAGAACAAACGGTCGATCCCCGACCTCGAGATTGCGCTGCTCCCCGACTCGCTGGGCCGCGATTTCGGCATGCTCGACCTGAAGATCGTTGCCTGCAACGCCTACAACTACGACGAGCCCGTCACCGTGGGGTACGACATCTACTCGCCGCAGGGCAAGCTGCTGGAGTTCAACATGACCGAAATCACGATCCCGGGCCGATCGACCGACACGGTGCGTTACTCGCCCTTCATCTACCACACTTATGACAACTGCTGGGAGGCCGGAAGCAAGAACCCGCCCCTTTACAGCGTGATGCTCTTCACGCGCCGCAACGGCGTCTACAAGGAGTACATGCCGCTGAAGATCGGATTCGGAAAAACGGAACTCGTCGACGGACGTCTGATGCGGCTGGGCAAGGAGTTGCAGCTCGTCAGGGCGGAATACAACGCCGCGGCAGACCCCAAGACCACTCTTGCGGAGCTCAAAGCCCTCAAGGCCAAAGGGAAAAACACGATCTGCCCGAGTTATCCGCAACCGGCGTGGTTCTATGAACTGTGCAACGAGGTCGGGCTCTACGTGATCGACCGGGCGGCAATCGATGCCCCCGAAAAACGCGACGACCGCCGCGTGGGCGGTACGCCGTCGAACGATCCGCGGCTGGTCGACGAATACCTCGAACGTGTAAAGTCGATGTATTACCGTTCGCGCAACTTCACCTGCGTAATTGCCTACGACCTGGGATGCCCCTCCGGCAACGGATACAACATGTACAAGGCCTACGAGTGGCTCAAGACCGTGGAGAAGAACCGCCCGGTGATCTACTCCGATGCCGACGGCGAATGGAACAGCGACCTGTGACGGAATGAACATCGAACTGATCGTCATCGGCAAGACCGACTCGAAGGAGATCGCGGCGCTGGTCGAGCTGTATGCTCGACGGGTGAACCACTATTGCCGTTTCGCCGTGACCACTCTGCCCGATGTGCGCAACACGAAGAGCCTGAGCATCAAACAGCAACGAACGGCCGAAGGAGAAGCCATTCTGCGCCAGCTTTCGGAAGGAGACTACGTGGTGCTGCTCGACGAACGGGGAACCGAGTACCGTTCGGTGGAGTTCGCGCTGTGGCTCCAGAAACGCCTCAACAGCGGCGTGAAACGGCTCGTACTCGTCATCGGTGGTCCCTACGGTTTTTCGGAAGAGGTCTACGAACGGGCCGACGCGAAGCTGTCGCTTTCACGCATGACCTTCTCGCACCAGATCGTGCGGGCGATCTTCGCCGAACAGATCTACCGCGCCTTCACCATTCTGAACAACGAACCCTATCATCACGAATAGCCGATGCCGATACCCTTTCCGCCTGCGGGACGACATGCGGTCTCGTGAGAAACCTCCCCGATATCCGCCCCGGGAAAACCGTTCAAACCGGACGAAGCAACCAAACCGGGGCCCGGGAACAACCCAAACTGCGATAGAACATGCTGAAAAAACTGATGATGATGAGCATGGCGGTCCTTACGCTGGCCGCCTGCAACGACGAAGCCGATGATGGGGTCCAGTACGCCTCGAACAACCCCGAAATCATCGACGGCATCTACTCCGGGCGGAACATGCATTTCACCGGGACAGTCACCGTGACCAACACCACAGACGGCACCATCTACACCGATCCGGAAGCGTGGTTCGAATTTGCCGGCGGCACGGAACTGGTCATCTACATGCATCAAACCCGTTTCTCGGCAGACATGGAGCCTCTCGATTTGCGCATGTACCGGCTGCCCTACACTCCGGGGACGGGCGCATCGCTCACCTTTTCGGCAACCAGCTCCGCGCCGCAGGTCCGGGTCCTGAACGAAACGGGAGGCGGATCCGATTACAAGACACACGCCTCGTACACCTTCACCGGAATCGAGGGATCGATCGACAACGTGGAGTGCCGGATCTCGCTCACCTGCAATGTTGACGGGCTGGAGAGCTGGCGCATGACCTACGAAGGACGTCTGCTGACAAAAAAATAACCCCGGGCAGACGACATACACCCGCGAAATATTAACTTTGCACCCATAAACCAGAAACAAACAACGATATGAAACCCGAATACAAGCCCTTTGTGGACGAACTCATCGAACTCTGCATCAAGGAGGATATCGGAGACGGCGACCACACGTCGCTCTGCTGCATCCCGGCCGACGAACACGGACGCATGCGCCTGCTCTGCAAGCAGGAAGGCGTGATCGCCGGCATCGAAATTGCACGGATCGTTCTGCACCGCCTCGATCCCGAGATGCAGTTCGAACAGATTCTCGAGGACGGCACGCGCGTGAAACCCGGCGACGTGGCCTTCTACGTCTCGGGGCGCCTCCGCTCGCTGCTGCAGGCCGAACGTATTCTGCTGAACATCATGCAGCGCATGAGCGGCGTGGCGACCCAGACGGCCGTCTACGTCCGGAAGCTCGAAGGACTTCACACCAAGGTCCTCGACACCCGCAAGACAACACCCGGCATGCGCGTGCTGGACAAGATGGCCGTAAAGTTGGGCGGCGGCGAGAACCACCGCATGGGGCTCTTCGACATGATTCTGCTGAAGGACAACCACATCGATTTTGCAGGAGGGATCCGTCAGGCAATCACCGGCGCCCGCGAATACCTCAAGGCCAAGGGAAAGGATATTCCCATCGAGTGTGAAGTCCGTACGCTGGAGGATATCGACGAGGTGTTTGCCGCGGGAGGCGTCGACCGCATCATGTTCGACAACTTCTCGCCCGAAATGACACGCCTCGCCGTGGAGAAGGTCGCCGGACGCTGCGAAACCGAATCCAGCGGCGGCATCACCCTCGAAACGTTGCGCGAATATGCCGAATGCGGCGTGGATTTCATCTCCGTCGGAGCGCTTACCCACCAGATCCGCTCGCTCGACATGTCGCTCAAGGCCTGCGAATAAGACGACAGGAGGCGGGAGTGAACCGCAGAGCCAGCGGGAAGGGGTAAGCAAGAAGGGTTAACCCGCGCCAAGCCAAAAAGGGGCGAAACGCAGCATAAACAAGCAGAGAACGAAACGCCGGGGATCCGATCCCCGGACTGAGGAAAATCCGATGGATCGCACGTCACAGCATCCGACTCGCATTTCGCGACTGATCCACACACCGACAGCCATGCTGCTGTGGCGGATCGTCATACTGTATGCCGTATTGATGCTCTGCCGTGTGGTTTTCTACCTCTACAACGCCTCGCTCATCGGCCCGCTCCGCGGCGAAGAGATCGTCCAGCTCCTTGCCGGAGCGCTGAAATTCGACACCTCGTCGATCGTCTATGCCGACGGGGTATTCATCCTGCTTGCGATGCTGCCCTTCCACTTCCGCGAACAGCGCTGGTATCGGAACCTGCTCTTCGGCTACTACGTCGTGGTGAATTCCCTGCTGGTCGTCGCCGCGAACCTCGCCGATACGGTCTACTTCCGCTACACGCAGAAACGATTCACCGCCGACGAGATCTTCTTCGCCGACAACGACAATTCGCTGCAGCTTGTCGGGAAGTTCATGGCCGAGAACTGGTATCTCGTCCTGCTCTGGGCCGCACTCACGGCGCTGCTGGCCTGGGCTTATCGCCGCCGGGTCCGCGAAGAGAGTCTGCTGCATCGCGGCTGGCCCTACTTTGTCGGAGGGGCCCTGCTGCTGGCAATGGCCGCAGGGTTGAGCATCGCCGGCATGCGGGGCGGCATGACGCGCATGACGCGCCCGATCACCCTCTCGAACGCCACGCTCTACACCCCCGACAGCGGCAAGGCCAACCTCATCCTGAGCAACCCGTTCTGCATCCTGCGAACCGCAGGAAGCTCCGGAGAGAGCAAATTCCGAAAATACTTCTCCGACGAAGAGCTCCCGCTCCACTTTACACCGGTCCACCAACCCGCCGACAGCACCGCACTCAACCTCGGAAGGCGCAACATCGTCATCTTCATTCTGGAGAGCATGTCGGCCGAGCACTCGGCGCATCTGTGTCCGGAGATCTATGCCGACCTGCCCCAAAAGGGCTTCACGCCGTTCCTCGATTCTTTGATGCGCGAAGGGTTGACCTTCCGCCGCATGTTCGCCAACGGCACACGCTCGATCCAGGCCATGCCCTCCCTGCTGGGAAGCATCCCGTCGTTCCGCACCCCCTTCGTGCTGATGCCGCAGGCACTCGGCGAGAGTCGTCAACTGCCGGCCATCCTTGCCGACCGCGGCTACTCGACAGCCTTTTTCTGCGGTTCGGAGCACGGATCGATGGGATTCGGAGCCTATGCCCGTTCGGCGGGCGTCGAACGCCTTGTCAGTCGCGAAGATTATGAGGCACGGCACAGTACGGCGGATTTCGACGGATACTGGGGCATCTGGGACGAGCCCTTCCTGCAGTTCTTCGGTGAAGAGATCTCGGCGATGCCCGAACCCTTCTTCGCATCGCTCTTCACCCTCTCGTCACACCACCCCTTCGTCGTGCCGGAGAAATACGCAAAAACACTCCCCGACGGTTACACGAAGATCCACAAGGGCGTTGCATACGACGACCTGGCCTTCCGCCGTTTCTTTGAACGCTTCGGGAAGGAGGAGTGGTTCCGACGCACGATTTTCGTATTCGTGGCCGACCACGTTTCATCGGAGAAGTTCGCCGATGTGACCCGCAGCTATCCCGGGAACATGCACATCCTCGCATTCATCCATACGCCCGACGGGGCCCTGCGGGGCGACGTGACGGAGATCACACAGCAGCTCGATCTGATGCCGACGCTGTTGGGGCTCACCGGCAACCGGGAACCCTACTTCGCCTTCGGCCGCGACGTATTGAACGAACCCCTTCGCCCGCAATGGTCCGTCAGCTACGACGGACAATTCCGCGCGCTGACCGACAATGGGACCGTGCTCCTCGACGATTCGGGAGCTCCGGTCGGGAAGGCGCCGGCACCGGCTGCAAAACCGGCAGCTGCTGCAGAAACGAACCAGCCGGAAGGGGTGGCCGGATCGGAAGAAACAGTCCGGGCAGAACTCTCCGCATCGGCAGCAGCCGACAGCCTCGTACACAGCTTCCAGGCTCTTCTGCAGCAATACTACGGGCGCATCGCACAAAAGAATTACACGGTTCATGATTGAATTCCATCCCGTCCGTCTCGAAGACCGCCGCGTCATCGAACGCTACACGATGCCTTCGGGCATCTGCAACTGCGACCTGGCCTTTGCCAACATGTTCTGCTGGCAGGCGGTCTACCACAGCGCCTGGGCCGAAATCGAGGGGTTTCTAGTCATCCGCTTCCAGATCGACGGCGGCACGCGCATCGGTTACATGCAACCGGTCGGTGAGGGTGATTTCGGAGCGATCATTCCCCGGCTGCGCGAGGATGCTCACGCCCACGGACAACGCCTGCGCATCATCGGACTGACGGACGAGGGGTGCGAAATGATCCGGCGGATGCATCCCGGAGAGTTTGCCTTCGAATCGGACCGGGCGCTCGAAGACTACGTTTACAACGCCGACGACCTGCGCACGCTTCCCGGACGCCGCTACCAGCCCAAGCGTAACCACATCAACCGCTTCACGGCCGAATACCCCAATTACCGCTACGAGGAGCTGACACCGGAGCGGTTCGCGGAGTGCATGGCCCTGGAACGCGAGTGGCGCAAGGTGCACGAGGGACACACTTCGGAACTCTGTGCCGAACAACGGGCCATGCAGCGGGCCTTCGAGCACTTCGACGAACTGGGTCTCACGGGCGGCTGCATCTACGTCGGCGAACGGCTGGTGGCCTTCACGTTCGGATCGGCCGTCAACGACCACACGTTCGACACTCACGTCGAGAAGGCCGACACGGAGTACGACGGAGCCTTCACGATCATCAACAAATGCTTCGCCGAACATCTGCCCGCCCGCTTCACGCTCATCAACCGCGAGGAGGACCTCGGGCTGGAGGGACTTCGACGCGCCAAACTCTCCTACCACCCCGCCTTTCTGCAGCACAAGTTCACGGCCATCCGGCTGCACCCCGACGAACTGGCCTGCAAACGGCTGTGGCAGGAGGCCTTCGGTGACAGTGACGACTTCATCGATTCGTTCCTGATCCGCTACTACTCGCGGCGGCGTTCACTGACGCTCGAAGAGGAGGGAGAGACCGTGGCCATGCTCCACCTCGTGCCGTTCGACACCGAACTGGGCCGCACGACCTACATCTACGGCGTCGCCACGGCCGAATCGGCCCGCCGCCGCGGTCTGGCCTCGCAACTGATGCGGCAGGCCCTGGCGCGCATTGCCGAACAGGGTGACGAGGCGGCCTTTTTGATCCCGACTCCCGGTGAGGAGTGGCTTCGGGCGTTCTACGGCGGCTTTGGATTCGAGAGCGACATTCCCACGCAGTTTGTCACCCCGGACGGATTCGATTTCGGAACGGGAGATGCGGCGACCGACCGGGCAATGGTCTGGCGACGCAACACCTCCACCCCGCTGCCCGAAGTACTGACAGCCACCCTCCGCAAATAGGAGCCCGCAGCGGAGGCAGGAGCAGGAGTCCACAAACACGTCACTCGGCCACACCCATACAAAAAGTCCGGAACCGCAGTTCCGGACTTTTCATTGGTCTTACAGAGGTTTGCAGGCAAAATGAGCTTAGCCCGTTGCAGGAAAAAGCTCGGTCAGTTACAAGCAAAGGAGCCACCTTTACAGAAACGAGACGTCAGCCAGCCTCCTGCAACCGCCCCTCTCCGCCGCCGAATTACTTGCGGCTCCGCAGGAAACACTCGATCGTGTTCTCCATCAAGCAGCAGATCGTCATCGGGCCCACACCACCCGGCACCGGCGTAATGACCGAAGCCTTCGGTTCGATGGCAGCAAAATCGACATCGCCGCACAGTTTGCCCGTCTCGGGGTCGCGGTTTACACCCACGTCGATCACCACCGTCCCGTCGGAGACCATGTCGGCCGTCACGAACTTCGGACGCCCGATGGCCACCACCAGAATCTCCGCCTGACGCGTCACCTCCGCGAGGTTGCGCGTACGGCTGTGGGCCATCGTCACCGTGGCATTCTCGTCGAGCAGCAGTTTCGAAACCGGAAGCCCCACGATGTTGCTGCGGCCGATCACCACGGCCCGTTTGCCGGCGATCTCCACCCCGGCGGCCTTCAGCATCTTGATGATGCCCTTCGGCGTACAGGGCAGCGTGCAGGGCTGTTTCTGCCACAGCGCCGCGACGTTCAGCGGATGGAATCCATCCACATCCTTCGACTTGTCGATCGCCTCGATCACCTTGCTCTCATCGATGTGCTTGGGCAGGGGCAGCTGCACCAGAATGCCGTCCACCTCCGGATCGGCATTCAACTCGGCAATCAGCCCCAGCAACTCCGCCTCCGGAATCGATTCCGGACGACGGATCGTCGTGTTGCGGATGCCCACTGCCTCCGAGGCCTTGGCCTTGCCCGTCACATAACTCACACTCGCCGGATTGTCTCCCACGAGGATTACCACCAAATGGGGCACACGTCCGTATTTCGCAGGGAATGTCTTCACCTGCTCCGCCATGTCGGCCTTCAACCGGGCCGACAACTCCTTTCCGCTGATTATCATTCCTTCGTATTGTTATTTTTCAAATGCCCAGTGTCCGATGTCCGTTCTGTGGAAGAGGTTGTCGCATTTGATACGCGCCACATCGCGCAACGCGGCCGCATGCGCCTCGGCCAGATCACGACCCCGGCCCACGACGAACAGCACACGGCCCCCGGCCGTCAGAATGCGGTCGCCGTCAGCCTTCGTTCCCATATGGTAGACCGTCCCTTCAACCTGCTCCAGCCCCTTGATCTCATGTCCCTTCTCATAGCTCCCGGGGTAGCCCTTCGAGGCCAGGACGACACCCAGCGTCGCAAAATCATGCCACTCCAGTTGCGTATCGAACCCCTCGGCTACGGCACAGAAGATATCGACAATGTCGCTCTTCAGGCGCGGCAAGACAACCTCCGTCTCGGGATCGCCGAAACGGGCGTTGAACTCGATGACCTTGATACCCTGAGCCGTCTTCATCAGACCGCCGTACAATACCCCCTCGAAGGGACACCCTTCGGTGACCATGGCGTCGGCAACCGGCTGCAGGATCCGCTCCAGCGCGAAGCGTTCATCCTCCGGCGTGATGAACGGCAGCGGCGAGTAGGCCCCCATACCGCCCGTATTGGGTCCCTTGTCGCCGTCGTAGGCCCGTTTGTGGTCCTGGGCCAGCACCATCGGCCAGACCCGGCGCCCCGAAACGAAGCACATGAACGAGAATTCCGGACCCTCGAGGTAATCCTCGATGACGACCTTACCCTCGCCGAACTTGTCGTCGAGCAGCATATCCTTCAGGGCGGCATCGGCCTCCGCCATCGTCTGTGCGATCACCACGCCCTTGCCGGCAGCCAGTCCGTCATACTTGAGCACGGCCGGGAACGGACGTCCGGCCACATAATCCCGAGCCTCGGCATACTCCGTGAAGGCACGGAATCCGGCCGTCGGAATGTTGTATCTGGCCATCAGCTCCTTGGCGAACTCCTTCGACGACTCGATGCGTGCCGCCGCCTTCGTGGGGCCGAAGATCCGCAGACCCGCAGCCTTGAAGCAGTCGACGACCCCGGCAGCCAAAGCCACCTCCGGTCCCACGACCGTCAGTCCGATGCCCTTCTCCAGGGCGAAATCACGCAACTCTTCCACGGAGGTCTCCCGGATGGCCACACATTCGGCCTGTCGTGCAATCCCCGCGTTGCCGGGGGCACAATAGATCTTTTCGACCTTCGCCGAGCGCGACAGCGCATCGACAATGGCGTGTTCGCGGCCACCGCCGCCGATTACCAGTACTTTCATAGCCATTCGACTTTTCGTGGATCAGTGTTTGAAATGGCGCTCGCCGGTGAAACACATGGCAATGCCCTTCTCGTCGGCCTTGCGGATCGAATCCTCGTCGCGAACCGACCCTCCGGGCTGCACGATAGCCGTCACACCGTACTCGGCAGCCAGCGCCACGCAGTCGTCGAAGGGGAAGAAGCCATCCGATGCCAACACGATGCCCTCCGTCACACCGGCGGCATGGGCCTGCTTCAGGGCCAGTTCGGCTGAACCGATACGGTTCATCTGTCCGGCGCCGACACCCAACGTGCGGCCATCCTTCACGGCCACGATGGCATTCGATTTCACATGTTTGACAATATGCCAGCCGAAGTTCAGATCATCCATCTGCTCCGGAGCGGGCTTCGCCTGCGTGACGCACATTTCGGCCGTCACCTCCTTGGTCGTTACGTCGAGATCCTGAACGAGCAGGCCGCCGTTGACACTCACATACTGTTTCGGATCTACGGCACCCTTTGTCATGTCGACCTCCAGCAGACGGATGTTCTTCTTCACGGTCAGTACCTCCAAAGCCCCTTCGTCGAACTTCGGAGCCTTGATGATCTCCAGGAAGATCGGCTTCATCAACTCGGCCACCTCGCGCGTCACGGTGCAGTTCGTGGCGACGATTCCGCCGAAGATCGAAACCTTGTCGGCCTCATAGGCCTTCGTCCACGCCTCGACAACATCCCGTCCCACGGCGGCCCCGCAGGGATTCATGTGCTTCAGACCCACACAGAACGGACGGTCGAACTCCCGCACGATGCACAATGCGGCGTTGGCGTCCTGGATGTTGTTGTACGAGAGCTCCTTGCCGTGCAGCTGACGCGCAAAGGCCAGCGAATAGGGAACCTCATGCTCCTCGCGGTAGAATTTCGCCGACTGATGGGGGTTCTCACCGTAGCGAAGCGTCTGAACCAGATCGTACTCCAGGAAGAGTTTCTCGTTCAGACCCGCCTGCGCCCGCATGTAGGTGGCGATCATCGCGTCGTACTCCGCCGTATGGGTATAGGCCTTGGCCGAGAGCTTCAGACGCGTCGTCCGTTCGGTGTTGCCGCCGGCACGGATCTCGTCGAGAATCTGCGCATAGTCCGACGGATCGCACACCACCGTCACGTCGGCCCAGTTCTTCGCAGCCAAGCGCAGCATCGAGGGTCCGCCGATATCGATATTCTCGATGGCATCCTCCATCTTCACGTCGGGTTTCGCAATCGTCTGGCGGAACGGGTAGAGGTTCACGCAAACCAGGTCGATGAACTCAATGCCGTTCTCCTTCAGCGCCTTCAGATGCTCGGGATCGTCGCGGCGGGCCAACAGGCCCCCGTGCACCTTCGGATGAAGCGTCTTCACGCGTCCGTCGCAGATCTCCGGGAAACCCGTCACGTCGCTGATGTTGATGACTTCGACACCGCTTTCACGCAGCAGTTTCATCGTGCCGCCCGTGGCGATCACCTCCCAACCGAGTGCCCGGAGCCCCTTGGCGAACTCCACCACACCCGTCTTGTCGCTTACACTGATCAATGCTCGCATAATCGTCTCTTCTTTATTTTGTCTGTTTTTCGTTCAACAATTTTCCGATCGTTTCAACATAAAGCGGATACTCCACCGCATGGATCATCGGCTCCAGCTCCTCGATGTCGTTCCCCTCATAGGGAAAGGCCCGCTGGGCGATGATGCGCCCGCCGTCGAGCTCGGCATCGACATAATGGATCGTCACACCGAAAACCTTCACGCCGTATTCCAGCGCCTGTTCGATGGCATGCGCCCCGCGGAAGGCCGGCAACAGCGACGGGTGGATATTGATGATCCGACCCGCATAAGCCGCAAGCAGTTCGTCACCGATGATCCGCATGTAACCGGCCAGACAGACCAGCTCGACCCCGGCGGCATCCAGCCGCGCAATGATCTCGCGTTCGTAATCGGCCTTCGAGGCGTACTCCTTCGGGGCGAAGGCAAAGGTCTCGACGCCATGATTCCGGGCTCGTTCGACAACCCGCGCCCCCGGTTTGTCGCAGACCATCAGCACCACCTCGGCGGGCAGTTCACCCCGCTCGCAGGCCGTCACGATGGCCTCGAAGTTCGTGCCGCTGCCGCTGGCAAAGACTGCAAGGCGGTGCATGGCATTACCGGATGACGACACCCGGGGTGTCCGTGACACGTCCGATGACCGAGGCCCGTTCGCCCTGCTCCGTGAGGATATCGATGGCCTTCTGTGCCTCGGAGGCGTCCAGGGCGATCACCATGCCGATACCCATATTGAAGATGTTGAACATCTCGCGGTGGGCGACCTGTCCGTACTTCTCCAGGAAACGGAATACCGGAAGGATCTCCCACGAGCCCTCTTCGATCTCCAGACCCTGCCCCTCGTGCAGGATCCGCGGGATATTCTCGTCGAAACCGCCTCCGGTGATGTGGCTGATTCCGTGGACGTCGCACTGACGGATCACTTCGAGGACCTGTTTCACATAGATCTTCGTCGGTGTAAGAAGCACCTCACCCAGCAGTTTGTTCGACAGCTCCGGATAGCTGCGGTGCAGGTCGAAATAGTTGTCGGCGACGATCTTGCGGACCAGGCTGAAGCCGTTCGAATGGACTCCGCTCGAGGCAATGCCCACCAGCACGTCCCCCGTACGGACCTTCGAGCCGTCGATGAGTTTCGACTTCTCGACCACACCCACCGTAAATCCGGCGATGTCATACTCCCCGTCGGCATACATGCCCGGCATCTCGGCCGTCTCGCCCCCGACGAGCGCACAACCCGCCTGGCGGCACCCTTCGGCAACTCCCGCAACGATGGCCTCGATCTTCTGGGGCTCGTTGTGTCCTACGGCCACGTAGTCGAGGAAGAGCAGCGGCTCGGCTCCCTGGGCCAGCACGTCGTTGACGCACATCGCCACGGCATCGATTCCGATCGTATCGTGCTTGTCCATCTGGAAGGCCAGTTTGAGCTTCGTGCCCACGCCGTCCGTTCCGCTGACCAAAACCGGTTCCTTGACCGCAAGGGCCGACAGGTCGAACATCCCGCCGAAGGCGCCGATATTGCCCATCACTCCCAGACGGTTGGTCGAAGCCACATGTTTCTTGATACGCCGAACCACTTCGTAACCGGCCTCGAGATTCACGCCGGCCTTTTCATAACTTTGAGCCATAACTATTGATGGTTTTTAAGATTTCCACTCATTTATTGTCCTTGTTGGCATCCTCCATCGACTGGTACAAAGCCGTGGGATAACGGCCCGTGAAGCAAGCCATGCACAACTCTTTGCGGTTGCCGGCCTTCAGCAGCGACTCCGAAGAGAGGAATGCCAGCGAATCGGCTCCGATCTCCTGCCGAACCCCCTCCACATTCTTGCGGGCCGAGATCAATTCGTCGTAGGTCGACGTATCGACACCATAGAAGCACGGTCCGATCATCGGAGGACTGGCGATGCGTACGTGCACCTCCACGGCCCCGGCCTCCTTGAGCATCGTCACGATGCGCCGCGAGGTCGTACCCCG
Organism: uncultured Alistipes sp.; assembly: GCA_944320985.1. GTDB lineage: Bacteria > Bacteroidota > Bacteroidia > Bacteroidales > Rikenellaceae > Alistipes. Next base: position 15,822 of record CALUJN010000048.1, on the reverse strand, counting down.
CACGATCGAGTCGTCGACCAGCACCACGCGCTTGCCCCGCACGATCGAACGTACGGCCGAGAGCTTCATCCGCACGCCCTTTTCACGCAGTTCCTGCGTCGGCTGGATGAACGTACGACCGATGTACTTGTTCTTGATCAGACCCATCTCATAGGGCAGACCGCTCGCCTCGGCATAACCCATCGCGGCACTCAGGCTCGAATCTGGAACTCCCACTACGATGTCGGCGTCGGCCGGTGCCTCCTTGAAGAGCAGACGTCCCGACTCCTTGCGGTAGGCATGGACGTTACAGCCTTCGATGTCGCTGTCCGGACGGGCAAAGTAGATGTACTCCATCGAGCACATTTCGTGACGCTTGTATTTCGAATAGTCGCTGCTGCGAATACCCTTCTGGTCGATGGTGACGATCTCGCCCGGCTCCACGTCGCGTACGAACTCGGCACCCAGCACATCGAAAACACACGTCTCGCTCGAAACGACCCAGCCGTCGCCCAGCCGCCCGATCGACAGCGGACGAAGCCCGTACTTGTCTCGGCAGGCGTAGATGCGGTTGGCCGTCATGATCAGAAAGGCAAAGGCTCCCTCCAGCATGTTCAGGGCATCGATGATCGAGAAGATACGCGGCCGGTCGAGGTAACGCGTCTCCTTTTTGATCAGATGGGCCAGGATCTCGCTGTCCGAAGTCGACTGGAAAAGACTGCCCCGATTCTCGAGGTAGGTGCGCAACAGCGCCGAGTTGACGATATTGCCGTTGTGTGCCATGGCAAAGTCACCCGTATTGTGGCGGAACAGGAACGGCTGGATATTCTCCACACCGCCGCCTCCGGCCGTCGTATAGCGCACATGGCCGATAGCCATCGAACCCTTGAGCGTCGCGAGTTTCTCCTCGTTGAAAACCTCGGTAACAAGACCGCCTCCCTTGATACGGCGGAACTGACCCTTGTCGTCCACCGAAACAATGCCGGCGCCCTCCTGTCCGCGATGCTGCAGGGCATGAAGTCCGTAATAGGTAAGCGAAGCGGCCCCCGGCACCCCGTAGATGCCGAAAACACCGCACTCTTCGTGCAACTCGCGGTCGCAAATCACTTTCTCCTCCATCTTATTCGGTAATTTTCTTCAGTCGTGCCAAAATCTCCTCATAGGCCTCCCGTACACGGCCCAAATCCCGGCGGAAACGATCCTTGTCGAGACGCTCGTTCGTCGTCATGTCCCACAGACGGCAGGTGTCGGGCGACACCTCGTCTGCCAGCACGATCTCTCCATCCGGGGTCCGGCCAAACTCGATCTTGAAATCCACCAGTTTGATATTGATCCTGGCGAACAGCGCCTTGAGGACCTCATTGATGCGGGCCGTCATGCGATAGATCCGGTCCAGCTCCTCGTAAGTCACCAGACCCAATGCCACGGCATGATGATCGTTGATCAGCGGATCTCCCAGTTCATCCTGTTTGTAGCAGATATCGTAGATCGTATTCGTCGGCTGCGTACCCTCTTCAATGCCCAACCGATGAGCCATCGATCCGGCGATGACGTTGCGCACGACCACCTCCAACGGAATGATCGAAACCCGGCGGCACAACTGGTCGCGGTCGTTGACCTTCTCAAGGAAGTGGGTCTTCACCCCGGCCTTCTCCAACTCCCGGAAGATGATCGACGAAATGGCGTTGTTCAAGACGCCCTTGTTCTCGATCGTCGCCTTCTTGATACAGTTGAAGGCCGTGGCCGTATCCTTGTAATGGATGATGATCTTCTCGGGATCGTCCGTGCGGAAAACCTCTTTCGCCTTGCCCTCGTAGAGCAGTTCGAACTTCTCCATCTTCTCTGTAGATATTATATGGTATTTACTTTTTACGAAAATAGGCTACGGCATTCTCGAAGAGCGACTGCCGCTTGTTGCCGGCGATATTCTTGAAGAGGTTCTCCTCCCAGCGCTCCGTGTGACCCATCTTGCCGAGAATCTGACCGTCCTTCGAGACCAGTCCCTCGATGGCATACGACGAACCGTTGGGATTGTACGGAGCCTCAACCGTGGGACGCCCCTCGGCATCGGCATACTGGAAGGCCACCTGTCCGGCATCGAACAACTCACGGGCCAGCGCCTCGCTCACGACGAACTTGCCCTCGCCATGGCTCACGGCAATCGAGTGCAGGTCGCCCACATGGAACGAGGAGAGCCACGGCGAATTGACGGAAGCCACGCGCGTCGAGACGATCTGCGAAATGTGGCGGTTGATGTCGTTGCGGAACAGCGTCGGGGACTCTTTCGTCACCAGACCCAGACGTCCGTAGGGCAGCAGGCCCGACTTCACCAGCGCCTGGAAACCGTTGCAGATGCCCAGAATCAGACCGCCGCGATCCAGCAGGGCATGAATCTCTTCGCTGATATCCTTGTTGTTCAATACGTTGACAATGAATTTGGCACTTCCGTCCGGTTCATCGCCCGAGGAGAAACCGCCGCTCAATACGAAGATATGGGCCCGGCGGATATGCTCCTTCATCTCGGCAATCGAACGCAGGATGTCGTCGCCCGCGATGTTGCACAGCACACTCATCTCCACCTCGGCTCCGGCACGCCGGAAGGCCTTGGCCGTATCGTAGTCGCAGTTCGTGCCGGGGAAGACCGGAATGTAGACCCGCGGATGCTCCACGGCCTCGCCCGGATAGGTGAAGTGACGCGATACCGGTTCGGAGACCATCACCTCGGCCGTATTGTGACCCTTGTCGGGGTAAACCGTCGCAAACTTCTCGGTATTGGCCCGATAGAGTTCATCGAGCGGCATCCGTACGCCGGCAACCGTAACGGCTTCGTCGGAGACGGTGAAGCCCACAAGCTCCGCGTCGGGATATTCGAGCGTTCCTTCGCACTCGACGAGAATCGAGCCGTAGGCATAGTCGTAGAGTTTCGACTCCTCCATGCAGATCTCGACACCGATGCCATTTCCGAAGGCCATCTTCGCCACGCCCTCGGCCACACCGCCGAAGCCCACGGACCATGCCGAAAGGATCTTGCCCGCGGCAATCTGATCGCTGACGAAGGTGAAATTGCGTTTCAACTGCGCCGTATCGGGCATCCACGTTTCACGCGGCGTATGGCGCACGAGATACAACCGGTGCCCGGCCCCCTTCAGGTCGGTCGAGATCACGGTCCGTGCATCGACCGTCGTGATGCCGAAGGCCATCAGCATCGGCGGCACGTTGATGTGCTGGAACGTTCCCGACATGGAGTCCTTGCCGCCGATCGACGGAAGTCCCAACTCCACCTGCATCTTCAATGCACCAAGCAAGGCACTCAGCGGCTTGCCCCACGATTCGGCCTCCCGGGTCATACGCTCGAAATACTCCTGGCAGGAGTAGCGCATCTTCTCGTAACGGGCTCCCGCCGCCACAACCTTCGCTGCGGCCTCCACAACGGCATAAGCGGCACCGTGGTAAGGGCTCCACTTGGCAATGAAGGGATTATAGCCAAAGGCCATCACGCTGGCCGTATCGGTATAGCCGTCGGTCGGGAGCTTCTGCACCGAAACCTGCGTTTCGCTGCGCTGCGTGCGTCCGCCGAAGGGCATCAGCACCGTCGAACGGCCGATCGTCGAGTCGAACATCTCGATCAGTCCCCGCTGCGAAACGACATTGTTGTCTTTCAGATTATTGATAAAGCGATCAGCCACGGTTTCGCCCTCGATTCCGCGTTCGAAGGGGTTGCGGTTCTCCACGGCTCCGACCTTTGCCTCGGCATAGTGTTTCGCCCCGGCACTGTCGATGAAGGCACGGCTCAGGTCCACGACCTTGCGGTCGCCCTTGAACATCCGCATCCGCGCCGTATCGGTCACGTCGGCCACGTGCACCGCCTCGATGTTCTCCTCGCGGCAGTAGCGCATGAACTCCTCCATGTCCTTCGCCTCGACAACCACCGACATGCGCTCCTGCGACTCGCTGATGGCCAGCTCCGTGGAGTTCAGTCCGCTGTATTTCGTCTTCACGCGGTCGAGGTAGATGTCCAGGCCGTCGGCCAGCTCGCCGATCGCCACGCTGACACCACCCGCGCCGAAGTCGTTCGATTTCTTGACCAGACGCGTCACCTCCGGGCGGCGGAACAGCCGCTCGAGTTTCCGCTCTTCGGGGGCGTTGCCCTTCTGTACCTCACTGCCGCACGTCTCCAGCGATTTGTCGGTGTGCTCCTTCGACGAACCCGTCGCACCGCCGATACCGTCACGCCCCGTCCGGCCGCCGAACATGATGATTTTATCTCCCGGAGCCGGGCGCTCACGCCGTACGTTCGCAGCCTTCACGGCTCCCACAACGGCTCCCACTTCGAGACGCTTGGCCACATAGTCGTCGTGATAGATTTCGCGTACGTGGGTCGTAGCCAGGCCGATCTGGTTGCCGTAGCTCGAATACCCTGCCGCAGCCTTCTTCGAGATGACGCTCTGCGGAAGTTTGCCCGGAAGAGTCTCCGAAACCGGAAGATAAATGTTTCCGGCACCCGTCACACGCATGGCCTGGTAGACGTAGCTGCGACCCGACAGCGGATCGCGGATCGCACCGCCCAGACAGGTCGAGGCACCACCGAAGGGTTCGATCTCCGTCGGGTGGTTGTGCGTCTCGTTCTTGAACTGCAGCAGCCACGTTTCGGGCTTGCCGTCGACATCAACCTCCACGTAGACCGAGCAGGCGTTGTTCTCTTCCGAGACCTCCAGGTCATCGAGCAGCCCCTTCTGTTTGAGATATCGAGCCCCGATCGTCGCGATATCCATCAGGCAGAGACTCTTGTGTTCGCGGCCCAGTTCGCGGCGGATGCGCAGATAGAGGGCCAGCGAATCCTCGATCTCCTCCTTTATGAAGGACTCTTCAACGGTAATTCCCTCGAGTTCGGTCGTAAAGGTCGTATGACGGCAGTGGTCGCTCCAGTAGGTATCCAGAATCCGAAGCTCCGTCTCGAAGGGATCACGCCCCTCCTCCCGGAAGTATTTCACCACCTCATACAGGTCGTCGGCATTCATCGCCAGCCCTATCCGCTGACAATAGGGTTCGAGTTCGTCATCCTTCATCTCCCGGAAACCCTCCAGCACCTGAACCGGCTTCACCTCGGCCTGCTCCATGTCGCTCAGGACCGAAAGGTCCTTCTCGCGCGACTCCACGGCATTGATGTAGTAGTGACGGATCCGCGCCAGCTCCTCCTCCGTAACGTTGTCGTCGAAAAGCAGCAGCTTCGCGGAACGGATGTTCACCTGGGCTTCGGGATCGATCAGCCGCACGCAGTCCACGGCCGATGCGGCCCGCTGGTCGAACTGTCCGGGCAGACACTCCACGGCAATGTACTTGCGGCCCTCGAGGTCGCACGTATCGCTTACCTCATCGGTCACGACCTCGCCGAAAACCCGGTAGCGGCTCTTTTCGAGCAAATCCTTCGTAAACCCGAACAGGTCGTAGATGTTCAGCAGGCGCAACTCGCGCAACGAAAGGTTCAGATTCGTGTTCAATTCGCGTCGCAGACTCTCCGCCTCCACCCGGAAGCGCGGCAGTTTCTCGACGAAAATACGATAGTTGGTCGTGTTCATGTATTGTGTTGTTTGTCTCTCTGTTCTCATTTCTCAAGCGGGAAGTCCCGCTTCCGTAGCAATCCGACGTCCGGACCTGCACCGACGTTCTGCTCAGCCCCGACACCCCGCCCGGCCCCGATATCCTGCTCAGCCCCGACACCCCGCCCGGCCCCGATATCCTGCTCAGCCTCAACATCCTACTCAGCCCAGATATCCTACCCGGTCCCAATATCCTTGCTCAGCCCCGATATCCTGCCTGGCCCCAGCGTCCTGCCCGGCCCTGGCGTCCGCTACCGGACAAAACGGTCAGCCCACTCCTTTTCGTACGTCTCTCCCGTCATACCGACGAAGGTGATGTGACCCATCTTGCGCTTCGGGCGGCTTTCGGTCTTGCCGTAGATATGGACGTAAACACCCTCCCGGTTCTCCTTTTCAACCTCCCGGGCCGCTTCGAGATCCTGACCCAGGATATTCTTCATCACCGTCGGGGCTACCAGCTGCGGCTCCTGCAACGGCTCACCGATCAAATAACGCACCAGTTCGCGGAACTGATTGGTCGTGCATCCCTCGATCGTATAGTGGCCCGAGTTGTGGGGGCGCGGTGCCATCTCGTTGAAGTAGATCTCCCGTCCGCGGATGAAATACTCGATGGCCAGGATGCCCTCATAGCCGCATGCCCGCATGAAACGCTCGCTTTGGAGCTTCATCCGTTCGAGCACCTCCGGATCGGCCGCCGCCGGAACAATCGAAAGATCGAGAATCCCGTCACGGTGGATATTCCGCCCTACGGGGAAGCTCACGACCCGTTCGCGATCAGCCACCATCACGATGCTCGCCTCCGAATCGAAGGGGATGAACTCCTCCAGAATACAGGGCACCGTCAGCAACGGCAGCGCACGTTCGATATCGGCTCCGCTCTTCAGCACCATTTGTCCGTGGCCATCGTACCCCAGCGTACGGGTCTTGAGCACCGCCGGAAGTCCCAGTTCCCGCACCGCAGTTCGGAGCGACGCCTCGTCATCGACGGCCGCAAAGCGCGGTGTCTGCAATCCGTGTTCCCGAGCATTGCTCTTCTCACGCAGGCGGTCCTGCGAGTCGTAGAGAGGTTTGTAACCTTGCGGAATATTGTATTTTTCGCTCAGCGGAATGAGAATATCGCCCGGGACATTCTCGAATTCGTAGGTTACGGCGTCGCATTGACGGCAGAGGCGTTCCAAAGCCTCCGCGTCATTATAGGCCGCCACGATATGGTCGTCACAGACCCGGAAGGCCGGAGCGTCCGGCGCCGGATCGAGCGCCACGGCCCGCACACCCAGCAGGTGAGCCTGTTCGGCAATCATCAATCCCAACTGCCCGCCTCCGATAATTCCGATGGTCTTCATTTTCTTCGTATTTTTCGTACTTTTCGTATTCGCTTTCTCCGCCCCGGTGCGTGTTCTCTCCTGTCCCTGCTGCCCGGTTCTCCTTCGCCCGACGCGTGTCCTCTCCTGTCCTCTCTCCTGTCCCGACGGCCCTGCCCCCGGCGTGTGTTCTGCTCTCTCCTGTCCCGGCTGCCCGGTTCTCCGCCCCGGCCCGGTACATACCCACCCCGGCGCAGTGCCCCTTCTCTCAGTTCAATTCGGCCTTCAGCACGTCGGCAGTCTGTTTGGCCCGGAAGGCCTCAAGACGTGCCGCCAACGCCTCATCCTGCAGGGCAAGGATCGAAACGGCAATCAATGCGGCGTTCTTGGCTCCGTTGATGGCGGTCGTGGCTACGGGGACACCCGCAGGCATCTGCACGATCGAAAGCAACGAATCCAGACCGTTCAGGGCCCGTGACTTCACCGGGACACCCACTACGGGCAACGTGGTCATTGCAGCCACCATACCCGGAAGATGGGCGGCACCGCCGGCTCCGGCGATGATGACACCGATACCACGCGATTTGGCCGTCTTGGCATATTCGCACAGCAAATCGGGAGTACGGTGGGCACTGACGACCCGTTTTTCGAACTCCACGCCGAACGATTCAAGCATCTTGACGGCGTCGACCATCACCTCGTAGTCGCTCACGGAGCCCATGATAACACCTACTTTCATTGTCTTATCGAATTACAAGTTTATCCAAAATCAAAAGGCAGACCGCCACGACTTGACATGTCATGGCGGCCTGGTATCTATCCGAGGAGTCCGCAAGCGGGCATCTCCTGCCCCCGGGATTGCGCACACTGCATCTGTCGGGACGACGACGAATAGAACGCAGCGGCCTGAACCTGCTGTTTCTTTCGCTCGCGCTGGTCGAAAATATTCGTCCGCCGCAGGCCGTCTGAGATGCAGTCTTGAATCATCGGCTTAACCTAACTGTTAAAATATCGTTACAAAAGTAGCGTTTTTCGTCCGACTTTCAAAATTCCTCCAACAGATTATATCGACATTTTATCGACAAAAACTCCCTGAGACAAGACGAGTTCCTATCGGGCCTTGGCCTCGCAGTAGACACAACGGCACGTCCCGTCAGGCATGCGTCGGAAGAGCTGGTCCACATCCTCCGTCGAAGAGATGCAGCGACGGTTCGGGCAGACCAGTTCATTGACGATGTACTCCTCGCCGAAGACCGGCGTATGGGCAAACGGCTTGTTCTCGTCAGCCCACCGGAGCAGCGTCAGGATCAGCGCCATACGCACGAACTTGCCGTTCTCGACCTGGCGGAAATAGGCCGCACGCGGATCGTTGTCCGCCGCCCGCGTGATCTCGTTCACTCGCGGCAGCGGGTGCAGGATGATCATGTCAGACTTGGCCGTACGCAGCTTCTCGGGGTTGAGCACGAAACTGTTCTTCACGCGGTCGAACTCCTCCTCGTCCAGGAAACGCTCCTTCTGCACACGCGTCATGTAGAGGATGTCCAGTTCGGGCATCACCTCCTCCATCGTACGCACCTCGCGGAACGTGATGCGCGAGTTGGCCTGCATCTCCTGCAGCATGTAGTCGGGCAGGCGCAACTCCTCGGGCGAAATCAGAATCACGTTGATCCCCTCGTAGCGCGACAGCGCCTTGATCAGCGAGTGGACCGTGCGTCCGAACTTCAGATCGCCGCAGAAACCGATCGTCATGTGGTCGAAGCGACCCTTTTCACGCTTGATCGTCAACAGGTCCGTCAAGGTCTGCGTCGGGTGCGAGTGGCTGCCGTCGCCGGCGTTGATCACCGGGATCCCGGCATACTGCGACGCTACGAGCGGCGCACCCTCCTTGAAGTGACGCATGGCGATGATGTCCGCGAAGCAGCGGATCACACGCACCGTGTCGGCCACCGTCTCGCCCTTCGACACCGACGACGAATTGGCGTCCGAAAAGCCGATGACCTGTCCGCCCAGTTCGAGCATGGCCGAGGTGAAGCTCAGCCGCGTACGCGTCGAGGGTTCGTAGAAGAGCGTCGCAAGCTTCTTGCCCTTGCACGCTTCGCTGTACTTGGCCCGATTGGCGATAATATCTTCGGCCAGGGCCACGATCTGCTCGGTCTCCTGGACCGTCAGATCCGTAGGATCAATCAGATGTCGCATCGTTTCGCTCCTTTAACGATTCATCCACGATTCGTCCGACGGATTGTCGCGGAACTTCAGCAGACGCTCCTTGTCCTCGGGCTTGATATAACCCTCCTCGGCGGCCACCTCAACCAGTGCGTCGAGGTTCGAGAGGCTGTAGTTCACCACATTCGCCTCCTTCAGACGGTCGAGGCCCTTCTTCATCCCGTAGGTGAAGATCGACGCCACGCCCAGCACCTCGGCTCCGGCCTCCCGCAGGGCGTTGACCACCTCGATGCACGATCCGGCCGTCGAGATCAGATCCTCGATCACCACGACCTTCTGGCCCTTTTCAAGCCGGCCCTCGATCTGGTTGCCGCGTCCGTGGTCCTTCGACCCCGAGCGGACGTAACCCATCGGCAAGTCGAGGATCGTCGCCGTGATGGCCGCATGGGCAATGCCGGCCGTCGAGGTACCCATCAGGACCTCGGCCTGGGGATATTTCGTGCGGACAATCTCCGCAAGGCCCGCCTCAACATGCTTGCGGACCTCCGGGGCCGTCAGCGTCAGCCGGTTGTCGCAATAGATCGGGCTCTTGATGCCGCTGGCCCACGTAAACGGCTGTTCGGGGCGCAGGAAGACCGCGCCGATCGACAGCAAATCCTTTGCAATAGCTTTTTCCATAATTTTCGTATGCTGCTCTTTTTCAGTTTTCGTTTCATGCGGGCCACGCACGGTTTCGATCCACAGATCCGACCGCAGCGCATCCGCTATTCTCCCGGCTTCCGCCGCATTCCGCTCTCCGCCCTACTCAAGGGCCTGACGCAATACCCGCTCCACCTCGTCGGGATAGATGCCCCCTTCGTGGACCTTCACCCCGTCGACATAGAACGTCGGCACATAATAGTAGTCATACCGGTCGGCAACCGCCGGTTCTTCCGACTCCTCGATCATTTCGATATCCACCGAAGCCAGTTCCGGATGGGCCGCCCTGGCCTCCTCGATGTAACGCAGCGCCTTCTTGCAGAAGGGGCACGTCTTCAAATAAAACAATTTGACGGGTTTCATGACTTTTGTGTTTCAGTTCACCGCCGGATCTTCAAAAAGCCCGCCGAAGCGTCGCCTTTCAGCGTTTCCGGCGCCGATTTTCCGCACTCGCGTCCTCTTCCGAAACATCCGGACTACCCCACGAACTCGGCCACGCAACGGCGATAAGCCGCCACGGGATCCGCAGCCGCCGTGATGGGACGCCCCACGACGATGAAGTCCGAACCGATCTCCCGGGCCCGGGCCGGCGTCGTCACACGCACCTGATCGGCCACCTCGCCGTCGGCAAAGCGAACGCCCGGCGTCACGGTCAGGAAATCCCTTCCGCACGCCTCGTGAACCATTCCGGCCTCCAGCGGCGAGCATACCACCCCGTCGAGCCCAGCCTCGCGCGCATTCTGCGCATACTTGACGATCGTATCGTTGATCGAGGCGCCGATCAACAGTTCTCGCTGCATGCGCTCCTCACTCGTCGAGGTGAGTTGCGTCACGGCAATCAGCAGCGGGCGCGTTCCGTCCTCGCGCGTGAGGCCCTCACGCGCCGCCTTCATCATTTCGATCGTCCCGGCAGCGTGGACGTTGCACATGTCCACGTCCAGATGCGACAGCACGGCCATCGCCTTCTTCACCGTATTGGGAATGTCGTGAAGTTTCAGATCGAGAAAGATCCGGTGCCCCCGACGCTTGATCTCCCGCACAATCGACGGGCCCTCGGCATAGTAGAGCTCCATGCCGATCTTCAGAAAGGGTTTGCGTGCCTCGTCCCGGAAGAGGTCGAGGAAACGGAAGGTATCCTCTGCCGACTTGAAGTCGCAGGCGATAATGACGTCTCGTTCCATATTCTCCTTCATGATGCTATGCTATTCCGATAATATCCGACAAACGTTCGATACCCAGGCGACGCATCTCGCCGGGCAGCGCCTCGACAATCTCCTTCGAGGCATAGGGATTCACCAGGTTGGCCGCGCCGACCTGCACGGCCGTGGCACCGGCCATCATCATCTCGATCACGTCTCGGGCCGACTGCACGCCGCCGCAACCCATAACGGGTATCCGGCAGGCATGCGCCACCTGGTAGACCATGCGCACGGCCAGCGGAAAGATCGCCGGGCCCGAAAAACCGCCCATCGCATTGGCAATCACCGGACGGCGCCGCGCCACGTCGATGCGCATACCCAGCAGCGTATTGATCAGCGAAATACCGTCCGCGCCGGCCTCCTCGCACGCCCGCGCAATGGCCACGATATCCGTGACGTTGGGCGAGAGCTTGATAAAGACCGGCTTGGTCGTCACGGCCTTCACCGCACGCGTCACCTCGGCCGCTGAATCCGCACTCGTCCCGAACGACATGCCGCCGTGGCGCACGTTCGGGCACGAGATGTTCACCTCGATGATCCCGACCTGCTCCTGCTTGTCGATCCGCTCGCAGCAATAGGCATACTCTTCGACCGAGAAGCCCGAGATGTTGGCGATGACCGGCTTGCGGAAGAAGCTCCGCAGCCGCGGCAGTTCGTGGCGGATCACGGCGTCGATACCCGGATTCTGCAAACCCACGGAGTTGATCATTCCCGCCGTACATTCGGCGATGCGGGGCGTGGGGTTGCCGAAGCGCGGCTCGCGCGTCGTTCCATTGAATGAGAAGGATCCGAGGATATTGATATCATAAAAATCCTTGAATTCGTTGCCGTAGCCGAAGGTGCCGCTGGCCGGAACGACCGGATTGTCCAGCCGCACGCCGCACAGCTCGACCGAAGTGTCGACCTGCGGCGCAACGCCCTCCTGTATCGTCTGTTTCTCTACCATATGATCTCTCCTTTCTCCAGTACGGGGCCCTCCTTGCAGATGCGCTTGTTGCCGTATTTCGTCTTGCACGAACATCCCATGCAGGCGCCGAAGCCGCAACCCATGCGCTCCTCAAAGGACAACTGTCCATCCTGCTTCACGGCATTGTAGAGCGCGTGGAGCATCGGCAGCGGTCCGCAGGCATAAAAGTAGTCGAAATCCAGTCCCTTTTCGGCGATGGCCGTCGTCACGAAGCCCTTCACGCCGCGCGAACCGTCGGCCGTGGCCACCGTGACGCTGCAACCCAAAGCCCGGAACTCCTCCTCATAGAAGATCTCCGACTCGGTATTGAAACCCAGCACCACCTCGACCGGTTTGCCGGCCTCCAGCAGCTTGCGAGCCAGCGCATAAAGCGGCGGCACGCCCACTCCGCCTCCGACCAGCAGCGGACGGCGGGGGTTGTTACGCGTCGAGAAGCCGTTGCCGAGCCCCGTCAGCAGGTCGAGCGTCTCACCCGCCTTCATGCGGCTCATCTGCTCCGTGCCCTCGCCCACGACCTTATAGATCAACACGATGTGTCGATCATCCCAGTCGCATACCGAGATCGGACGACGCAGGTATTTGCCCGCCAGCGCAATGTTGACGAACTGACCCGGAGCCGTAATCCACTGCGTGTCGCCCGCGAGCGTCATGCGCCAGACCGCCGGCGTGAGCCGTTCGTTCGCCTCGATGCGATAGATTCCCCGTTTGTACATTCCGTCGGTTACACTTTGGTTCATCATGCGTCGGTTCCCTTATTTCGCGTCGATCGTCGAGACGCGCAGCGTGATCTCCTCCAGCACGTCGAGCAGCACCTTCACCGTCTCCAACGCCGTGAAGACCGTCACGTTGTTCTCGACGGCCGTGCGGCGGATCTCGTAACCGTCCAGGCGCGTATTGTGCTGGTTGATATCGATCGTATTGATTACGTAGCTGATATGTCCCTGCCGCAGGGCATCGATGATCTCGTTGCTGCCCTCGTTCAGCTTGCGACGCGTCCGCGTGCGGATACCGTGCTCGCGCAGGAACTCTGCCGTACCGGTCGTCGCCTCGATGTTGAAGCCCAGATCGTAGAAACGCTTCACCAGCGGCAGCGCCTGCGGCTTGTCCTGATCGGCGATCGTCACGAAGATCGTTCCGTAATTCGAAACGTGCATGCCCGTGGCCTGCAGCGCCTTGTAGAGCGCACGCGTCAGCTTGTCGTCGTAGCCGATCGCCTCACCCGTCGACTTCATCTCCGGCGAGAGGTACGAATCCATGCCGCGGATCTTCGCGAACGAGAAGGCCGGAGCCTTCACATACCAGCGATCCTTCTCCCGTCCGTACACCTGCGCATAACCCAGGTCACGGAGCTTCCGTCCCAGAATCACCTGCGTGGCGATGTGCGCCATCGGCACGCCCGTCGATTTCGACAGGAACGGTACCGTACGCGACGAACGCGGATTCACCTCGATGACGTAAACGTCGTCATCGCCCGCCACAATGAACTGGATATTGTAGAGTCCCACGATGCCGATCCGAAGACCCAACCGCACCGTGTAGTCGATGATCTTGTCCTTGGCCTTCTGGCTCACGCTGAAGGTCGGGTAGACACTGATCGAGTCTCCCGAGTGGATACCCGTATGCTCGACATGCTCCATGATACCCGGAATGAAGACATCCTTTCCGTCGCAGATGGCGTCGACCTCCAGCTCCTTGCCCATGATGTAGCGGTCGACCAGCACCGGCTGATCCACGTTCACCTCCACGGCCGTCTGCAGGTAGTGGCGCAGCCGCTCCTCGTTCGAGACGATCTGCATGGCGCGGCCGCCCAGCACGTAGCTCGGACGAACCAGCACCGGATAGCCGATCCGTGCGGCGGCCTTCACGCCCGCTTCGATGTCGGTCACGGCCTCGGCCTCCGGCTGCGGAATGCCCAGCTCCTCCATGATCCGTTCGAAGCAGCCGCGGTCCTCGGCATTGCGGATCGCCTCGCAGTCCGTGCCGATGATGGGCACGCCCAATTCGGCCAGCGGCTCGGCCAGGTTGATCGCCGTCTGTCCGCCGAGCGACACCACGATTGCCTCGGGCTTCTCCAGATGGATGACGTTCATCACGTCCTCGACCGTCAGCGGCTCGAAGTAGAGCTTGTCGCTGGTCGTGTAGTCCGTCGAAACGGTCTCGGGGTTGTTGTTGATGATGATCGCCTCGTAGCCCGCCTCGCGGATCGACCAGATGGCGTGAACCGTCGAATAGTCGAACTCCACGCCCTGTCCGATACGAATCGGGCCCGAACCCAGCACGACGATCTTCTTCCGGTCACTGACTTTCGATTCGTTCTCCTCTTCGTAGGTCGAGTAGAAGTAAGGCACGTACGACGAAAACTCGCTCGCACACGTATCGATCATCTTGTAGACGGGGAAGATCCCGTGTTTCTCACGCAGACGGTACATGTCATGCTGCGAGAGGCCCCACAACTGTCCGATATACTTGTCGCTGAAGCCCATGCGCTTGGCATCGCGCAACGTCTGGACATCCATCGGATGCGCACGGAGCACCTTCTCGAACTCCACGATGTTCTTGAACTTCTCGAGGAAGAACATGTCGATCTTCGTCTTGTCGTAGATCAGCGCCAGGTCGACACCCCCGCGGATCAACTGCGCGATGGCATAGAGGCGGTCGTCCGTACCGATCTTGATGTAGTCCAGCAGGTCGTCGTTCGACCACGAATCGAACTTCTTGTGGTAGATGTGGCAGACGCCTGTCTCGAGCGAGCGCACAGCCTTCAGGAGCGACTCCTCCATCGTGCGGCCGATCGACATCACCTCACCCGTGGCCTTCATCTGCGTTCCGAGTTTGTTCGAGGCGTCCGAGAACTTGTCGAACGGGAAGCGGGCAACCTTCGTCACCACATAGTCCAGCGTCGGCTCAAACGAGGCCGGCGTATTGGCAATGCGGATCTCGTCCAGGGTCAATCCCACGGCGATCTTCGCACTCACACGTGCAATGGGGTATCCCGAGGCCTTCGAAGCCAGGGCCGACGACCGCGACACACGCGGATTCACCTCGATCAGGTAGTATTTGAACGACAGCGGGTCCAGGGCAAACTGCACGTTGCAGCCGCCCTCGATCTTCAGCGCACGGATGATCTTCAGCGCCGAATCGCGCAACATCTGGAACTCCTTGTTGGTGAGCGTCTGGCTCGGAGCCACAACAATCGAGTCGCCCGTGTGGATTCCCACCGGATCGATATTCTCCATGCAGCAGATGCTGATGGCCGTGTCGTTGTGGTCGCGCATCACCTCGTACTCGATCTCCTTGTAGCCCTTGATGCTCTTCTCGACGAGCACCTGGTGTACGGGAGAAAGGGCCAGGGCGTTGCGCATCATCTCACGCAGCTGCGCCTCGTCATCGGCAAAGCCGCCTCCCGTGCCGCCCAGCGTGAAGGCCGGACGCAGCACCACCGGATAACCGATCTTCGCAGCGATCGAAACCGCCTCCTCGATCGAATTGGCAACCTCCGACGGAAGCACCGGCTCCCCGAGCGATTCGCACAGCTCCTTGAAGAGTTCACGGTCCTCGGCCCGCTCGATCGAATCGAACGACGTACCCAGGATCTCCACCTGACACTCCTTGAGAATGCCCTTCTTGGCCAACTGCACCGCCAGGTTCAGACCCGTCTGCCCGCCCAGTCCCGGAACGATGGCATCGGGACGCTCATATCGGATGATCTTCGCTACGTACTCCAGCGTCAGCGGCTCCATGTAGACCTTGTCGGCAATGTGCGTGTCGGTCATGATCGTGGCAGGGTTCGAATTGGCAAGGATCACCTCGAACCCCGCCACGATCATGACCGATACGCACATTGCGGACAAGGTCTACATGGAGCCGCTGACGCTGGAGTACGTCGCCAAGATCATCCGCTACGAGCGCCCCGACGC